>DJGG01000023.1:1846-15922 GCA_002432195.1 Desulfobacteraceae bacterium UBA5852
CCGGGAGCGCCTGGCCCGGGCCACCCGCAAGGGCCAGGCCACTCCCCAGGATCCGCTGTTCGACGCCTGCCAAGCCCTGTGGACGGCCGGCGCGCGGCTGGAAACGGAAATGGATGCGGCCCTCACGGCCCTCAAGGCCACCTTTCTCCAGGAAGCCGCAAGCGCCCTGGAATCCCGCAAGGCCGTCGACAATGTCCAGTTTTTCGACGATCTGCTCCTGCGGGTGGACCGGGCCTTGGAAGGGGAGGGGGGCGCGGCGCTCGCCGAGGCCCTGCGCAGGCGCTTCCGCGTGGCCCTGGTGGACGAATTCCAGGACACCGACACGCTGCAATACCGGATTTTAGCCCGCCTCTTCGGGGCCGGCGGGCAGCTCTTCTTCATGATCGGCGACCCCAAGCAGGCCATCTACAGTTTCCGGGGCGCCGATGTCTTCACCTACCTGCAGGCGGCGCGCGCCGCCGCCCATCGTTTTACCCTGAGGCACAACTGGCGCTCGGCCCCGCGCCTGATCCAGGCGGTCAACGCCTTGTTCGCCTCCCGGCCGGACCCCTTCCGGCTGCCGGACATCCATTTCACCCCGGCCGTTGCCGGGAGGACGCCCGCCGCTCCCGGCATGGCCGACGACCCCTTCCGGCTGTGGATCCTGGATGGGCGGCCCAATGCGTCCAACCCGCGGGGAATGCCCAAGTCCGACGCCCTCCTGCGGGTGTGCACGGCCGTGGCGGGCGAAATACGGCGCCTCGTCGACGGGGGAGGGGTAGGGCACCCCGGCGAGGTGGCGGTGCTCGTGCGCACCAATCACCAGGCCCGCCTGATCAAAGCCCACCTGAGCGCCATCCGGGTGCCGGCCATGGTCTATAACGCCGGCAACGTCTTTGACAGCCCGGAGAGCCTGGAAGTGGAACGGTTGCTGGCGGCGGTGGCGGAGCCCGCCCACGAGGGGCGCCTGCGGGCGGCCCTGGCCACCGACATGCTGGGGGTCGGCGCCGCTTCCCTGGACACCCTGGAGGGTGAAACCGACCGTATCCTGACCCTCACGGAACGTTTTGCCCGCTACCATGACCTGTGGCGGCGCGACGGTCTCACCGCCATGTTCCGCCGTCTGCTGGTGACCGAGGGGTGCCCGGCCCGGCTCCTGGCGCTGCCCGACGGCGAACGCCGCCTCACCAACGTGCTTCACCTGCTGGAGTTGTTGCAGCAGGAGAGCTCCACACGGGATCCGGGCATGGCGGGGCTCGTCACGTGGCTTGCGGAGCGCAGGGAACGGCGCCTGGGGGAACCGGAGGAGCATCAACTGCGCCTGGAAAGCGATGCCCGGGCCGTGACCATCGTCACCATCCACAAGAGCAAGGGCCTGGAATACCCCGTCGTCTTCTGCCCCTTCAACTGGGAGGCCCTCCGGGTGGACGGCGACGCCCTCACTTTCCACGACCCCACCCGGGACTTCCGCCCTTTTCTGGACCTGGGCTCCCCCATGGCGGCGCAACACCGCGAGTGGGCCCAGGAGGAGGCCTTGGCCGAGAGCCTGCGTCTCCTCTATGTGGCCGTCACCCGGGCCCGGAACCGCTGTTACCTGGTGCATGCCTGGTTGCCCGCCGCGGCAGGTTCCTCCCTGGCCTACCTCCTGGATCCCCAAGGGTCTCCCTCATCCGCGGGTCCCGCGGAGGCCTACGCGGAATTGGCCCAGAGGTCCGCCGGCAGCATTGCCCTGGGCGCGCTTCCTCCCGCGCGGGAGACGCGGCCCCTGGCTGCCCGCCCGGCGCCACGCGACCTGCGGGTCCGCCCCCTGCACCGCACCCTGCGCGCCGACTGGCGGGTCACCAGCTACTCCGCCCTGGCTGCCCGGGGGGCGGAAAGCCGTGAGGAGGCGTTCGACCTCGACGCCCTCTCCCCGGCGGACAGCCGCTCCCCGCTGCCGGCGGACAGCGAACCCATCGGCGAGCTGGCCGGTTTTCCGGCCGGGGCCCGGGCGGGGCTTTTTTTCCACGAATTGCTGGAGAATGTCGACTTCGCGGAAAGCGGCGAGCCGCAGCGCGCCCTGTGGGTGGAAGACNNCCCCCGCCACTGGGCGGGGCCGGTAGCGGCCGGCCTGGGGCACGTGCTGGGGGCGGCGCTGCCCTCCGGCCGGGAGGAAAGCCTGCGGCTGCGCGACCTGGCCCCCCAGGACCGGGTTGCCGAAATGGAATTCTACCACCCCTTGAAGCCCCTGGCCCTGGGCCCCTTGGTGGACTGCTTCCAACGCCACCTGCCGGGGACCTGGCGCGGGGATTTCACCCGGCGCCTGGAGCGTCTCGCGCTCCACCCCCAGGAGGGCGCCCTGAAAGGGTACATCGACCTGGTGTTCCGCTGGCACTCGCGCTACTACCTGCTGGACTGGAAATCCAACCTTCTGGGGGACCGCATCGGCCATTACCATTTGGCGGCCCTCGAAGGGGTCATGACCCGGGAGCTCTACGTGCTTCAATACCACTTGTATGCCCTGGCGCTGGACCGCATGCTCCGGCAGCGCCTGCCGGGATACCGTTACGCCGATCACTTCGGGGGGGTGTTGTATCTCTTCATCCGCGGGATGCGGGCCGATCGGCCGGATTCCCCGGGGGTCTATTGGGATCGGCCGAAGGAGGAGCTCATGGAGGAACTCGCCGGCCTGCTGCTGCCGGAGCGGGGCATGCCGGCCGCTTTCCGCGGAAGGCCGCTGCCGTGAGCATGGATCATCTGCAGATCCTGCACCGCGGCGGCGCCCTGACGGATCTGGACCTCTGTCTGGGTTGGTTCGTGCGTCGGCAGCAACCCGCGGGCGATCCCCTGGTGGCCCTCACCGCGGCCTTTGCCAGCCGGGCGGCCGGCGAGGGGAACGTCTGTCTGGATCTCGCCCGATCCGCCGGCCAGCCCATGAGCGCCGACTTCCCGGACAGCCCGTGCTGGCCGGAGCTGGCGGTCTGGGAACAGTCGCTGCGGCGCTCGCCCCTGGTGGGCGGGCCCGGCGACTGGCGCCCCCTTGTCCTGGATGCCGGCCACCGTCTCTACCTGCAGCGCTTCCACCACCATGAAACGACCCTGGCCCGGCGACTCCTGGGTCTGGCCCGGGAGGAGGTGCCCATTGGCGACGAGGCGCGTCTCGGCCGGAGTCTCGCAGGGCTTTTCCCGCCCGGCGGGGACGGGGCGCCGGATTGGCAGGCCGTGGCGGCCTTGAGCGCGGTCACCAAGCGTTTGTGCATCATCTCCGGTGCCCCGGGAACCGGCAAGACCACCACCATGGCCAAAATTCTGGTGCTCCTTCAGGCATTGCAGCCGGAAGACCACCCCTTGCGCATCCGCCTGTGCGCCCCCACGGGCAAGGCCGCCGCGCGCATGGCCGAATCCATGCAAGCCGTGGGGCCCCTGGGTCCGGCCGATGTCGGCCACGGCGCGATGGCCTGGCCCCGGGAGGCCAGCACCATCCACCGCCTCCTGGGTTGGCAGCCCGGAGGGCGCTTCCGGCACGACCGGAACCACCCCCTGGGTGCGGACGTGGTGGTTCTGGACGAGGCGTCCATGGTGGACCTGGCGCTCATGAACCGCCTGGTGGCCGCGCTTGCCCCCCAGGCCCGTCTCATCGTCCTGGGAGACAAGGACCAGTTGGCCTCCGTGGATGCCGGCGCGGTGATGGGGGATCTGTGTGACCGCCGCCAGGAAGGGCTCTACTCGGAAACCTTCCGGCGGCGCTGCGCCAGGCTCCTCCATCGGAAACTTGACGCGCCTGCGGCCGGATGCCATAGTGCCACGACCCTGGCCGACACCGTGACGGTGCTGCAGAAGAACTACCGCTTCGGAGCCGCCAGCCCCATCGGGCGCTTCAGCCGGGCGGTCAATCACGGCGACGCCGGAACGGCGCGCCAGATCCTGGCCGAAGGTCGCGACGAGCTGGTTTGGCTCACCCCGGATGGCGCGGCACCTTCCCGGGATATGCTGCGGGACCTGGCCCGGCGCGGCTACGAAGGCTATCTCCGTTCCCCCGGGCCCCTCGAAGCCCTGGAACGCTTCAGCCGATTCCGGATCCTGTGCGCCGTGAAGGCCGGCCCCCTGGGAGTGGAGGAGATCAATCGCCTGGCCGAAGAGGCACTGGCGGCGGCTGGGTTGATCGATGCGGGGGACACCTGGTATGCGGGACGACCAGTGCTGGTAACCCGCAACGACTATCGGCTGGGGTTGTTCAATGGGGACACCGGGGTGGTCTGGCCCCGTCCCGGCATCGCAGCGCCGGCCGTCTGTTTCCGGGACGCCCGGGGAAACGCCCATTGGGTCGATTGCCGCCGGCTGCCGGCCGTGGTCACCGCCTACGCCCTGACCGTGCACCGCAGCCAGGGCTCCGAAGTGGCGGAGCTGGTTCTTTTGCTGCCCGACCGCGATAGCCCGGTGCTGACACGTGAATTGCTCTACACCGGAGTGACGCGGGCCCGGGAACGGGTTCACCTCTGGGCCCCAGCAGCCATACTGGAGCGCACCATCCGGGCGCGCCTGGAGCGCCGCTCGGGGCTGAGGGAAAGCCTCTGGCGGGTGCCGGAGGCCGGAGGAGAGGGCCTCTAGCCTGTTCGTGGGCCAGGGGGCCGGCGTTCCCGGTCCGGTGAAACCTTCGAACGCGGGCAGGCCGGGCCGGATCCCCCACCCCGCATTGGGGGAAGGACACCACGCTTTCCACCGGCGATCCGTTGGGCGCGGTGACGGGCGACTCCTGGAAACTCGTGGGGTCGCCCCAAGGCAATACACGAGGGGCCCCGTTGCCCCGGGCGGCCCCCGCATCGAGCGGCAACCCGTGTCCCGCCGAGTCTTCGGCCCGGGACGTATCCATTGTCGACCCACAGGGGAGTATACCAATGAAGCGAGCTGTCATCGTGGGAACCGGACGCTACGTCCCGCCCAGGGTGGTGACCAACGCCGACCTGACCCGTTGGATGGACACCTCCGACGAGTGGATCCGGCAGCGCACCGGCATCGAACAACGCTATTGGGTAGAGGAGGGTGTCCGCACGGGGGCCTCGGATCTGGGCCTGGCGGCCAGTCAGCGCGCCATGGCCAAGGCCGGTTGGCAGGCGGAGGACATCGACCTGATCATCTTCGCCACCTTGAGTCCGGATCTCTTTTTCCCCGGATCGGGTTGTCTTCTGCAGCACAAGCTGGGCCTCAGCGCCACCCCGGCCCTGGACATCCGGCAGCAGTGCACGGGATTCATCTACGGCCTGGCCACCGCGGACGCCTACATCCGCAGCGGCATGGCCCGCAGGATCTTGCTGGTGGGGGCGGAGGTCCACAGCAGCGGGCTGGACATCTCCACCGCCGGCCGGGACGTGTCGGTGATCTTCGGCGATGGCGCCGCGGCGGTTTGCGTGGAAGCCGTGGACAGCGACGCACCTTTAGGGGTCCTGGGGTCGGTGCTGCATGCCAACGGCGCCCTGGCGGAAAGCCTCATGACCGAGGCCCCCGCCTCCCGCGAGTGGCCGCGCCTGACGGAGGCCATGCTCAGGGAGCGACGGCATTTTCCCACCATGGACGGCAAAAGCATATTCAAGGAGGCCGTGCGGCGTCTGCCGGAAGTCACCCGGGAGGTCCTGGAGGCCACGGGCCTGGCGCTGGAGGATATCGACCTGTTCATCCCCCACCAGGCCAATTTCCGAATCAACCAGTTCTACCAGCAGTCCATGAAACTGCCGGAGAAAAAGGTGTTTCATAACATCCAGCGCTACGGCAACACGACGGCGGCATCCATTCCGCTGGCCCTGGACGAGGCCGTGGAAATGGGGCTGGTGGGCCAGGGGAGCACCGTCATGTTCCTGGGCCTGGGGTCGGGGCTCACCTGGGCTGCCGCGGTACACCGGTTCTAATCGCCAGCTCCCGACCTCCGCCGCCTGCGCCGGCTGCCGGACGCTCCGCAGCCCGAAAACACCGCCCCCTTGGCCCGAGGCCAGGGGGGCGGTCTGTTTGTGCGGGGCGCGCGGGTGCGCCCGCCTGCTCACACCTGGGGCAGGCGGCCGCGGAAAAGGGCATCCAGGTAGACCTGCACGCTGGGGGGCTGATCCCGGAAGCTCTGGCCGCCGTCGCGGTTGCGGGCGGCCATGGCGGAGCGGATGCCGGAAGCCATGGTCTTGCCCANNAACTCCACCCCGAACTGATCAAACGGGTTGATGCCCCAGACAAAGGCCTCGAAGACCGTCTGGGCTTCGTAGAAGGCCAGCAGGCGTCCCACGTTGCGTGGGCTCAAGTCCTCCAGCAGAAGGGTGCTGGAGGGGCGGTTCCCCGGGAAACGACGGGCCGGGTCCACATGGGGGTGCCCCTGGGCCAGGGCCAGGGGCTGGGAAAGCAGGTTGGCCCAGAGTTCCTGGTGGTTGGTGACTCCTCGGGAGGTCGTCTGCAGGCCGCTGTACTGGGGGCGCAACGCACCGATGAACTCGATGGGCAGGGGACGCCCCTGGTGGGCCAGCTGAAAGAAGGAGTGCTGGGCATTGGTACCGGGTTCGCCGAAGATCAGGACCCCCGTTGCGCCTGCCGGGGGTTCGCCGCCGGTCGTCACCGCCTTGCCGTTGCTTTCCATGTTGAGTTGCTGGATGTGCGCGGCGAGCTTGCGCAGGGGGTCCGCGTAGGGGATGACGGCCCGGGCTGGGTACCCCAGGAAGTTGTTGTTCCAGACGGCGATGAGGGCTGCGGTGAGCGGCAGATTGGCTCCCGGCTCGGCATCGGCCGCGTGCCGGTCCATCTCCGCGGCTCCCTGGAGGAATTCCTCGAAGCGGGCATAACCCAGCAAGAGACTCAAGGGGAGCCCGCCGACAGCGGAGGAAACGCTGTAGCGCCCGCCGATATAATCGAACATGTGGAAGGTCTTGAGCACGGGATTGGCGGGATCGTCCCCGGGGCTGCCCTGGCTGGTGACGGAGACCAGGTGACGGGAAGGATCCAGTCCCCGGGAGCGCATGAATTCCGCTGCCAGGGAGGCATTGGCGGCCGTTTCCGGCGTGGTGTAGCTTTTGGAGATCACCACCCACAGGGTGGTCTCGGGATCGATGGCCGCGCTCACCGCGGCGAAGTTGTCGATGTCCACGTTGGCCAGGAAATGCAGCCGGATCCCCTTGTCCGCCCACGCCGCCAGTGCCGTGGCGACGAATTCCGTCCCCAGATAGGAACCGCCGATGCCGATCACCACCACGTGGGCAAAGGGCCGCCCGCCCGCGCCGGCGATGCGTCCGGCGTGCACCTCGGCGGCGAAGTCGCGGATCTCCCCCCGCACACGGGCCAACTCGGGCTTCACGTCCCGACCGTCCAGGAGGATGGGGGTGGTGGAAAAGTCGCGGCAGGCGGTGTGCAGGGCGGCCCGTTTTTCGGTGGTGTTGACCTTGGCCCCGGCCAGCATGCGGCGGAAGGCGTCCCGGATGCCGGCCTGCTCCCCCAGCGCATGCAACAGGGCCATGGTGTCGCGGTTCACCCGCTGGCAGGAAAAATCGTAGAACAGCCCCCCCCCCGAGAGGCTGAAGTCCGCCAGGCGGCGACGGTCCTGGAGGAGGTGACGCAAGTGGTTGTCCGGTTGCGCCATGACGTCCGCATGGACGCGCAAGAGCTTCCAGGCGGGCGCCTGGGCGGGGTGGTGCTGGGGCATAAGGGGCCTCCCTGAAGAGCGGAATCGCGGGCGTGTGGATTGCGGCCGGGCGGTCACCCACTCCCGTTGCGCGGGTCAAGGGAGGTCCGGCGAGGGTATTTTCACAAGGCGACCGTACCGGCGGGTGTTCTTCAGCCGCGGTGGGCGCAGGAGACGCTTTCCGCCAGAACGCTCTGGATGCGCTCGATCAGATCGCACTCCCGGGAACAACGCGGCAGGTTCGGCCGGCTCTCGCATCCGCGGCAGGGGCTTTTGACGAGGTAGCCGATTTCGAAATCGAACCTGGATGTGTAGGGCGTATTGACGATGTTGAGCATCATGCGTTTCTGGGCGGCGGTGGAGCGGATTGGGCCGTACCGAGGGCCGGTGTTCCGCGTGGAGTGGAGAAGCGGCGACGATTCGCGCCGCGCGGCGCGGGGGGTGCCAAGGGTGTCGCCCCGCAGCAGGTTCTGGGTTCCCCGGGGCGCCGCCGATGGCCGCCAGAGCTTCCTACCCGCTGACCGATGGGGCATGCATAGCAAAAATCCCGCCGGGGGACAACCTCTTTGGGTCCCGCGGCGAATTTGGCCCGCAACGCCGCGCGATCCACAGGGGGGCTTCAGGCCGTGGCCTCCGGGGAGCGCAAGCGGAAACGGTGGTAGTCGACCATGCGCGCCAGGGCCCGCACCGCCCGCTCCGGGGTCTCGTAGAAAACGCTTTTGGCGCGCACGCCCGGCACGCTGTAGACCGTGAGGTCGTTTTTCGCCGTCATCAGGCTCACGCCGAAAATTGGCTTGGCGTAGCGCTCCACAAGCCGGGCCGCATGGGCGCGGTAGTCGCTCTCGTAGGCGGCCAGGGTTTGGTGCAGCGACGCCAGAAAGGCCGGATCGGTGTCGGGGTCGGCCTTGGAAACGTTGGCGATCAGGCGCTCCACCATCAGGCGCCGGCCGTGGATCCCCAGATTGATGACGGCATCGCAGCCATCCCAGCCGAGAAGCTGCTCCATGACGGTCAGGGGGAGGGAGGGGTCGTTTTCGCCGACCAGGTCCACGGGGTTGGATCGGCTCCAATAGGGCGGCAGAAGCCGGTCGAAGCGCTCGACGAGGGCGGGGGACAAGTCCGGAACAGCCAACCCGTAGCGTTCGCACAGGTCGGCGGTGACCACCCCCCAGCCGCCGCCCAGGGTCATGATGGCCACGCGGTTGCCCCGCGGCAGGGGCAGGGCGTCGAAGGCCGCCGCCAGGTCGAGGAGTTCCATGGGATGGTTCACCTTGACAATGCCGGCCTGGCGGCACATGGCATCGAATACCGCTCCATCGGAGGTCATGGCGCCCGTGTGGCTGGCGGCCGCGCGATTGCCGGCCCGGCTCTGCCCGCCCTTGAGCAGCACCACCGGCTTGCGGCGCCCCAGGCGTCGGGCGCTCTCGAAAAAGCGGCGGCCGTTTTTGAGGCTCTCCACGTAAAGCATGACGGTGTGGGTGAGTTCGTCGGCCTCGAAACCCTCCAGGTAGTCCTCCATGGTGATCATGGCTTCGTTGCCCGAACCCGCGAAACCGCGCACCCCGATGCCCTGCTGCTCGGCAAAGGCCAACAGCTGAACCCCCATGTTGCCCGATTGCGCCACCACGGCGGTGTGCCCGGGCGCCGGCTGCACGGCCGAACCCGTGCAGTAGAAGCCGATGTGGGGGTTGCAGATCCCCATGGTGTTCGGCCCCAGGATCAGCATCCCGGCCTCCCGGGCCTGGCGCACCAGTTGCGCCTCCCGGCGCCGGCCCTCGGGTCCCGTTTCCCCGAACCCCGAGGAGATCAGCAGAATGTGCTTCACGCCCTTGGCGCGCAACTGGGGAATGAGCTCCGGAACTCCCCGGGCGGGGATGGTCACCACGGCCAGGTCCACGGACCCCGGCACGTCCCCGATGGAGGGGTAGACGGGGCGCCCGGCCATGCGCCCCCCCCGGGGGTTGACCAGGTATACGGCGCCCTGGTATCCGGCCCCCACGGTGTTGGCGAACAGCATGTGGCCCCACTTGCCGAACCGCGACGATGCCCCCACGAAGGCCACGGAGCGGGGATGGAACAATCCTCCGATCTCCTTTGGCGCAATGGGGGGGAACCTCTCGGGGGCCACCGAAGATTCCCGGCAGACCATCAGGGCGTCCAGGGCCAGGATCTCCCCGGAGGGCGTCACCCGCAGGGGATTGATGTCCACTTCGGCCACCTGGGGAAAATCCATGGCCAGGCGCGAAAGGCCCGCGAGAACCTTGAGCAGGGCCTCCCGACCGGCGGCCGCCTCGCCCCGGAAGGCTCCCAGTAGCGCCCGACCACGAATTTCCGTCAGCATCTCCGCCGCGTCCCCGGGTTCCAGAGGGGCCAGGCGCAGGCTGGTATCCGCCAGGGCTTCGGTGAGGACGCCGCCAAGGCCGAAGAGCACCACGGGTCCGAAGTGGGGATCCCGGGTGAGGCCGGCCACGAATTCGCGCTGGCCCTGCGCATAGGGTTGCACCAGGATCTCCGTGACACCGTCACGACCGTCGGCCAGTATGGCCCGCGCCGCCTGGCGCACGGCCTCGGGATGCGGCAGGTTGAGGTGCACCAGCCCATGTTCGGTCTTGTGGAGCAGATGGGCGCCGTGGCCTTTGAGGACCACCGGGTATCCCAGGCGCGCGGCGGCCGCTACGGCCGCTGCGGGATCCCCCACGACCTCTTCCGGCACGCTGGGGATGCCATAGGCGCGCAGCACGGCCTTGGCATCGCGTTCCCCCAGCGCCCCCCCCTCGTGCGCGCACGCTTGTCGGATCAATCGGCGGATTTCCACCTGGCGGACCTCCCGGGCAGGCGGCGCGCCCGTCGTGCCGCCTGCCCCTGCAGCGGCAGGGGGACGGCGGCGGGGCGGCCGCGGCGGTTGTCTTTGAGGGTCGTCCCTCGAAACCGCAGGACTATAGCCTCGCCCCCAAGTCACGGTCAAGCGGCCGGGACCCGCCGCGTGGAGGGATGAATTCCTCCGGAGTTCATCGCATCCGAAAAGGGGACATGCATGAGGGGCGGAGCAGTGCTTCGAGGCGCGTGTCAGCCGTTGCGGTGAAGGCGCTCCTGGAAACGGCGCACGACGGTGTTGCGCAAGGTGCGGGACTTGGCGTTGAACAGGGAATAGCTGTAGCGGATGTTCTTCTCCATGAGATTGGGATAATTGCGAAAACTGGTGCTGAGCTTGATGGTGTTGGAGGTCATTTTACGCAGCAGGTTGATCTCCTTGCCCACCACCCAGCCTTCGCCTTGCTTGATGGCATCCAGAAAGGCGTCCCGGCGGCGGGGGCAGGCGGCATAAGTGACGGCGCGACCCATCTGGGTGATGCGGTGGCCGTCGCTGCCGCCGGTCATGGCCTTGTTGAGGTTGAATCCCAGCACGGTGCATTGGAGGTTCCATTTGTTCATGTTTTCGGCGTTGAGGGCCTCCACGCCGTCCACGAGGCGGAAAAGGGCTTGCCGGCGCTCGTCGCTGAAATAAGTGTTCTGGATGCCGGTGTAGGCGGCGCTGAAAGGGTGGGGGAAGATGATCAGGCAGTGAAAACGCCGCGCCCGGCGAACCAGTTGCTCCATTTCCAGGGAGGTGGAGCTCATCACGTCGGGCCCCATGAAAGGCCGGACGTTCTCGATGAAAAAGGCCCGCAGGTCTTTTTCCTGGTAGAAATAAACCAGCAGGTGGGTGCCCTCCACCGAGGTCACCTCGATGCCGGGAATGGTCAGAAGACCCTTGAAACGGGCGATTTCCAACGCCCCCTGGACGGCGTTGTGGTCCGTGACCGCGATGCCGATTCCCAGCCGGCGGGCATTGGCGGCGATGGTGCGCACCCCGTTGGTGCCGTCGGAATAACGGGTATGGAAATGCATGTCCACGACGGTGTAGCGCCGCGTGAGGGTATAGAGGTCCGGCTTGCGGAAGTCGACGCGGGGAGGGTGGTCCATTCCTGTTTCCTTCGACCGCCGGGTAGCGGGGTGGCGGTGCCCCGATGTCCCTGCTTTGGGATCATGACATACCATCAATCACCGTAACGCGCCATCGGGGACTGTCAATCGCCGCTGACCAGCGGATTCTTTACGCTCGGAGGTCCGTATGCTATGAAAACGTTTTCGACCGCTTTGACCCCATACTTGAGGTTGAGAGCCATGCGCGTGGGATTCGGTTACGATGTCCACCGCCTTGAGCCGGGACGGCCGCTGGTCCTGGGTGGCGTGGCCATACCTTTCTCCCACGGGCTGCGGGGGCATTCCGATGCGGACGTGCTGACCCATGCGGTTTGCGATGCCCTTCTGGGGGCGGCCGGGTTGGGGGACATCGGCGAGCATTTTCCCGACAGCGATCCGCGCCTGGAGGGTATTTCCAGCCTGGAGCTCCTCGCGCGGACCTGCCGGCAGGTTGCCCAGGCCGGTTATCGCATCGTCAACCTCGACGCCACGGTGGTGGCGCAAGCCCCCCGCATTGCGCCCCACCGGGAGGCCATGCGGCAACGCCTGGCCGCGGCGGCCGGCATCGATGCGGCCTGCATGAACGTCAAGGCCACCACCACCGAGGGGTTGGGGCCCGCCGGCCGCGGGGAGGGCATCAGCGCCTACTGCGTCGCCCTGATCGCCGCTCACCGGCCGTGACCGGCCCGCCGGCGGGTTGTGACGCCCCCCGGCCCGAATTCCCATCGTCATCCACGACACGCACAAGGGGTGTAGAGCATGGCACTGCAGATCTACAACACGTTGACCCGTCGCAAGGAGGGATTCGAGCCCCTCCAGCCCGGAAAAGTGCGCATGTATGTGTGTGGACCGACCGTTTACGACCGCGCGCACATCGGACACGCCATGTCGGCGCTGGTATTCGACATTGTCCGCCGCTATCTGGAGTATTCCGGTTATGAAGTGCGCTTCGTGATGAACTTTACCGATGTGGACGATAAAATCATCGACCGCGCCAGACAGTCCGGAGCGGATCCTTTCCAGCTCGCGCAAGGCTATATTGAGGATTACAAGCGCAACCTGGAAGCCCTGAACATCAAACCCGCCACCCTCAACCCGCGCGCGACGCAGGAAATGGCGCATATCCTGGAGATGATCCAGGCTCTGGTGGACCAGGGCTCTGCCTACCAGGTGGACGGCGACGTCTATTACCGCGTGGATTCCGACCCGGACTACGGCAAGCTCTCAGGGCGCCGCCTGGAAAGCATGAACGCCGGCGCGCGCATCCAGGTGGACGACCGCAAGGAACACCCGATGGATTTTGCCCTGTGGAAATCCGCCAAGCCGGGCGAACCTGCCTGGGACAGCCCCTGGGGCAAAGGCCGCCCGGGCTGGCATATCGAGTGCTCGGCGATGAACATGCACCACCTCGGCGAACAAATCGACATCCACGGCGGCGGGAATGACCTGATCTTTCCGCACCACGAAAACGAAATTGCCCAGACCGAAGCACTCACCCACAAGCCTTTCGCGACCTACTGGATGCACAACGGCATGCTGACGCTCAAAAGCGAGAAAATGTCCAAATCGCTGGGTAACATGGTGCTGATCGACGAATTTCTAGCGGAGCATCCCGGCGATGTGATGCGCCTGCTGGTGCTGAACGGCTCCTACCGCAGCCCGCTCACCTACAACGACGAAGTGCTGGCGCAGACTGAACAAGCCTACAAGCGCCTGCTCAGCGCGAAGAAAGCCGCGGACCCTGGCGCGCCCGGGCTGGAACCAGCCAGAGCTGCCGCGCTGGAAGCCGACGCGCAAAAAACCCGTTCGCAGTTCAAAGAAGCCATGGATGACGACTTTAACAGCTCCGCGGCGCTGGCCGCGCTGTTCGAACTCGTCAGAGCGATTAACCAGGCACGCGCGGAAGGCGCAAGCCAGGCGCAGTTAGTCCCCGCCGTGCAGGTCTTTGAGGAACTGACCGGCGTGCTCGGGCTGCAGTTGAACGAGGAAAACACCGGAACCACCAAGGCAGACGCTTTCATCGACCTGCTGGTCGCCCTGCGTATGGAGCTGCGCGCCCAAAAGTTGTGGGCGCTCGCGGATAAGGTGCGCGTGGACCTGAAAGCGCTTGGCGTCGTATTGGAAGACAGCAAAACCGGCACGACCTGGACCTGGGAGTAGCTTTGCGCGAGTGGATCACCGGCCGTAATCCGGTCTACGAAGTTTTACGCGCCAGGCGCCGGCATGTCTTCCGCCTCGTGCTTGCGCGCGGTATCAAAATGGAAGGGCAGCTGCCCGAAGTGCTGCGGCTTGCCACACTGCGCGGCCTGACGGCGGAGGAAGCCCCCCGTGATAAATTGGACGCGCTTTCCAGCCACCACCAGGGCGTTGCTTTGGAAGCCAGCGCGTACCCCTACGCCGCGCTCGAAGATTTGATTCAGAACGCGAAAAACCAATCCGAGCCGCCCTTTTTCCTGCTGCTGGACCTTATCCAGGACCCCCAAAACCTGGGAACGCTGCTGCGCACCGCTGAG
>DJGG01000036.1 GCA_002432195.1 Desulfobacteraceae bacterium UBA5852
TCTGTTGCCGGGGGCCGGCCGCCCGCCCCAGGGAAGGAACCGTCCCCATGCTGGCCTACGAGTGCAACTGGTCGATCCTCTGGGAGGCGCCCTACGGCGAGTGGATGCTTTCCGGGATCTGGACCACCGTCAAGCTGGGCCTGATTTCCTGGGTCCTGGCGCTGCTGATCGGCATCATCGTGGGGACCATGCGCGTCACCCCCTGGCGGCCGGTGCGCACGCTGGCGGCGATCTACACTGAGATCTTCCGCGACATCCCTCTGCTGGTACAGTTGTTCTTCTGGTATTTCGCCGCCCCCATGGTCCTGCCCAAACCCATGGCCATGTTCATCTACCGGGGCATTCCCAACTCGGAGTTCTGGATCGTGGTCATCGCGCTGTCGCTCTACACCTCGTCCCGCGTGGCCGAACAGATCCGCTCCGGAATGCAGTCCATCTCCCCCGACCAGTACCACGCCGGCCTGAGCACGGGGTTCACCCACTTCCAGACCTACCGCTACATCATCATCCCCCTGGCCATTCGCATCATGCTGCCGCCGCTCACCACCGAGTGCCTGACGGTCTTCAAGAACACCGCCCTGGCCATGACCGTGGGGGTTCTGGAGACCACGTTCATGAGCCAGCAGATCGAGGCCTACACCTTCCACGGTCTGGAGGCCACCAGTGCCGCCTGCGTGGTCTATATGCTCATCACCCTGACGGTGGTGGGGGTGATGGGCTGGGTCGAAAAGCGCATGGCGGTGCCGGGCCTCATCACCCGCCGGGGAGGGAGGTAAGCCATGGGGTTGGACGGCATGGTGATCGTCAGGAACTTCTCCTTTCTGATGCAGGGGTTGGTGACCACCTTCCAATTGGCCGTTCTGGCCATCAGCGGCGGGCTGCTGCTGGGCACCCTGGTGGGCATGGCGCGGCTCAGTTCCATCCGGGCCATCTACTACCCGGCCACCCTTTTCGTGAACCTGATGCGCAGTCTCCCCCTGATCCTGGTGATCTTCTGGTTCTATTTCCTCGTGCCCCTGGTGGCCGGCCGGCCCATGGGCGATTTTCTCTCGGCCACCATCGCCTTCGTCGTCTTCGAGGCCTCCTATTTTGCGGAAATCGTCCGCGCCGGCATCCAGTCCATCCCCCAGGGGCAGATGCAGGCCGCCTATTCCACGGGCTTCACCTACGGGCAGACCATGCGCTACGTGATCCTGCCCCAGGCCCTGCGCAACATGATTCCGTCGCTGCTCACCCAGTCGGTGGTGGTGTTCCAGGACACGTCGCTGGCCTTCGTCATCGGCCTCAAGGAGTTCCTCAGGTCGGCCAGCATCGTCGACGCCCGGGAGGTGCGCAGCGTGGAATTATACCTCTTCGTGGGCCTGGTGTACTTTTTGTTCTGTTTCACCATGAGCCGCATGAGCCGGAAACTGGAAGCCGAAAGAAGGGCTGCATGAGCACACCCATGATTGACATCCGCAACGTGAGCAAGTGGTTCGGCACCCACAAGGTGCTGGACCAGGTCACCGAAACCATCGACCGTGGGCAGGTGATCGTCATCTGCGGGCCGTCGGGCTCGGGCAAGAGCACCCTGTTGAAAACCTTGAACGGCCTGGAGCCTTTCCAGGAGGGTGACGTGGTGGTGGACGGTCTGTCCCTCCGCGATGCCAAGACGGACCACATCAAGCTGCGCCAGAAAATGGGGATGGTGTTTCAGCGCTTCGAGCTCTACCCGCACATGAAGGTCATGGACAACATCACCATCGCCCCCACCAAGGTCCGCAAGCTGAACCCCAAGGCGGCCCGGGCCAAGGCCATGCAGCTGCTGGAGCGCGTGGGCATCCCGGAGCAGGCGGACAAATACCCGGGCAACCTCTCGGGGGGGCAGCAGCAGCGCGTGGCCATCGCCCGGGCCCTGGCCATGGAGCCCCAGATCATGCTCTTCGACGAGCCCACTTCGGCCCTGGACCCGGAGATGATCAAGGAAGTGCTGGACGTCATGGTGGACCTGGCCCGCAGCGGCATGACCATGATCGTGGTGACCCACGAAATGGGCTTCGCCCGGGAAGTGGCCGATGAGATCATTTTCATGGACGAGGGGCGCATCATCGAGCGGGGCACGGACAAGTCCTTCTTCGAGAAACCCAAGACCGACCGGGCCCGGGACTTCCTGAACAAGATCCTGATCTGAGGGCTCCCGGCCGGCCGGATGGCCACACATGTACGCAGAGACCAAAACCCTGGGCATTATCGGCGGCATGGGCCCCGAGGCCACCGTGGACCTCCAGGCCCGCATCATCCGGGCCACGCCGGCCCGGGACGATGCCGACCACCTGCGCGTCCTGGTGGACAACAACCCCCGGATCCCCTCCCGCATCGCGGCCCTCATCGAGGGCACGGGGGCGAGCCCCCTTCCGGCGCTTATCGCCACGGCGCGGGGGCTGGTGGCGGCCGGCGCCGATTTCCTGGTGATGCCCTGCAACACGGCCCACCATTACCATGCCGCCCTGGCCGCCGCCGTCCCCGTGCCGCTGCTGGACATGGTGGCCCTCACCGTGGACCGCGTGCGGGCCGCCCATGGCCCGGGGGCCACGGTGGGCTTGCTGGCCTCCACCGCCGTCATCATGACCGACCTCTACGGCGCGCGCTGCGCCCAGCAGGGTCTCCGCCTGATCTGTCCGCAGGAAGACCCCCAGGCGGCCCTCATGGCGGCCATCCGGCGCATCAAGACCGGGCGCCTGGGGGCGGCCGAGGTGGCGGCGCTGGAAGCGGCCGGCGCGCACCTGGCCCGGCGGGGGGCCGCCGCCTTGGTGGTGGCCTGCACGGAGCTCTCGCTGCTCACCGACCGCCTGCGCGTCGACCTGCCGCGCTTCGACGCGGCCCAGGTCCTGGCCGAGGCGGCCGTGGCCTTCGCCCGGGGGCGCTGAGTGCGGTGGGGGCCCCGGCGCGTACGTTAGCACCTCTTTAAAAAAGAGCCTTTTGGCCCCGGCGCGGCGTTGGCGCCGTCTTGCGGATCCGCGGCATGCAACCGCATGCCGGGGGTTTGCCCATCGGCGGCGGCTTGATCTGGAACCAAAATCCATCGCAGCGCATGCGGTTCGGGAGATGCCGATGATAACGGACGATTTCCGCCGGAAGGTGAAGCAGAACGTGGCCGCCAACTTCGACCGCAGCCTGGCCCTCTACCAGGCCTTCGAGGATCGGCATCACTTCTTCGCCGCCCTCACCGCGGAGCTGGCGGAGCGCATCCGTCTGGCGCCGTGCTCGCGCGTGCTGGATGTGGGCTGCGGCAACGGCATTTCCGCCCGCACCCTGAACGCGCGCTTCGGCTGCCGGGTCCTGGGCGTGGACCTCTCGGAGAAGATGGTGGAAGCCGGCCGCGGCGGGGGATTGGGCGAAGAGGTCCGCCTGGTGGTGGGGGACGCGGAGCAGCTGGACGCGGTGGTGGGCGCGGCCGTGTTCGACTACGTGCTCTACAACGCCTCCATTTTCATCGTTCCCGACGTGGACCGGGCGATCCGTCAGGCCTCCGCCTGCCTCCGCCCCGGGGGCAAGATCGCCTTCTCCTTCTACCCCCGGCTGGCCGGCCCGGACGACCAGGACCTCCTGGCGGAGGCCTTCCGCCGGATGGGTGCGCCACCGCCCCGTTTCCGGGTGATCACGGAGTATGAAGCCGCCTGCCGGGCCCTGGAGGCCCACTGCGGGCCGGTGACCCACCACCGCTGGGAACGGCCCCTGGACATCCCCTTCCTCCTGGATTTCTTCGCCATCCCGGCCCAGTCGGCCTCGCTCTTTCCGGGGCTCGCCTATGAGGCCCGGCAGGCGCAGGTGGCCCGTCTCCTGGGCGGGCTTGCCGACTGGGCCCCCCGGGGAGCCGCCGTCGTCTGGCGCCTGGCGGAAGGTACCAAGCCGCAGCGGGCCGACACTTGACAGCTGCGGCCAGCGCCTTAACCTCTTCGCAAAAGCACTCCAGAACATGAAGAGTGGCGCAAGGGAACTGGCCCGTCGACCGCCCGGCAACCTGTATCCGCAAGGTGCCAAATCCAGCCCGCAAGGGAGACATGTGGTTGTCAAGACCAAGGAAGATGAACCTCTCCGATGCGAGAGGCTTTTTTTTTCGTGGGCGCCACCCCGCCACGTGCCGTCCTGGGCGAAGACGGCTAAAATGGATACGGATGTGACAAGCTGCCGATCTAATATGACGGCGATGCATAAGGGGATCGGGGAACACAAATGAAAAAGATCTTGTACCTGTATTCGGGCGAAGGAACGAAGAGCCGCGACAGCGACTTCAAGCTCCTCAAGCACTCAAAATGCTGGTCTGAAATCAGCGCCATACTGCAGTCCAGGCGGGAGATCGACCTGGAAGAATTGTGGAAAGCTGAAATCGACAAGCATGCCTGCCCGTATAGTCCGCTGCTGACCGTCGTTTCCCAGATTTGCCTTGCAGATCTGTGGACGCGGTGGGGCTTCCGACCGGATGTGGTTATCGGCCACAGCATTGGAGAGTTGGCGGCGGCCTACCAGGCGGGTTTATATTCCCTCGAAGAGATCTTGGAATTGACGTATCAGATCGGTGCCGCCGCCTCGAAACTGGAGGGGGCGATGCTGCACGGAAAACTGACGGACCGGCAGCTCGAAACCTTGTCCGTCCATCTGTCCTCGAAAAATTTCATGGATGGTTCCAGGACCCATGTGACCGTGAGTGGCTCCACCCAGGAAATGGAACGCTTCGGCGCAACCAATCCCGAGTTCGTCAGGATGCGCCTGCCGCACCCATGGCATCATCCGGATTATCGAAATCACGTCCATAGCATCCCGTCGGTTGCCTCAAAAATGACCGATGGCGTGAAATTTGTTTCAGGTGTAACGACCAATTTTGAAACCCGATTGACCGATGATCATTGGCGACGCTGGCTGGTCAGTCCCATCGATTTCATTGCGGCCATGCAAGCCATCAGAAACGATTTTAATGATTTCGAGTTGGAAATTGTTGAAATCGGGTTTCATCCGGTGCTGGAAAGCTGTTGCGAAATATTCGATGATTACCAGTACGTGTCCTCGATGTTTCGCGGCGAGGATGAAATCAAATGGATAATATGCCAAAGAAAGAGGCTTGATCAGGATCGATTTTCAGATAACCTGAAAAGGTGCATAGCGGAATACAATCCGGGATTGGACTATGACACACCGCTTGCCTACCAAGGCTTTTCTTCACTTAAATTTTTAGAATTATCCGCGCACATTCAGCCATTTTTCCCTTCGCTGGCTCCCCAGGATTTTTATCGGTATAAAACCTTGAACCATTTGATCGATATGTTCGGGGTCGAAAAGCAGGTCAAATATATCAATGCCTCGAGGGGGAAAAGCAATCAGGTGGTGATTGCCGGGATGAGCGTGCGCTTTCCATCGGCGGTGGAAAACCTTCCGCAATTCTGGAAGATGCTGCTAAGCAAGCAGGACCAGGTCACGGCCAACCCTGTCCGGGGAGACGGCGAGGCGGGTTACCTCGACGATCGCATCACCCGATTCGATCACCAATTTTTTGGAATCCCCAAGGCTGAAGCGCGAACGATGGATCCCCAACAGATCCTGGCTTTGGAACTGACCGAATTGCTCTGGAGAGATGCGGGCCTGGATCCGGCGGAATTGGATCGAAAGCGAGTCGGCGTCTATATCGGCGTGTGGAACCAGGAATACCTGGGCGATAAGGAGTCGGTCTATTACCCCACGGGTACCAATCCAAGCCTGGTCGCCAATCGAATCAGCTATCACTACGATTTAAGGGGACCAAGCTGGGTGTCCAATACCGCCTGTTCCTCATCTCTGGTTGCGGTCCACTATGCCGCCAAGGATATCGAAGATGGGAGAGTGGATTATGCCGTTGCCGGAGGCGTCAACATGCTTCTGGGGAAAGACTTCACGCACCGGATGCGAAGCGCAGGCTTTCTGTCCAAGGACCATCGATGCAAGGCCTTCGATGATGCGGCCAATGGGTACGTGCGGGCGGAAGGCGGCGGAATGGTTTTCCTGGCGAATAAATCGCTGGTGGCCAAATACTATGCCGAGATTTTGGGCACCGCCATCAATCAAAACGGCGGTCGCGCCCAATTGATTTCCGCTCCCCATGCGGAAGCTCAGGAGGAAGTGATCCTGGCCGCATGCCAGGATGCCGCAATAAACGCCGGGGATATCGCCTACATCGAATGCCATGGAACCGGAACGAAAATCGGCGACCCCATCGAAATTTCTGCCATTCAAAACACGATTGCGAGAAACCGGAACGGTCAAAAATGCTATATCGGTTCGGTAAAATCGAATATCGGTCACCTGGAATCCGCGGCCGGCATCGCCGGATTAATCAAATCGGCATTAATCTTGAACTACGGTCTCATTCCACCAAATCTGCATTTCAATCAGCCAAACCAATACATTGATTTTGATTCCTACAAAATTGAAGTTGTCCAGGAGGCAACCGCCATTGACCCTCAAGTCAATATCGGCATCAGCAGCTTTGGATTCGGGGGTTCGAATGCGCATATAATTATCAAGGGCGTCGCGACCGATGAGAGGAAGGCGGTCGAAAGCCTAGAGACTCCCTTTCGATCGAAACCGGGCCGTGGCGTTGAGCCAATATTATCGGTTGAGTGATCCCGCAGATTCTGAAACGGCGGATCGGCCCAGCGAATTCGATCCGGCGGAAAAGACCACCGCAGACGTTATAAGGGCGATGTTTATGAATTTGACAGGGTTGGTGGAAGTCGACCCGGATGAAGCCTTGCTGGATCAGGGGCTTGATTCGATGAGCGCAACGGAATTCCTGCATAATTTGCAGCAGGAATTCAATATCGAGTTGGACACGGATGTGTTCTTCGATTATCCACGGATGGAGCAACTGGTTGGACTGATCGATAGAAGGATTGTCGAAAGCCGGCAGAACTGAAAACCTGCGAGCGGATGGCAAATACCGTTCATGCCTTTTACAGGATCTCGCTTGCCATGCGGGCGCCCTCGACCAGGGCCTTCAGCTTCAGCCAGGCAACGTCACCGGAAACGCTCGTTGCGGATGCCGTCGACGCGAACCCGCAGTCTGTGGATGCGATGACTCTTTCGGGGCCCAGGATCCTGGCGAAATTCAGAAGCCTCTGGGCGACGAGTCGGGGGTGCTCCACCGTGTTGGAAGTGGTATCGATGACCCCGGGCATCAGAATCTTGCTGTCGGGAAATCGGAAATGGTTAAACGTTTCCCATTCATGGGCATGCCGGTGATTGCTGGCTTCCAGGGATATGTACTTTGGGCTTGCCCGCATGATGCGATCGAAGATCTTCGGCAGGCCGATGTCGCAATGATGGGTTCCAGGATAATTGCCCCAACAAATGTGCGCGCGGCAGCGGTCCGCGGGGATTGCGGCCAGGGCGTGGTTCAAGGCCTCGATGTTCTTGTCGATCAGCGATAAAAATTGATCGTCGTCCAGGTGTTTGTAGCGCGTGTGCCGCCCCATGGCCAGATCCGGGCAGTCGATCTGCAGATCCACTCCGTAAGCGCTGATGATTTCGTATTCGCGGCTTAAAACCTTTCCGAGGCGGTTGAGATAGGCGTCGTGGGTGGGGTAGTATTTGTTCTCCAAAAACAGGGCGATGGTACCGGGCGATGGCGCCGTAAAGAAGAGCTGGCGGTCATTCCCGGGGTATTGGCGCTGCAGGGCGGCAAAGGTGCGCACCATCATGTCCAGCTCCGCGCGCAGGGACTCCTCACCGGTATACTCCAGCGGGGCCGAGCAGGCCGGCAGCTTGACGGGTGCTTTGGGGTTTAAGGTAATCAAGGCGTTGCGCCCCCCAAACCGCTTGGAATATTCGAGAAGTTCTTCCAGGTCCCGGGGCAGCGGCGCGACGGCGCTTCCATGGAATCCCGCCAGGCGGCCGATCGTGGAGCGGACATAATCCTGCCGAGGCAATTCGCCGTCGTTGATGACGGTGAGCCCCACGGATAACTGGGCCTCCATGACCGCCGCCAAAAAATGCTCCATTTCGGCTTGGGTTATTGCCTGGTTCCTAGTATGCAGCAGATTCATTGCCTGGGGGCGCGGCAAGGATCCGACGTGGGTGGTTTTGATTTTCATCGGTTTGACGTTCCGTGATAGCGGGCGATCCCATTTCCGGGACCCCCGAGGGCGAACCGCCGGCGAGGCGCCATGGCCGGTGGGTGGTAAGCCGCCGTGAAGCCGTATCGGGCCGGCGGAAGTTGATGGGGCCGTCGAAATAGACCTTATCCGGGGTCCGATTGTCAAGAGACGCTTCGATGCGCCGAAAATGCTGCCGGCGGATCGCTCCCGCCGGCCGTTCGGATCCGCCGCGGGACGCTTGCCGGTCCGCGGGTGGAGAGCATGGCCCCGTCACCGGAGCCTTTCGGCGCGACACCAACCCCTGACCGCGGGGATCTGCCATGACTTCAGCGAAGGATTGGGAATGCGCGAACGTGCGCGTGGCCGTATTCGGATTCACCGAGCTGCCCTTCAAACGGGTGCTGCGCTTCGTTTCCACGGATGTCGCCGCGATCGTCATGGAGATCCGCAAGCATGCGGATCTGCCCTGTGTGTTTGTCTTCACGGCGGACCGGGAGAAATTGATACCTCCCCTGCTGTCGGCCCTGCGCGCCGTCCAATCGCCCTGCTATCCCTATGCACTGTTTGTCCCGGGCGCGGCCGAATCGGATGCCGCCGACCTGGGACTCGACATCATCCCCACGGACGGTTTGGCGGGTGGGCAGCTTGCCGCCCGTATCGCCGCATATGCCCGGTCCAGATTCGCCTTCGATCCCTCCACCTTGAAAGTCGAAAGCGGCGGGCGGATGCCGCCGAAGGTCGATGTGGCGATTGTGGGCGCCGGAATCGTCGGCCTGTATGCCGCGAAGCGTTTGAGGGACGAGGGGTTGTCGGTCTGTGTCGTCGAACAGCGGGACCGGGTCGGAGGTATCTGGTCGCAGTATGCGAACACCACCTCCCAGGTCAACACCTCCGAGGGGGCCTATCGCATTTTCGATCGCAAGGTGCGACCCAATCGCGATCATTCCACCACCCGGGAGATCCTGGAGGATATCGTTCAACTGGCACGCCATGTGTCCGATGCGCTGTTCCTGAATACCACGGTGGAAAAGATCACCCGGGGAGGCGATGGGTACCGGCTCGAGATGACCGCTCAACGGGGCCCGGCGGTCCTGGAAAGCAGGGGGGTGATTCTGGCCGTCAACGACCGGGTAGGCGCGCCGCGAGCGGCCACCTGGCATCAGCAGGACCGGTTCAAGGGCGCTCTGGTGGCCGGAATAGGGGATGATGCCCGGGAAATCGACTGGGCGGACAAACGCGTGGTCATCGTCGGCATGGGCGCCTTCGCGGTGGAAAATGCCCGCACCGCGCTTGAGCGGGGGGCCCGCCGGGTCACGGTGGTATGCCGCCGGCATGGAACGGTTTGCCCCAAGATAATCGACTACTTGAATTTTGCCACGCCCTATGATGCGGACTTCCGGCATGACCGGAAGAGCAACATGCGCAACATGATGCTCTGGAAGAAGCTCTACCACCTCAGCGGAGCCACGGAGCCGGAATGCTGGATGGGTAAAATAAAGCATGCCGGGCATACGATCAGCGTTTCCGATCTATGGTTCATCGGCCACTATTTGAAGAAAATTGAAACGCTGGCCGGCGAGATCACCGGAATGCAGGCGGACGGCGTAATGGTCAACGATGGGAAACGCATCGACGCTGATGTGGTGGTCAATTGCATCGGCTTTCACCGGAATGCGCCGGTGGCAAAGGCGATTTGCGGATACGGGGAGATGTTCAACAACAATTATGTGGACAAGGATTTCATGTATTTGGCCGACGCCTACCTGGATGACGATGTGTTCAATTCCTTCTTCGGCTCCAGCGTATTGGAAATGGTCAAGTTCTACCTGGAAGTTTTCATCCGCTATTTTTCCCATCCCGGCTTCGAAGCCATGATGCGCACCGAGGGGATCGAGCGCCTACCGATCGAGGATCGAAGCTGGTCGCATTACATCGCCGGGGCGAACGCGCTGATCCGCAATCACCCGCACCTGCGGGAAATCGCCCATAAGCAGGTTCAGGGACGGACCGGAAATTTTCTGGAAACCCATGACATTGAGGCGTATATCCGGGCCAATAAGCGGGAGTGGATGGAGGCCCATTCCCTGTTGGCCGGCCGCCCCATGACCGAGGATGAGTGTCTGCCCTATGTCTTCGAGAAGCTGATCGAAAAGAAGGCGCCCTAGAACCCGTCTCAAAAAACGGATTTTGGCCCCCAGGTCAAGGCGGAGGCGGAATTCAAACCGCAGGCAACCTGCT
>DJGG01000285.1:0-513 GCA_002432195.1 Desulfobacteraceae bacterium UBA5852
GCCGAGGGCGTGGGCGCCCCGGCGATGGCCGGTGCGGATCACCATCCGGGAGCACGCCCGCAGGCAGGGGCTGGCCATGGTGATCCCGGAGCGGTCGGGAAGGAGGCAACCGGGGTCCCGGCGGAATTTCTTGATGAAGCTGAAAAGGTAGTCCCGGCGGCCGCAGGCGAGCCCCGCGGCGTGATGGCGCAGTTCGTAGAGGATTTCGTCGGCTTCGAAGGCCGCCGGGACGGTTTCGATGAGCACGGTGGCCTTGATGCTGCCCCGGGGAATCGCCAGGAGCTTCTGGGCGCGGTGGAAGATCTCGTTCCACAGACGGGCCTCCAGGCGGTTTTCCAGCTTGGGCAGGTCGAAGTAGGGGCCGCTGCCCTTGGCCACCAGGCTGAGGGCGTTGTGAAAGAAGTAGATGCCGAAGTCGAAAAGGCCGGCCGCCACGGGACGGCCGTCCAGGCGCACGTGCTTTTCGTCGAGATGCCAGCCCCGGGGGCGCACGCACAGGGTGGCGGGCCGGGC
>DJGG01000285.1:526-2942 GCA_002432195.1 Desulfobacteraceae bacterium UBA5852
AGGCTGACCTGGCCCTGGAGGGTGGCCTCCCAGGTGGGGGCGTGGGAATCCTCGAAATCGGCGATGCAGGTCCGGGCCCCGGAATAGAGGGCCTCGAGGAGGGTGGCGCGCGCGGGCGGGGCGATGATCTCCACGCGGCGGTCCTGGAGGTCGGCCGGCGGAGGGTCGATGGCCCATTGGCCCTCGCGGATCACCCGGCTGTGAGGGGGGAATTCCGGACGCTGCCCGGCATGCATGCGGGCCTGCACGGCCTGCCGGCGTGCGAGGAGCGTCTGGCGGCGGGGCTCGAACTCCCGGGCCAGGGTGGCGAGGAACCGGAGCGCATCGGGCGTCAGCACCCGGGCGGCGGCGGCGGAGGCCGGCCCGCTGACGGCAGCGCCGAGGCCCGTGGAGGAAGAAGGCATGGACGGGGGCTTCCCTTCGGTGTGGGGGGGTGGTGGGAGCGTCGGCACCGCGCCGCCGGTCGTCTGGCCCCCGGGGTGGTGGCGGTATCCGCCGCCATCCGGGTCTGGAAGTGGTTTCAAAACCTCCCCTCGCGGCCGCCTTGACCTGAGCCCCGATGGAAGGTTTTGACGCCACTTCTATTAGTTTCAACGATTCGCCGATTGTCAAGACGGGCGTGCGGGCCGGCGGTCCTCCCCGGCAAGCCGTGGGGCGCGGCGCCCCCCGGAAGCGGCGGCGCGGCTCTCAGCCGGGCGCTGGCGACCAACGGCGGTAGGGGAAGACATGCGGCCAGCGGCCTTCGCGCACGGCGGCCTGGGTGTCCCGCCAGAAGCCCACCTTGAAGAGATCGCCGTGCCGCTCCAGGAACACGGCGCGCAGGTGGGCCGGGAGACCCAGGAAACTGGCCAGTTCCGCCGGGAACACGTCGTTTTCCTCCACGAAATAGAAGGGCTCCTCCATCATCTCGTCTTCCGGGTGCCGGGGCGCCGGGGTCTCGCGGAAGCGGCAGCTGGTGAGCGGGCAGACCTCGTCGTAGTCGTAGAACACCACGCGCCCCAGGCGCGTGACCCCGAAGTTCTTGAGCAGCATGTCGCCGGGAAAGATGTTGCTGCGGGCCAGGTCCTTGATGGCGTTGCCGAAATCGATCACCGTGGCCCGGGCCTGCTGGGCATCGGCCTCGGCCAGGAAGAGGTCCAGGGGGGTCACCCGGCGTTCCACGTAGACGAAGTGCAGGACCACGTGGCGTTCCGTGAGGACGATGCCATCGCCGGCGTTGCGCTGGAGCTCCGCGAGCAGGGCGGGGGTGAAGCAGGCGCGGCGGATTTTCAGCTGCTCGAAGGGCTGGGTGTCCAGGAGACGACCGGCCCGGTCGGCCCGGAAGATAAACGCGTACTTCTCCCGGACCTGTTGCCGGCTGACCGGCTTGGTGCGCGCCCGGCGATCCTTGATGAGCTTGAACACCAGGTCGTCGTCGGCGCGGCTGAAGACTTCCATGACCATGCCGCGCTTGCCGGGAGAGACCTGGAAACGCTGCCGGCAGTCGGCCTGCTGGCGCACCAGGTCGCGGTAGAGCTCCGTTTTGCCGTGGCGGTGGTAGCCCAGGGAGATGTAGATTTCCGCCAGGCGCTTGCCGGGCATCAGGGAGTGCAGAAAGGCCACCAGGGCCGTGACCTGGCCGACGTTCACATGAAAATAGGTGTGGGTGTAGCTGAAGAGCAGGCGCAGGCCGTCTTCGTCCAGAACGAGGCCGTCCACCTCCAGGTGCCCCCCGTCGTTGAGCAGCGCGATGACCAGGGGCGTCACCGCCGCGGCCCGGTGCAGGCGCCCGATGAGGTAGGCCCCCATGCCCCGGAAGAAGGGCTGCCGGATCACTTCGATGCGTTCCGGCGGGCCGGGTTGTCCCGGGGCGGCCTGCCGCGTGCCCACGGCCGCGGCGAGGCGCGCCGCGGCTGCCGGGAGGTCGCGGAAGGGCAGGCGGAAGCCGGCCTGTCGGAGAACCCGCTGGAACACGGCTTCCAGGTCACCGTCGACGGGATGGGTCCGGCAGACCAGGCGCCCCGCCTCCGGGCCCCGGGCGGCCGCGGGGCGGTGGGCCCGGACGAACTCCACGGCGGCGTCCACGCCCACCACTTGGAGATGGCGCCTGGACACCGAGTTGAAAAAGGTCTCGGCCATGCCCCGGTCGGGCCAGCCGGAGGTGCGGGTGGCGAAGGCCCCCTTGGACCGCCGCCACAGGGGCTGCAGGGCCGAGGGCGCGGGAGCCGGGGGAAGGCTTTGCAGCAGGGCTTCCAGGTGATGCTGGTAGATCTCCAGGCGCCGGAGGGCGTCGGCCTGCATGGCGTCCCGGTCCCGCGCCTCGAAATGCCGGCGGGCCCGGCGGGTCAGGGTGCGGAAATCCCGGCGGTAGGACCGGTAGGCCCCGATGATCCATTGGGCCAGGGTTTCGGGGTCAGGGGCCGCGGGGGTTGGGGGG
>DJGG01000043.1:0-28224 GCA_002432195.1 Desulfobacteraceae bacterium UBA5852
GATTTCGAAAAAAACGTCCGGTTGCGGCATCGAGCGATGACCTAAGACAACCGCCCAAAACGGCAACCAGCCGCAAACCCATATCAATCAAGGATGTAGCTTTCCGGACGAGCTTCGGACTTGGTCCGGAGAAAACAGAGAATCAGGGGCCAAACAGAGAAAGAAAGGCTGGAAGATGGGGAGAATCGATGATGCGGAGAGGTGCTTTGGAAAGATGTGAAACGGGCGCAAACCCTTTAGAAACAAGGGGAAAAAGAAAACCCGTCACCCCAGAGAATCACTCTGGAGAGACGGGTTGTCTTTTTCAAAATGGTGGACGGGTGGAGGAATAAACCTGCGTTGCAAGGCAGCGGCCGAAGCGTCTGCGAAGTGATAATGTTTAAATATAACCGTTAGATAATGATTTACCGCACCTGCTGGCACTGAGCTTGCACTGCTTTTGGGGCAGCCGTGCCGGCGCCGGCCGGGCAATGCCGGGTTCGGCCACAAGTCCGTCAACAGGCTGTGGATAAACTTCGCCTCAGGCCGAAAGGCTGCGTTGCGGCACTCGCGAAAATGCTNNGAGGTTGCTCCGCTTTTCGCATTGCGCCGCGCCTTGCCTTTCGGCCCGATGCTTGTTTAGCCACAGCCTGTCAAGCGATGCGATCGAGCGGGAACACGTAACAGGAGGGTTGTGATGCAAAAGGCGATTGTGTGGATTGCCTTCATGGCGATCATGTGTCTTTTGGCGGCCGCCGCCGGCTGGACCGCCTCGCCGGCGACCAAGGTGCAGGTGGTCTCCATTCAGGGAACCGTCACCGAAGATGAGCAACTCATGGACAATGCGGGACAGCGCTATAGCGTGGTCCTCGACGCCCAGGGTGAATTGCTTCTGGGGGAAGTCGGCAGGATGGTGGAAGTCCGGGGCAAGCTCACGGAGGATAGCTTCGGGCGGAAGACCCTTCAGGTCCAAGCCTACAAGGTGCTGGAAAATTAAGCGTTGCCGTCAGGCGACCACCGGATTCGGCGATCTTGGATCGCCGTCCAGGGGGGCCGCGGCGTGCCCGTCACGCCGCCGGCCCCCCTTCAATTCCAAGCGGCGGGAAGGCGGCTACCCGGCCTGCGGCGCAAGACGGCTCCCAGGCGACGGTCAGCCCGGGCGGTAGTCGTCGGGATTGAGTCCGTATTTGCGCAGCAGGGCGTAGAGATCGGCCCGGTACTTGCCGGCCAGTTGCGCCGCCTGGGTGACATTGCCCTTGCTCAACTCCAGCACCTGCTGCAGATACTGGCGCTCAAAAATTCCTTTGGCGTCACGGAAGGGCGGCAGGCCGGTCGCTGCGTTCGGCCGGTCGCGCAGGACGTTGGGCGCTTCGATCACCGGTCCATCGCTTAGGGTCACGGCGCACTCGATGACATTCTCCAGCTCGCGGATGTTGCCAGGCCAGGTGTAGACCATGAGCTTCTGCATGGCCTCCGGGCTGATGTCCGCCACCGGCTTGCCGGTCTCCCGGACGATCTTGGCCAGAAAATGGCGCGCCAGCAGAGGGATATCCTCCCGGCGCTCGGCCAGGGTCGGGAGTCGGATGGGAATGACGTGAATGCGGTAAAAAAGATCCTCCCGGAAGCGACCCTGGGCCACCGCCTCCATCAGGTTCCGGTTGGTGGCGGCCACCAGCCGGGCTTCCAACCGGACCACGGACCGGCCGCCTACCGGATAGAACTCGCGCTCTTCCAGAACCCGCAGCAATTTGGCCTGCATGGTGATGGGCATTTCGGAGATCTCGTCGAAAAAAAACGTGCCCCCACCCGCTTCGGCCAACAACCCGGGGCGCTGCCGATCGGCGCCGGTGAAGGCGCCCTTTTCGTGGCCGAAAAGCTCGCTTTCCAGGAGGTTTTCCGGGATGGCGGCACAATTGACGGCCACGAAAGGGCTGGAGCGGCGACGGCTGCCCACGTGGAGGGTTTTGGCGATGAGTTCCTTGCCGGTGCCGCTGGCCCCCTCGATGTAGACATTGGCGTCGCTTTGGGCGGCCTGGGCGACTTGCGCCAGGACCAGTTTGATGGCCGGGGAGTGCCCCACGATGTTTTCCAGGCCCAGACGCTCGCCCACGAGCCCCTGAAGCCGGTGCACCTGGCCGGCCAGCCGCCGCTGCTCCAGCGCGTTGCGGATTTGAACCAGCAGCGCCTGCCCGTCGAAAGGCTTGGTCAGGTAGCTGAAGGCCCCCAGCTTCATGGCCTCCACGGCCCCGGCAATGCTGCCGAAGGCCGTGAGGATGATCACGGCCGTCTGGGGGCTGACCTCGAGGAGGTCGTGCATGAGGGTCAGACCGTCCTCGCGGCCAAGTTTGAGGTCCAGCAGCGCCAGGGACACCTCCGTGCTCCGGATCTGGTGGAGGGCGGCGGCGCTGTCGGTCGCCGTGCTGACCTGGTAGCCGCCGGAGGCCAGGCGCATCTTGAGAACGCGGAGTATGTTGGGGTCGTCATCCACGACCAATATGTGAGCCATGCGGAACCTCCCGTGCCGCTGCTGTCCGCTGGCGGCGGGAACCAGGGCCGCTGCGCCGGCCTGCGCGCCCGGGTGCCGGTGTCAGGGCGGGCTGCGTCGCTTGCGTTGCGCGGTACCGAGATCGACCTGCTTGAGGCGCTCCAGGCGTTGTTCCAGCACCTGAATCTGGTGGTGTGCCGTCTCCAGCCGGGTGCGCATCTCGAGGCGTTCGGCGGACAGGAGCTGGGCGGTCTGGCGCGCCAAAGCCAGCTGGAGCAGCAGGGACCGCAGGACAATTGCCTCGGGTTGCCGGTGCGATTCGGGATACGTGGTGGCCAGGGTATCCAAATATTCGGCGGCCGCCAGGGGGTCGGCCTTCGGATTGCGGGGATCGCCGGCGATCAGCGCCTTGAGGAACAGCGCCTCATCGGCGGGGACGCCCCCGGTGCCGCGGGCGAGCCGTCCCAGTTCCGCAGCGGCGGCCGCGTGCCGCCCCTGGGCCAAAAGAGCCTCGGCATGGGTCAACGAGGCCGCCGGGGGGGCCGGCGGGCGGCCGGTGGCGCAACCCGTCAGCCAGGCGAGCATCAGGCCCGCGGCAAGGTGAAGCAGAAGGTGCTGCCGGCCCCTGGGCGGCTTTCGGCCCATATTTTGCCTCCGTGTGCCGTCACAATGTGTTTGGCGATGGTGAGCCCGAGGCCGGTGCCCCGTGCGGTGGGCCCTCCGGTTTCGATGCGGCGGAATTTTTCGAAGATTTTTTCCAGATCCTCCATGGCGATCCCCGTTCCGGTATCGCGCACCGCCATCTGCACGGGGTCGCCGGGCGCTTCCGGTGCTGCTGCGCAAACCCGCACGGCACCCCCGGCGGGGGTGAATTTCAGGGCATTCCCCAGCAGGTTTTCCAGCAATTGACTCAATTGCTCCTGATCGGCACGCACCAGCGGCAGCGTGGCCGGTTCCAGCGCCAGATCGATGCGGCGGGCCATGGCCAGCGGGGCCAGCTTCAACACGACCTGGCGCGCGATGGCCATGGGATCCACCGGAGCGATGCGATAAGCCATCATGTTGGCTTCCATGCGACTCAGATCGAGGATGCGGTTGACGGAAGCGATCAGGCGGTCGCACTCACTGCGGATGATGGACAGCAGCTCGTCCTGCTGATGGGCGGACCCGGCCACGGCCCCTTCGCGCAGCAGCCCGGAAGCCTCCTTGATGACCGTCAGCGGCGTGCGCAGGTCATGGGAAACGTGACGGATGAAGTCTTCCTTCAATTCGTCCAATTCCTGCAGGCGCGTCCCCATGCGATTGAAATCTTCCGCCAGGGCCTGGATTTCAGGGGGTGCGGCGATCCGACCGATGGCCTGGAAACGCCCCTTTGCCAGGGCCTGCATCTGGGCCTGCAGCAGTCGGATGGAGCGATTGACGCTGCGGGTGTTGGTCCAGGAGATCAGCAGCCCCAGGGATACACAGACCAGGGCTGCGGTGGCCGTCATGTCGAATACCCGGCCGCTGATTTGTCCGGCCGCGCGGATCTTGGCATCCCGCCCCGCCTCGGCGGCCAGCACTACGGCGTGCAAGCGCTCAACCAGAGACTCCACCTGGACTTCCCCGGATTCCGGGGGCGGTTCGGCGGAGTCCTGCGGCGGCATCCGTTCCGCGCGGGCATCCACCTGGGCGGCATACGCCCGCTCCAGGCGCTGGGCCTCGAGGACAAGTGCCTGGAGGGGGGTGTCCCGCACCAGGTGCACGAGGGCGGCCAGTTTACCCTGGAAGGCCTCTTGGCTGTCCACGAAACGGAGGTAGAAATCCCGATCCCGGGCGATATGGAATTTCTGCTCCAGGGCGGCCAACGACCCCAGGCTGTCCTCCAGGCTTTCGGCCTGCCGCGCCGCATCCCCGTAAACGGTGGAGGCCTCGACGGCGAGCCGATTGATCCGGTTGAGCTGGAGGGTGACGTAGAAGCCCAGGGCCAGCACGAGGAAGAGAATGGCCAGATATCCCAGGGTCAAGCGTTGAAACAGGGTGGCATTGACCATTCCCGGGAAGTGGAGCAAAGAACGCGCCAGACCGGCGCGGCCCGTGGCCGCCATCGGCGGGTGCTCTAAATCGGGGATTCGTGAGGCCGCGGCGGCGCAGAGGGGCGGGCGAAACAGGGGAGCGCGTGCGGGAAAGGACAGCCGTGTATCTTAAACTGCACGGGAGGGGACCGGTGCGGGCGCGGGCCTTCGCGCGGGACCGGTAAAAGTGCCCGGTGGTGTTGCCCGGGCTTTTAGCGGAATTATAGTCTGCCAAAGGAAGCGGCGGCGGGTATTCAACCTCCCCCGCCCCCATGCCAAGGAGCAACATCATGTACGAGTTGAAGAAAATATCACCGGAGGTCATCCCCGGCGCGCTGTCCAAGGCCGAACGCTATCGCCTGCTGAACGACCCCCTGGAGGCGGAGAGCATCTGCCTGGACGTGCTCGAGGTGGAACCGGACAATCAGGACGCCCTGATCATTCTGCTGCTGGCGCTGACCGATCAGTTCAAGCGGGAGCTGTTTCCGGCCTTCACCCGGGCCAAGGAGGTTCTGGGGCGCCTGAGCGACCGTTATTGCAAGGAATACTACAGCGGAATGATTTGCGAACGCCGGGCCAAGGTGCATCTGGAGCGTGGCGGCCCCGGGTCCGGCCCGGTGGTCTACGGGTGGCTGGCGCAGGCCATGAAGCACTATGAGCGGGCATTGGACAGTTGCTCCCCGGGCGACCAGGACGCCGTCCTGCGGTGGAACACCTGCGCCCGCATCATCATGCAGCATCCCGACGTGCGTCCGGCCGAAACGGAGGAACGGGAGGAATTGCTGGACGCCTGGGACTGACGCCGGGCCGCAACGCCATCAACCCGCGGCCGCCGTGGGCGGGATGGGCCGCAGGTTTTTATGGCGGTCGATGCAGACGAGGTGGATCTCGGCCTTCACCGCGGGTTTGCGGCCGCCGGGCCGCCAGGCTTCCTGGTGCCAGACCAGGCGATAGTCGCTGTCCTTGCGGACGCGGGAGCGGATTTCCAGGGTTTCGCCGAATTCGGCCCCGTCCTGGTAGCCCACCTCCGCCCGGTACACCGCAAACCCAAGCCCCGCCTCTTTCCACAGGCGTACCAGTTCCGCCGGGCCGATGACGGCTTCCCGGGCACGTTCGAAATACTTCAGGTAGTTGGCGTGGTAGACCACACCGGAGTGATCGGTGTCTTCGTAATAGACTTGCACCTGGAATCGATGCGCTTCGCTTTCCATGGCCGCTCTTTCCCCTGCCGGCGTCAGGCGCCGTCCGCCGGCGGGTGGCCGGGCACCGGCCAGGGGGCCATCGCCAGCGCGTGGGCCAGGCTCACACGGGTTTCAGCGGATTCCCGGCCGGTGCGTTTCACGAACAGGGCGTTGACCGCGGCCAGGGTCCGGTTGAGATGGTCCAGGTCGAGGAGGTCCTCGCCCGCCAGGGTTTCCCCGGCCTGGAAATTGAGAGGGCAGACATCCACGCGCGGGCGGCCGTCGAGGTGGTAGAGCAAGGGGAGCCCCTGGGTGCGGCAGATGAGCGGCCGCGCCGCGTACAGGGCGCAGGCGCGGTCCACCAGCAGGGGGCAGCGTTGATCGGCGGCCATGCGCCGGGCACGTTGCCGCAGGGCCTCGCCCGCCCCCGGGGCCAGCCCGGCCAGGGCGGCACCCAGGGCCGCGGCTTCCACCGGGAAGACGCTGAGGTGGCGGCAGCAAGCGTCGCACCCGCGGCGGCATTGCAGGCTTGTGGGCCAGCGACGGCGAACGGCGGCGGCGTGCGCGTCCACCCGGGCGGTCAGGCGGTGGTAATTGGCCAATTCCGCGGCCGGGTCGACGCCGGCCAGGGCCTGAAAGTCTGCGCTCATGACCGGCTCACCGGTGGGGCCGCCAAGCGGCGCCGCATTTCCGCCACCAGCTCCATGTGGCGCCGGTTGCGCGGGTCTTCGGCCAGGGCTTTGCGTCCCCACTCCAGCGCCTGGGCCCACTCCCCCAATTGGCGGTAATTCTCCGCAATCGCGTAATAGATCGGCCCCGGGGCGACCCGCCGGGCCGCCTGGGGAATGCCCAGCACGCCCTTGAAATCCCGCACCGCCTCGTGGTGCCGGCGCAGCACGGTCTGACAGGCGCCGCGGCCGATCAGACTTTCCTCGTCCCGGGGGATCAGGGCCAGGGCACGGGTGTAATGCGCCGCGGCCTCCTCCAGGCGCCCTTCCACTTCGCAGATTTTTCCCAGGTAAAAATGGGCGGTGTCACCGTCCGGGGTGTGGAACCCGGGATCCAGAGCCACGACGCGCTCGAAGGCCGCAACGGCGCGGACACCGTCGGGCTGATGGAAACAGCGCAGGCCCTCGGCAAACCAGTGCTCAGGGCTTTCGGGGTCGGGGGGCGTGGTCATGGGTGCGGGGGGCCCTCCTGGGGAGCGAAGGTGGCCAGGCGGAAGCCATGCGTGTTGGGCCTAGTCGGCTGGGGATAAACCACATCCCGGCGGGGATGTCCAGGGACAAGGGGATTCCGCTACACAGACTTTACAAATCATTTACATCGGCATTGACATTCCTCGTGGAGCCGCTTACCCTGGTCTCATCGACAACGGCAACCCGAGGAGGCCGCCATGGCAGAGGAGTTGACCGCCCGCCAGCAGGAGTTGTTGCATTATCTGGAACGGGAGATCGCCCGGGAGGGGCGGGCCCCCAGCCTGCGGGAAGCGGCGGCGGACCTGGGGGTGAGCCACGCGGCCGTGGCCCAGACCCTCAAGGCCCTGGAGCGCAAGGGGGTGGTGCGGCGGGAAGGGCGCTACAGTCGCAACGTGCACCTGCTCAACCGCTCCCAGGAAACCGCCGGTGTGCAGCGCTGGCGGGAGATTCCCGTCATCGGCCGCGTGACGGCGGGGTTGCCCATGTACGCCCAGCAGGAGTGGGACGGCACCCTGGTGTTGGACGCCGAGGGTTTCCCCGGCCGGGACTTGTTCGCCCTCCGCGTGCGCGGCGACTCCATGCGCGGGGTGGGCATCCTGGAGGGTGATCTGGCCGTCTGCGAACCGCGCCAGTACGCCGTCGACGGCGAGATTGTGGTGGTCCTGGTGGGGGGCGAGGAGGCGACGGTCAAGCGGTTTTTTCGACGGCCCGACCACGTGGAGCTGCGTCCCGAAAACCCCGCCTACCCCGTCATGCGCTACGGGTTCGGCGAGGTGCTGGTCCAGGGGAAGGTGGTGGGCATCGTCCGCACGGCGAGGGATTGAGCCGGCGGTGGTCCCGACGAACCCATGGGCGCCGCCCGGGGGCGCGACGGTACGGCCCGGCGTTGGTGCGGGCCGATAGGACGTGGACCGAGGAGGGTAGGATGCAAATGGAGACGGCGCACGCCGCCACAGACGCCAGCGGGCGCATTCTGGTGGGCACCAGCGGCTATTCGTATGCCGAATGGGTGCCGGCCGGGATCTATCCCGCCGGCACGCGCCCCGGCGGGATGCTGCCGGCGTACGCGGCCGCCTTCCCGGCCACGGAACTCAATTACACCTGGTACCAGATGCCCAAGGCCGCGGCGCTGGAACGCATGCTGGCCCAGGTGCCGCCGCACTTCCGGTTTGCCGCCAAGCTCACCCGCAGCATGACCCACGAGGTGGAGCCGGGCCAGTGGCGGGGGCAGGCGGCCCGCTTCCGGGACGGGGTGGCGCCCCTCTTGCGGGCCGACCAGCTGGCCGCGGTCCTGGTGCAACTGCCGCCCACCTTCCACCGGACCCAGGCCCACCGCCGCTATCTGGCGGCCCTGCTCGACGAATTGGCCGGCCTGCCCCTGGCGGTGGAATTCCGCCACGTCTCCTGGGCGGCCGACCGGGTGTTTGCCGAATTGGAACGCCGTGCCGCCACTCTGGTGGCCGTGGACGTGCCCGCCCTGCCCGACCTCTTTCCGCCCCTGGACGTGGTGACCAGCGCCGACCTCTTCTACGTGCGCTTCCACGGCCGCAACACCCGCGGGTGGCGTTCGGGCCATATGCAGCAGCAGTTCGACTACGACTATGCCGACAGCGAATTGCGGGAGTGGGTGACGCGGCGCATCGCGGGCATGGCCCGGCGGGCGCGCCGGGGTGTGGTTTTTTTCAACAACCACGTCCGGGGGCAGGCGGCCCTCAACGCCCACCGCCTCGCGGGGCTGCTGGCCGCCGAAGGCCTCGGAGGAAACGCCCCATGGACCGCGCCGTCATCCACTTGAACGTGGCGGATTTCGCCGTGGCGGTGGAACGCTCCCGGGACGCGCACCTGCGGACCCGTCCGTTGATCATCGCCCCCGGAGGCTCCCCGCGGGCCACCGTTTTCGATATGAGCGAGGAGGCCTACGGCGCCGGTGTGCGCAAGGGCATGGACCTGCGGAGGGCCCAGCGCCTGTGCCGCGAGGCCCTGGTCCGGGCACCGTGCATGGCCTGCTACGAGCGGGCCATGCACGACCTGGTCCGCCAGGCGCGGCCGTTTTCCCCGCAGGTGGAGCCGGGGGAGGCCGACGGCCATCTCTTCCTCGACGTGACCGGCACCGGCCGCCTGTTCGGCCCGCCCATGGACGTGGCCTGGCGTCTGCGCCGGCAGGCCCGGGCCGACCTGGGTCTGGACCCCGTCTGGGCGGTGGCCCCCAACAAGCTGGTGGCCAAGGTGGCCACACGGCTGGTGAAGCCCGACGGGGAGTACATTGTGGGGGCCGGCGAGGAGGAGGCTTTCCTGGCCCCCTTGCCCCTGCATCTCGTGCCAGGCATCGAGGGGGACGACCTCGTGCGGCTGGGGGAGTTCAACTTCACCCGCGTAGGCCAGGTCACGGCCCTCGGGTTGGAGGCCTTGCGGGTGCCCTTCGGCCGGCGGGCCGGCTTCCTCTACGGGGCCCTGCGCGGCGAGGACGCCTCCCCGGTGCGCGCGGTGGGCCAGCAGCCTCCCCGGGCGGTCTTCGACCGCACCTTCGCCGAGGGCACCCAGCGTGAGGCCGTGCTGCAAGGGGCGCTTTACGTCCTGGTGGAGCAGGCCGGCGCCTTCCTGCGCCGGGGGGGCCTGGCGGCCCGGCGGCTGGCGGTGAGTCTGGACTTCTCGGATGGGGTCCGGCGCGCCCGCCAGCGGCGTGTTCAGCCCGCCACGGCCAACGACGCGAACCTCTTCGCCCTGGCGCGGGAGGCCCTGCACCTGGCCGGGGACCGCCGGGTGCGGGTGCGCCACCTGCGCCTGACCTGCGACGGCCTGACCTTTCCCCCCGCGCAGATGGCCCTGTTTCCCGGCGACCCGGAAGACGACCGGCGGCAACACCTGGTGACGGCCCTGGACCGCATCCGGCAACGCTTCGGGGCCGAGGCCATACGGGTGGGTCGCACCCTGGCGGCGTGAGCCCAAACCGAGAAGGTGTGTCCCATGGTCCCCCTCACCGTACGCTCCCACTACTCCCTCATGTGGGGCACGGCCTCCGTGGGCGCGCTGTGCCGCACGGCGCGCCGCCTGGGCTACGACCGCCTGGCCCTTACCGATACCGACAACCTTTACGGCCTCTGGCCGTTTCTGCACGCCTGCCGCCGGGAGGGGTTGACCCCCATCGTGGGGGCGGAGATCACGGACCCGGTACGAGGCCTGCGGGCCGTAGGCCTGGTGGAAAACTCCGTGGGCTATGGCAACCTCTGTCGGCTGCTCACCCGGCGGCACCTGGAGCCGGCCTTCCATCTGGCGGCGGACGTGCCGGCGTATGCCGAGGGCCTGGTGGTGCTCACCCGGGATCCGGCGCTCCTGGAGGCCTGGCATGCGGCCGGGGTGACAGTGGCCGCCGCCCTGCCCCGGCAACCCCGCCTGGCGGGCCATCCGTTGCGCCAGGCGGCCCGCCGCCTGGGAGTGCCCCTGGTGGCCACTCCGGGAAGCTTCTTTCTGTCCCCGGCGGATGCACGCCGGCACCGTCTGCTGCGGGCCATTGCGCGCGGCGCCACCCTGGAGCGCCTGGGGCCGGCCGAGGTGGCCCCACCGGAGGCCTGGCTGGCCTCTCCGGCGGAATACACCCGGCGCTTCGCCGTATGCCCGGAAGCCCTGGCGGCCACCCGGAAGCTGGCCGAGCGCCTGGCGTTCCGCGGACCGGCATGGGGGACCGTGCTGCCGCCATGGGCGGACGCCGCCGGTCACCCCGCCGCGGTCGTGCTACGGGAGGCGGCCTACGCCGGGGCGGCCCGACGTTACGGGAGGCAACTGTCCGAACCGGTGGTGGAGCGCCTGGAGCGGGAACTGGCGGCCATCGCCGCCCGCGGCTTCGCGGCCTATTTCCTGATCGTCCGGGACATCGTGGCCCGCAGCCCCCGCACCTGCGGTCGCGGGTCGGGGGCCGCCTCCCTGGTGGCCTATGCCCTGGGGATCACGAACGTCTGCCCCCTCAAGCACAACCTCTACTTCGAGCGCTTTTTGAACCCCGGCCGCCAGGATCCCCCCGACATCGACGTGGACTTCGCCTGGGACGAGCGCGACGCGGTGCAGCAGGCGGTGCTGGCGGCCTTTCCGGGCCGGGCCGCCATGGTGTGCAACCACGTGGGGTTCCAGCCGCGCATGGCCGTGCGGGAGACCGCCAAGGTCTTCGGGTTGACCGCCCGGGAGATCGGACGGGTGACCGCGCGCCTGCCCTGGTTCGGCCACCAGGCGGGGCCGGACATGGATCTGGCGGCCTCCATGGGGCGCTGGCCGGAAACCTGCCATCTCGACCTGCCGGCCCCCTGGCCGGAGATCCTGGAGCTGGCCGGCAGCCTCATGGGCACGCCCCGCCACCTGTCGGTGCATTCCGGAGGCGTGGTCATCACGCCGGAACCCATCGACACGTACGTGCCCGTGGAACGGGCCCCCAAGGGCGTGCCCGTGATCCAGTGGGAAAAAGACGCCACCGAGGACGCCGGCCTGGTGAAGATCGACCTGCTGGGCAACCGCAGCCTGGGGGTCATCCGGGACGCCGTGGCCAATCTGCGGGCCAATGGGGAGGCCTTCGAGGAGACCCGCTGGGAACCGGAGGACGATCCCGCCACCCAGGAGGCCGTGGGCCAGGGCCGCACCATGGGCTGCTTCTACATTGAGAGCCCCGCCATGCGGCTGCTGCAGCAGAAGGCCGCCGTGGGGGACTTCGAGCACCTGGTGATCCACAGCAGCATCATCCGCCCGGCGGCCAACGATTTCATCCGGGAGTACCTCCGGCGCCTGCACGGCGGGGCCTGGGACCCCCTGGACCCCCGGCTCGCCGATGTGCTGGCGGAAACCTTCGGCATCATGGTTTACCAGGAGGATGTTTCCCGCGCGGCCGTGGAACTGGCGGGTTTTTCCCACGCCGAGGCCGACCGGCTGCGCAAGGTGATGGCCAAGAAGGACCGCCAGGCCCAACTGGCCGATTTCCAGGCGCGCTTCACCGCCGGGGCCCGGGCCCGGGGGGTGCCGGAAGCCACCGTGGAAGCCGTCTGGTCCATGATGATGAGCTTCAGCGGGTACTCCTTCTGCAAGCCCCACAGCGCCTCCTATGCCCGGGTGTCTTTCCAGGCCGCCTATCTCAAGGTGCACCATCCGGCGGAGTTCATGGCGGCGGTGATCAGCAACCAGGGGGGGTTCTACAGCACCTTCGCCTATGTTTCCGAGGCCCGCCGCCTGGGGCTGGCCATCCGTCCCCCCGATGTCCGTCACAGCGCCATCGCCTGGACCGGAAGCCGCGGGGCCATCCGGGTGGGCCTGATGGCCCTGGGAGGGCTGGGGGCGGCCACCCGGGAGCGGCTCGTGAGGGCACGGGAACAGCAGCCCTTTGCCGATCTGTCGGATTTTCTGGAGCGGGTGCGCCCGGATGAGGCCGAGGCCCGGTCCCTGATCCACAGCGGGGCCCTGGACGCCTTCGCGCCGGGGGGTTCCCGGGCCACCCTGATGTGGGGACTGGCCTGCTGGCGGCAGCGCGCCCGGCGGGAGGACCGCGGTCTGTTTGCCCGGCCTCTCGAGGCGCCGCCCCCCCGGCTGCCTGCGGAAGACCAGCGGCAACGGCTGCGGCGGGAGTTCGCGGTCCTGGGCTTTCTGTGCGACCGCCATCCCATGGCGCTCTACCGGGAGACCCTCGCCCGGGAGCGGGTGGTGGCCATCGCCGACCTCCCCCGGTGGGCGGGGGGACGGCTCCAGGTCGCGGGTTGGCTGATCACCGGCAAGGTGGTGTACACCCACCGGGGGGATCCCATGGAGTTTTTGACCTTCGAGGACGAAACCGGCATCCTGGAAGCCACCTTTTTCCCGGAAACCTATCGGCGGTTCTGCCATCGGGTGGACCGGCAGCGCCCCTATCTGCTGGCGGGGCGGGTGGAGCGGGACTGGGGGGCGGTCACCTTGACGGTGGACCGGGTGCGCCCCCTGCCGGCCACGGCCTGAAACCTCCGGGAGCGGGTACGGTCGGCCTTTCGGCAAGAGGTCTTCCCTTAAGCTCCAAAGGCCGATGGCCGATGATCCAAGTGAAAACAGACAGTCGGATTACCGCACGCCCGATTTTTACGGGCCTCCGAGGAGTACGGCAACACCGGCGATACCCGCCCGGTTTATTCTTTTGCGGCCTGGATCACATCCATGAGTCTCCGAACACGCACCTTGTTGATCACCGGCAGCGTGGCCCTGATCCTGCTGCTGGCCCTGTCCTTTTCGTCCCGCCTGGCCGTGCTGCGGGGCTTTGAAGACGTCGAAACGGAGGCCGCCCTGGTGGACGTGCGGCGGGTGCACAGCGAAATCGCCGATGTGCTGGAGCATATCCGTTCCATCGGCGGAGACTGGGGGCCCTGGGACGACACCTACGAATTCGTGGCCGCGGCCTCGAAAACGAGTACATCCGCAACAATCTCAGCGACGAAACCGTGGCCAACCTCAATCTCCACTTCATGGTGTTCGTGGGCCCCGACGAGCGGCTGGTAAACGTCAAGTACCTCGAGATGGTCGATGGTCAGGGCATTGAAGCGCCCATGCCCCGGGAATGGCTGGAGGCCCTTCTGGCGCGCCCGGACCTGGTCCGGCGGGAAACCCCGGAGGATTATCGGCTCGGCGAGGTCGCCGTGGGGGAGGCCTATCTGCTGGTGGCCTCCTATCCCATCATGAAAAGCAATTCCGTGGGTCCGGTGGTGGGGGCGCTGATTTGCGGCAGCCGTCTGGACGAAGCCCTGATCCAGCGGATCGCCGAAAAGACCCACCTGGGCTTGAGCCTCCGCCGGCAGGCCGCCCTGCCCGCGGAGGACGGTGTGCCCTGCGAGCCCCATGGGCGGGTATGGCTCCGCAAGCATGAAGGCCAGCGCCTGACGGCGTTGACGGAACTCCGGGACCTGAACGGCCAACGGGCGGCGTGGCTGGAGATCGGTATGGACCGGCGCATCTCCCGGCAAGGCCTGCTCACCTGGCGCTACAATGTGATCTCCCTGCTCCTGCTGGGCGTCGTGTTCGTGGTCGGCCTGCTCCTGTACCTGGAAAGGACCGTGCTGGTGAGGCTGGGCCGGGTGCATGGGGCGGTGCGTGCGATCGCCCACAGCGGCGACGCATCCCAGCGGGTGCCGCCGGAGGGCAGCGATGAACTGGGGGAGTTGGCCGCGGGAGTCAACGGCATGCTGGCCACCCTGGAGCAGGCCCATGCGCGGCGGGTGGCGGCGGAAGCGCGCTACCGGGCCATTGTGGACAGCCAGATGGAAATGATTTGCCGCACGGATGGGCAGGGCCGCCTGACCTTTGTCAACGACGCCTTCGCCCGGGAGCTTGGCGAATCGGTGGCGGCGCTGCTTGGGCGCCCGCTGGAAAGCCTGCCCGTGGTGGAAATCGACGGGGGCCTGGCCCAGATACGCACAGCCCTGCGCCGCGAAAGCCAAATGACCATGGAAAACCGGCTGGTGCTTCCCGGCGGCGAGCGCTGGCAGCTGTGGACCCACCGCGCCATCCGGGACGACAACGGTTGTCTCGTGGAGTACCAATCGGTGGGACGCGATATCACCGAGCGGCGCCGGGCGGAGATCGCCCTGCGGCAGAATCAGGACTACCAGCGCGCCTTGCTGGATTCCATCCAGTGCGGTGTACTGGTGGTGGAAGCCTCCTCAGGCAGGATCCTGGACCTGAATGCCGCCGCCGCGGCCCTCGTGGGCCTGTCCCGGGATAAGATTCTGGGACAAGTGTGCAACAACGTCATCTGCCCTGCGGAACCGGACCAATCCCTGGCGCCGGATGGCGGCTGGGCCCTCGAGATGACCGAGTGGCGGCTGATCAGGGCCGACGGCAGCGAGATGCCCATCCTCAAGAGCGTTGCCTCGGTGGAACGCGAGGGGCGGCATCTGCTGATCGAGAGCTTCATCGACCTGCGCCCCCGCAAGCAGATGGAGGCGGACCTGCGCGCCAGTGAAAGACGCTACCGGGAGTTCTTCGAGCAGGACCTCACCGGGGACTTCATATCGACGCCGGACGGCCGTATCCTGGATTGCAACATCGCCCTGGCCCGTATCCTGGGCTACGATTCGGTGGCGGCGGTCAAAACCGTCAAGCTCACGGCATTCTACCACCGGCCGGAAGAGTACGCCCAATTGCTGCAGGACCTCAAATTGTTGCGGCCCTCGCTACCCGCCTCCATTGAAACCGATGCCCATCTCCCGAGAGATGCGGACTGCGTCCTGGCGGATCCCACCCAGCTGCACCAGATTGTCATGAACCTGTGCACCAATGCCGCCCATGCCATGCGGAAGACCAGCGCCCGTCTGGAGATACGGCTGCAGCGGGAGGATGTTAGCGCCTCGACCGAGAGGCTGCGGCGGCACTTGTCTCCAGGGTCGTATCTCAAGTTGACGGTGGCCGACACGGGACATGGCATCCTCCCCGAGATGCTGGATTTGATATTCGATCCGTATTTTACAACCAAGGAGAAGGGCGAAGGCACCGGCATGGGGCTGTCCGTGGTTCAGGGCATTGTGCACAGCTACCGAGGGGCGGTGCTGGTGGACAGTCTGCCCGGCGCGGGGAGCACTTTCCATGTGTACCTCCCCCTGGCGGCGGAAGGCCCCGACGTCCCGCTCCTGGATTGCCAACAGCCCCTGCCCCGCGGCGGTGAGCGGGTCATGGTGGTGGACGACGAGCCGGATGTGGCCGATGTCACCGGCCAGCGGCTGACCCGCTGGGGATACGAGGTAACCATTTGCACCGACAGTCGGGAGGCCCTGGAGCGGTTCCGCCGAAACCCCGGGCAATTCGACCTGGTCGTCACCGACCAGACCATGCCGCACCTCAACGGCGATCTCCTGGGGCGGGAAATGTTGCGCCTCCGCCCGGATCTGCCCGTCATCGTCTGCACCGGGTTCAGCAAGACGGTATGTGAAGAAACCGCCCTGGCCATGGGCTTCCGTGCCTTTCTGGCCAAACCGTTGTTCGCCCGGGCCCTGGCCCAGACGGTGCGCCGGGTGCTGGATCAGGCGACCCCTTGTCCTTGCGGCGCCGATGCCTGTCCGGCTGTGGATAGCCAGCGCCTGCGTCCGGCTTGATCCTCCGGTCAAAAGCGGCTACAGATGATAATCCTTCAGCCGTCAAACGGGTGACGGGCATGCGCCCGGGTGCGTTGGAGACCTTCCCCCGGCCTCCGGGCGCGACGATATCTTTGCCACGAAGATGGAGGTGAACCCATGCTCTTGCCCCCTCGTCTTGCCTGCAGGCGCTTTCTGGTGCTCGGCCTGGCCATGGTCCTCGTGGCCTGTGCCACCCCCATCGCCCAGACCCTCCAGATCCGTTACACCGGAAACGGTTCGTCGGGCCAGGCCACCGGCCGCGTTGTGGGCCTGCAGGCCCTGCAGGACCGGCGCACCGGGGTGGATCCGTTCCAGATAGGCTTCCGGGATTTGGGAGGCGGCCGGCAGGAGCGCTATCTCTCCGGAGCCCGGGACGTGGCGACGGCGGTGACCGCGGCGGTGGAGGAACTGGCCCGCCGTCGGGGATTGCGCACCGAGTCGATCAGGGCCTGGGATTTCACCCCGGCCGCCATGGCCGGTATTGCCCAGGGCCGGGATTTTGTGGTGGGGGGCGTGATCGAGAAGCTTTCCTGCCAGGCGGTAAAGCAGGCCTTTCGTACCGAGGCGACGGTGGAAGCCCGCTTGATTCTTTATCTGGGAAAGGTGGACACGGGGATTGTGCACCGTCGGCCGGTGGATATCCGCCTGGAGCGTGTGGATGTGCGTTTCGAGTCTGAAAAGGCCGAGAGCTTTCTCAACCAGGTCCTCGGCGAGGCACTGGAAAAAGGTCTGTCCGACCTGATCTAGCCGCCTGCGGAGAACCGGTGGGGCGGGCGCAAATCGCCCGCCCCCGCAGAAGGAGGCACGCTGCCATTGTCACGCCAGGGGCTGCAGGCAGGGGCCCACCTGGTCGATGAGCGCCGGTGACATGACCAGCAGGTGGGGATTCTCGGCCCTTTCCTCCAGGTATTCGCCGATGGGAAACGGGGTGCCGTCACGCTTGAAGATGCGTCCGCCGGCCGCCTCCACGATGACCCGTGCCGCCGCCAGGTCCTTGTAGGTTTCGTTGGCCACCAGGGCGGCTTCGGCGCGTCCCATGGCCACGTAGCAGCAGTGCGCCGTCGTGCAGCCGAGGTTCAGCTGCTTGCCGGGGAAGGTGGTGCGGTAGTGGTGATGGAAGCGGGAGAAGGTCAGCAGCACGCTTTCGTCGTTGATCTGGCTTTGGGAAGTGACCCGGATGGCCTGCTTCCCGAGGAAGGCCTGCTGGCCGGCGACGGCGTGGAAGAGATCGCTGGTGGCCGGCATATGGAAAACGCCTAGCACGGGCCAGAAATTTTCCAGCAGGGCCACGGACATGCCCCAAATGGGTATGCCGGCCATGAAGTTGGACATGCCGTCCAAGGGGTCGATGATCCAGACATAGCGCCGCGCTTCGTGGGTGTAGCCCTCCGCGGCGCTGCCATCGAAAAGGTGGTGCTCCGGAAAGCGGCGTTTCAGCGCCTGCTGGAAGAAATCGGCCAAGTCCAGTTCGGCCTCCGTCACCAGGGCGCGGTCGAACTTGATCCCTGCGCCGCCCCGCCCGTAATAGCGCAAGGCCTTGCTTCCGGCCTGCTGGACCGTTTCCACGGCAAACGCGTTGAGCTCTTCCAGGGCAATGTGCTGTTTGTCCAACGCGCAACCTCCTCTCGGGGCAATGGTGGACGATGACGTTAACTCACCATAGACCAGGCGACCCGGGGGATCAAGATCTCCCGCGACCGGTGTCTATACAGGGAAGCGCTTTCTGCGCACCTCTCCTCCCCGTATGGCCGCCGGATCCCCCGCCGGCCCCTCCACCGGCGCGGCATTGACAGGTTCGCCCCCGGGCTTAGTTTGACTTTTCAGCGGGTTTCCCGGATAAAGTTCCAGGTTCCGTCACCCAATTGGAGGACACTCAATGGCAATTGCCACCCGTGAGGAAGTTTTCGAGAAAGTCATGTCCATGGACAAACCCCTCTGCCCGCACTGCCAGGAGGCCATGAGCCTCTGGGAGGTGCCGCCCATCAACTTCAGCGATGGGCTCGGCTGGGGCGAGCCGTTTCTTTTTGTCTGCTTCAACGACCAGTGCCCGGCCTTCGTGCAGGGCTGGGACCACATCCAGGAAACCTATTCCCACAGGGCCTCATATCGCTGCATGAACTACCCCGGAACCACGCAATTCGAGTTCATGCCGGTATTCAGCCCCATGGGGGGGCAGGGACAGATCATCGACGATCAGGTGGTGGCCCAGCAGGAAGCCCTCAAGGAGGCCACCAAGAAGGGTTTCAACATTCTGGCGGGCTGTTACGTGGAGAAGGACGGGCCCGCGGTCCTGCGCCTGCTGCTGGATCCCACGGAGCCGGCGCGGGTGCGCCTGAAGGCCGCGGAGATGCTCGGCGACATCGCCGAACTGGACGCGGTGGAGCCCTTGCGCAGCCTGAAGGTCGGCAACGAGAAGATCCAGGAGGCGATCACTGCGGCGGTCCAGCATATCCACGCGCGCTTTTTCACCCGGGAGTGCCCCTTTTGTGCCGAGATCATCAAGCAACGGGCTTCCATCTGCAAGCACTGCGGCAAGGAGGTCGCCGGCCAGTGACGGGGGCGATCAGCCCGGTTGGCGGTGGATGTTCATGACGTCGTAAGTGCGAAAAATGAGTTTCTCCCGCTCCAGGCGCTCGGGGGGGTATGGTTTCAAGGCGGTCTCCCCGAGCAGCCTTTCCAAATCCCGACGGTTGGGGATGCTCTCCCGCCCGGCGCCCATTTTCCGCCCCGTCAGGGTATCCAACACCACGGCATCCTTGCCATCCGAAACCGCGCACAGGGGAATCTGGTAATCCAATCGCAGGATACGGGCGGCGGCCAGCGCCTCCCGTTCCCAGGACCCCAGGGAACCGGCCACACATTTGATCGCCAGGGCCCAGATTCCGCGGGTTGCCTCGATGACCAGCACATCGATGGTGGATGCATAGGTCTGGCCGTCGATCTGCGTTTGCAGGCGGACATCCGTCCGAAGGTCATCCGGCGTGTAGCCCTTCGCCCCCACCAGGTACCGCAGGATGGCCTGGCGGTTGGCCTCCGCGCCCCGGTTGGGAACCGGGCGACCGGAGAGATAGTCTTGCAGGCAATCCGCGCAGGGGCCTGCGGGGGGTGCGCTCATGGCGCGCTCCCTGCGGAGCGCGCGGGAGTGCCGGCCACCAGGCTGCGGCCGGTCATGGCCGTGGGCGCGGGCAGGCCCATCCAGGCCAGCACCGTGGGAGCGATGTCTCCCAGCCGTCCGTCGGTGCGCAGCGCCAGTTCCCGACAACGGGGATCCACCAGGACAAAGGGCACCGGATTGGTGGTGTGCGCGGTAAAGGGCGCGCCGCTGTGGTCCAGCATCTGCTCGGCATTCCCGTGGTCGGCGGTGACCATGGCGACGCCGCCGGCCTCCAGGCAGGCCCCTACCAGAGCCCCCACGCAATGGTCCACGGTTTCACAGGCGCGCACGGCGGCCTCCAGGTTACCGGTATGCCCCACCATGTCCATGTTGGCGAAGTTGAGCACGATCAGGCGGTAGCGCCGGCTGCGGATGCGGGTTTCGGCTTCGCGCGTCACTTCCGGAGCGCTCATCTCGGGCTTCTGGTCGTAAGTGGCCACCCCGCGGGGCGAGGGGATCAGGCAGCGTTCCTCCCCGGGGAAGGGCGCTTCTTCGCCGCCGTTGAAGAAATAGGTCACATGGGCGTACTTCTCGGTTTCGGCGATGCGTAGCTGGGCCAGCGCATGGCGGCTGACGACTTCTCCCAGAAGCCCGTCCAGCCTCACCGGCGGGAAGGCCACGGGGAGGTTGAAGGCCTCGTCGTAGACCGTCATGCAGATATAGTCGGCAAGGGTCGGCCGCGGCTCGCGGGCAAACGGCGCGAAGCTTTCGGCGGTGAGGGCCCGGGTGATTTCGCGCACACGGTCGGCGCGGAAGTTGAAGCACACCAGGCTGTCCCCCGTCCGCACGCGGTGGGTGTCCGTACCGTCCGGCTCCAACAAGACGATGGGCCGGATGAATTCGTCGGTTTCTTCCCGCGCGTAGGCCTCCTGGACGGCGGCCACGGGGTCGCCGGCGGGGCGACCTTCGCCGCGGGTATAGAGCCGGTAAGCCGTCTCGACGCGATCCCAGCGCGTGTCGCGATCCATGGCGAAGAAGCGGCCGCAAATCGTGGCGATGCGGGTGTCGGGAAAGGCGCCCAGGAAGTTTTGCAGCCGGGAGAGATAGCCGGCTCCGCTGGTGGGGGGGGTATCGCGGCCGTCGGTAACGGCATGCACGCGGACCTTGGCCACCCCCCTCTGGCGGGCCATCCGGATCAGGGCCTCGAGGTGCGTCAACTGGCTGTGCACCCCGCCGTCCGACACCAGCCCCATCAGGTGCAGGGTCCCGCCCCCAGCGGCCGCCCGATCCATGGCCCGGGTGAGCGCCGGATTGCGGGAAATGGATTCGTCACGAATGGCGTGGTCGATGCGCAGCAGATCCTGGAAGACGATGCGGCCGGCACCGATGTTCAGATGGCCCACCTCGGAATTGCCCATGATTCCCCGGGGCAGGCCCACGGCCTCCCCGTCACAGCGCAGGCGGGTATGGGGGTATCGCGCCGTCAAACCATCCAGATGGGGGGTGCGGGCACGGGCGACGGCGTTGCCCTCGCCGGGTGCGGCCAGGCCCCAGCCATCCAGGATCATCAGCAGCACCATGGCGGGTGGCTCAGTCATCCCCATCGACCTCCGAAAGGGATTCGCCGTCCGCCGGAGCCCGGCGTGCCCACTCCGCCAGGGAGGGGGTGGAGATGCGACGGGCATCCGACCACAACCCGTCCAGGTCGTAGAAGGCGCGTACGGGTTCGTAAAAGACATGGATGATGACGTGGCCATAGTCCATCAGCACCCAGTGGCCCTCCTTGAGCCCTTCGAGGCTGAGGGGCCGGATTCCCTGTTCCTTCAGGGCGGCGCGAATGTGTTCGGCGATAGCGGTCACCTGGCGATTGGATCGGCCGCTGCAGATGATGAAGATATCGGCCATGGCGGTCAGGGGGCTGACATCCAGTACGGACACCCCCTGGGCTTTTTTCTCCAGCACCGCCCTGACGTAGCGATCCAGGTTGGAATCGTTGTCCACGCTCATCGATACAGGCCTCGTTCCTTGATGTAGGCGTTCACCGCTTCCGGCACCAGGAAATCGATGGGTTCCCCCTGCTTCACCATACCCCGGATCCGGCTGGAAGCGATGTCCATGGCGGTGACGTTGAAGGTAAAGATGGGCTGCTTTTCGCAGTGCCGAAAGCAGGGAGTCTCCGGCGCGCACGCATATCCGGCCAGCTCGCCATGCTGGAGCAACCGGGTGATGGCCCGGTCGAGGCCCTGGGGATCGTCCCCGACCCCGGGGCGGCTGATGACGATGAGCGGGACCAGCCGCAGCAGGTCCTCGTAGGATTTCCAGGTGGCGATCTCCTCGAAAGCGTCCAGGCCGATGATCAGGTAGAGCCACACGTCCTGGGGTACGATTTGGCGGAAGGCGCAGATCGTGTCGATGGTATAGGACGGCCCCTCACGTTTCAGCTCGATATCGGAGACCCGCAATCCCGGCACGCCCGACACGCAACGGCGCACCATTTCCAGGCGGTCGGAGGCAGCGACGACGTCACCGGCTTCCTTGTGCGGGGGGCTTGCCGAGGGGATCAGGAAGACCGCGTCCAGCCCGAAGCCGCGCTGTACCTCCAGGGCTGCCCGCAGGTGGCCCAGGTGAACCGGGTTGAAGGTGCCACCGAAAATCCCGATTTTTTTGAATGGCATGGCTGGTATGCGGCTCTCGACGCGGGGTTTCCGCTCAGGCCTCGCGAACCTGGCCGTCCCCCAGCACAACGAACTTGGTGGTGGTCAGCTCCTCCAGCCCCATGGGACCGAAGGCATGGAGCTTCGAGGTGCTGATACCGATTTCCGCGCCCAAGCCGAGCTGCCCGCCATCGTTGAAGCGCGTGGAGGCGTTGACCAGCACCACCGAAGCGTCCACCTCGCGGGTGAAGCGGCGGGCGCATGTGAAGTCGCGGGTGATGATGGCCTCGGTGTGCCGGGAGCCGTAGCGCGCGATATGCTGCAACGCGGCGTCCATGTCGGACACCACTTTGATCGACAGGATCAGGTCGAGGTACTCGGCTTCCCAATCGGCCTTGGTGGCCGGTTGGGCCTCTGGCAGCCAGTGCCGGGTTTCGGGGCATCCGCGCAGGATGACACTGGCCGCGGTGAGCCGTCGGGCCATGGGCGGCAGAAAGGCTTCCGCCACGGCGGTGTGCACCAGAAGGGTTTCCAGGGCGTTGCAGACGCCCGGACGCTGGACCTTGGCATTCTGGACGATGTCCTGGGCCATGGAAAGGTCCGCTGCCGCATCCACGTAGACGTGGCAAACACCCTTGTAGTGCTTCAGCACGGGGATGCGTGAGGCCTGCACCACGAAGCGGATCAGCCCCTCGCCTCCCCGGGGGATGATGAGGTCGATGGTGTCTTCCTGCTGCAGCAACGCCTGCACGGCTTCGCGATCGGCCACGGGTACCGCTTGGACGGCGGCCCGGGGCAGGCCATGGGCCTCCAGGGCCTCCTGAATAATCGCGGTCAGGCAGCGGTTGGATTGGAGGGCTTCGGAGCCGCCCCGCAAAATGACCGCGTTGCCGGATTTGAGGCAGAGCACGGCGGCGTCCACGGTGACATTGGGCCGGGATTCATAGATGATGCCGATCACCCCCAGGGGAATGCGGACGCGGGAGACTTCCAGGCCGTTAGGCCGGATCCAGGCGCCCGTGGCCGCGCCGACGGGATCGGGCAGGGCGGCAACTTCGCGGACCCCGTCCGCCATGCCTTGAATGGCTTTGGCGGACAAGGTCAGGCGGTCCAGCATGGCGGCCGAGAGTCCGGCCCCTGTGGCCGCCTCCAGATCCCGACGGTTGGCTTCCTGAATGCGCGCCGTGGCAGCTTCCAGCCGGCGGGCAATGTCCAACAGCACGGCGTCCTTGCGGGGCCGCGAGCATGTCGCCAGGCTCCTTGCGGCGGCCTTCGCGGCCCGGGCCATATCGCCGATGGTGGTGGTGATGTCCATGGTGCGGATCCTTCCGTGGAAGGTGGTGCCGAGACGCTAATCCGTTTCGGCGAAGAGCACCAGATTATCCCGGTGAACCACTTCGTCGAAGGGCTTCTCCCCCAGGACGGCGGTGATGCGGTTGGTCTGCAGACCCTTGATCTTGCGGATATCGCTGGCGTTGTAGTTCACGAGCCCGTTTCCCAGAATCTCGCCGGCGGCGTTGACGAACTGCACCGGATCGCCGGAGCCGAACTCCCCCTCCACTCCGAGAATGCCGCTGGGCAGGAGGCTCTTGCCCCGTTGGATCAAGGCCTTTTCAGCCCCGCCATCCACCCGCAGGGTGCCCTTGGGCTTGAGGGAAAAGGCGATCCAGCATTTCCGGCTGGGCAGCCGTTGGCTGCGGGGAACGAAGAGGGTTCCCCGGGACTCCCCGGCGAAGAGGCGCAGGAGGATGTCCCGTTGTCGGCCGCTGGCGATGACCATGGGGATGCCCGCGGCGGTGGTTTTGCGGGCGGCGCGAATCTTGCTGAGCATTCCCCCCGTGCCCAGGGAACCGGGGATGCCCAGGGCCACGGATTCAATGGTCCTGCCGATGCTCACCACCTCGGGAATCAGGCGGGCATCGGGTTCCGTGCGGGGATCCTTGTCGAAGAGGCCCTCGATGTCGCTGAGGTTGATGAGGGCTTGGGCGTCCATGAGCAGGGCGATGACGGCAGCCAGGTTGTCGTTGTCGCCGAACTGGATTTCCTCCACCATCACCGTGTCGTTTTCGTTGATCACCGGCACCACGCCCCAGGCCAGCAGTGTGTTGAGGGTATTGCGGGCATTGAGGTAGCGTTTGCGATGGGTCATGTCCTCGGCGGTCAGCAGGATCTGGGCCACCTTGCGACCGTGCCGTGCAAATGCCTTCTCGTAGGCCAGAATGAGCCCGGCCTGGCCCACCGCCGCCACCCCTTGCCGGGCAGGGATTTCGGTGGGGCGGGCGGGAAGCGCGAGCTTGCGCATCCCCGCGGCCATGGCCCCCGAGGAGACCAGGATGATCTCGCGTCCCTTGGACATCAGGCGGCTGATCTGGCGGCTGATGGAACGGATCACCGCCAGGTTGAGCCCGCTGTCCTGGGTGAGGACGTTGCTGCCGACTTTTACCACGACCCGCTTGGCCAGGGCCAGCGGGTGCTGCCGTTCAGTTGCCATGGGGAGTTTCCAACGCCAGCGTGATGCGCGACAGGAGCGCCTGCAGTCCCTCCCGCTCCAAGGCTGAGATGGTCAGGATATCGGGGTCGCCGGCCGCCTCCCGGAAGCGCTCCGCCAAGGCGGCGGCTTCCGGTCGATCGAGCTTGTTCAGTACCACGATCTGCGGTTTGGCGGCAAGGCCGGCGCTGTAGCACGCCAGTTCGGCCTTGATGGTGCGGTAGGGCCGCAGGGGATCTTCGGGATCCAACTGGGTGGCGTCGACGAGATGCACGAGGACGCGGGTGCGTTCCACGTGTTTCAGAAACTGGATTCCCAGCCCGGCCCCCTCGTGGGCGCCCTCGATGATGCCGGGGATATCGGCTACCACGAAGGGTTCCGCCCAGCCGAGCTGGACGACGCCCAGGACGGGGTTCAGGGTGGTGAAGGGATAGTCGGCAATCTTGGGATCGGCGTTGGAGATGCGCGACAGGAGGGTGGACTTGCCGACGTTGGGAAAACCGACGATCCCGACCTGGGCGACCACCCGCAGCTCCAAGCGAAGCCAGCGCTCTTCGCCGGGTTCGCCCAGTTCGTGTTCACGTGGTCCGCGCCGCTCGGCGGTGACGAAGTGCGTGTTGCCGCGCCCCCCTCGACCGCCCCTGGCCGCCGTCACATGGGCACCATGGAAGGCCAGATCGGCGATGCAGCGTCCCTCCTGGTCGTCGAAGACCAGGGTGCCGACCGGAACCTTGACCAGCAGGTCCTGCCCCATCCCACCGGTCTTGCGGCCTCCCCGCCCGAAGGCGCCCTTCTCGGCCTTGAAGTGGGCCCGACGCTTGAAGTCCAGCAGCGTGTGGAGGTTCTCGTCGGCCTCCAGCACGACGTGTCCTCCCCGACCGCCGTCGCCGCCGTCGGGTCCGCCCTTGGGGATGTACAGTTGACGCTCGAAGGACACGCAGCCGTTGCCGCCATCTCCTCCTTTGACGAAGATCCGGGTCTGGTCGACGAAGTTCGTGCTCATGGATCCCTCAGCGGCCGAGGCCGATCTTGGAGCCAGGCTGGATCCCCCTCGGACGGGGGGCAGTCTGGCCATTGAAGTCTCGGACAAAGGCAAAAATCCCGGTCGCCAGGCGAGCCGGGATCCGCCTTTGCGTTCTTCGAGCGAAGACTATCCGACCTCGGCGGTTTCCACCGATTCGACGGAAACCAGGGTCTTGTTGGCCTTGCTGTGGAACTTCACCTGGCCGTCGGCCACGGCGAAGAGCGTGAAGTCGCGGCCCATCATCACGTTCTCGCCCGCATAGAAGCGGGTTCCACGCTGCCGGACCAGAATGTTGCCGGCCTGCACGGCCTGCCCGCCATAGCGCTTCACGCCCAGCATCTTCGGCTGCGAGTCGCGGCCGTTCTTCGAAGAGCCCGCCCCCTTCTTGTGGGCGAAGCGCGTCAGATCCATCCAGAACATTACGGAGCACCTCCGGGGATATGGCGCAGGCCGTTTCACGGCTGCGGAAGGCCCGCCCTCGAAAGACGGGCCGAGGCCAACGAACAAAACCCTGATGCACAGGGCCGCGCCATCATAACACGGCCCCCGACGGGACGCAAGGGCATTTGCCTGGAATATTCTTCAAGACAGGTCCCGCCGCCTCCGCCCCCTTCGGGTTTGCCCCGCTCAGCGGTAGTGCCGTCGCGGGGTGGGGAACTCACCGTTCCAGACGATCTTGCGGAACCAGTCCGGATCGGTGTTGCCTTCGGTGCTGAAGAGCAGGATCTGGGAGCGTTCGTCCAGCCCGACCGCCTTCTTGAAGTCCGCGAATCGGGGCTCCATCAAGGCCTCGAAGAGGCAGCCCGCGCCGGCCGCGCCGCTTTCCCCGGAGATCACGGCCGGGTCCCCCTTCAGCGGAACGGCCAGGACCCGCATCGCGCGAGCGGCCGCGTAGTCCGGCAGGGAGACGAAGAAGGAGGCGTGGTTGCGCAGGATCGGCCAGCTCTGGGTATTGATCTCGCCGCAGGCCAACCCCGCCATGATGGTGACCAGATCGCCCCCCACCTTCACCGTCGTGCCATCGGCCTGGCGTGCGCTGCGGTACAGACAGTCGGCGGCTTCAGCCTCCACCACGATGACCACCGGAGGGTCGTCGGGATACAGGTTGGCGAAGAAGCCGGTGACCGCGCCCGCCAGGCTCCCCACCCCGGCCTGCACGAAGATGTGGGAGGGGCGTTCGGCTCCGTCGGCCTTCAACTGATAGTCGGCCTCCGAAGCCATGGTGGCATATCCCTGCATGATCCAGTTCGGGATCTTCTCATATCCTTCCCAGGCCGTGTCCTGGATCACCACGCTGTTCGGCGTCTTGAGGCTCTCCGCCGAAGCCAGGCGAACCGCGTCGTCGTAGTTCAGGTCGGTGATCTCGGCGCGAGCGCCTTCCTTGCGGATGTTCTCCAGGCGGGTCGGGCTGGAACCCTTGGGCATGTAGACCACGCTCTTCTGACCGATCTGGTTGGCTGCCCAGGCCACTCCACGGCCGTGGTTTCCGTCGGTGGCGGTGAAGAAGGTGTAGTCGCCCAGCTCCTTTCGGACCTCGGGACTGGTCAACCGCTCGAAGCTCAGCTCCGAGACGTCCCGTCCGGTCTGTTCGGCGATGAAGCGGGCCATGGCGTAGGAACCACCCAGGACCTTGAAGGCGTTCAGGCCGAAGCGGTAGCTTTCGTCCTTCACGAAGATGTTCTTCACCCCCAACTGAGCCGCCAGATTCGGCAGGGCCACCAGCGGGGTGGGCCGATACTGTGGAAAGCTGCGATGGAAGGCGCGCGCCTTCTCGATCCTGGCCGGTGCCATCAACGCCATCTGGGTGGTGGCGTCGGCCTTCGGCATCCTGTTGGCCACCCATTTCATCGCGGGTTTCATGGAGGGTCTCCTTCTTGGGGGGGCTTGTGCTGGGCAGAGTGCAGACTCCACCATCCCATGTTCATCCCCCGCAGGCAACCGGACGAAACCCGCCTGAATCCGCGGTCGAATGCCACGGCAGGCGGCGGATTCAGGCGACCCGGGGTCGGTTGACGCCGGTCGGCCGGCGCTGCTATAGTTGGCCTTCGACGCCCCAGAAGGGCGTATTCCACAGCGGCTGTCCTTCCGCCCGGGTGCCCCTCGGGGTCGGCGCGGAGCGAGAGGCCGTGAGGCGGTTCCCGAAAGGGGATCGGAAAACCCGGTAGGAGGAAGAATCCATGGCCCTGATCAGCATGAAGCAGCTCCTGGAGGCCGGCGTCCACTTCGGACACCAGACCCGGCGCTGGAACCCCAAGATGTCGCGCTACATCTTCACCGAGCGCAACGGCATCTACATCATCGACCTTCAGAAGACGGTCATCCGGCTGAAGGAAGCCTACAACTTCATCAAGTCGGTCGTGAAGGGGCAGTACGACTTCGAGAACCGCCGCGTCTGCGAGAACCAGGTGGACAACCCGCGGCCGGTCCTTTTCGTGGGCACCAAGAAGCAGGCCCAGGACACCATCGCCGAAGACGCCCGTCGCTGTGGCGAGTATTTCGTGACCCAGCGCTGGCTGGGCGGGATGCTGACCAACTGGAAGACCATCCAGACCCGCATCCAGCGCCTGAAGGACCTCGAGGAGATGAAGGAGACCGGCGTCTTCGAGCGTCTCCCCAAGAAGGAGGTCCTGCGGCTGGAAGACCAGCGGATGAAGCTCGAGAAGTTCCTGGGCGGCATCAAGGACATGAAGAAACTGCCGGGAGCCATCTACGTGGTGGACCCGCGCAAGGAATACATCGCCGTGACCGAAGCCCGCAAGATCGGCATCCCCGTGGTGGCCATCGTGGACACCAACTGTGATCCCGACGAGATCGACTACCCGATCCCGGGCAACGACGACGCCATCCGCGCCGTGCGCCTGATCACCGGCAAGATCGCGGACGCCATCATCGAGGCCAAGGCCGAGATGGAGACCGAGATCGCCGAGCAGGCCGCCGAGGTCGCTGCCGAGGCCGAGGCCGAGGAGGCCGC
>DJGG01000043.1:28295-28521 GCA_002432195.1 Desulfobacteraceae bacterium UBA5852
ATCCCCAACCGATTGCAGCATCCCGGCCGCATGGCCGGTCTTTCCGGCTCGTCTCCGGGCCAGTTTTTCAAGAGGTGAACGTTTCCATGACCACTACCACCATCTCAGCGACGCAGGTGAAGGAACTCCGCGAAGTCACGGGCGCCGGGATCATGGACTGCCGAGAGGCTCTCCAGACCACCGGGGGAGATGTCCAGAAGGCGATGGACTGGCTGCGCCAGAAGGG
>DJGG01000043.1:28553-28856 GCA_002432195.1 Desulfobacteraceae bacterium UBA5852
AAGGCCGAGAAGAAGGCCAGCCGGGTGACCAGCGAGGGCCGCGTGGGTTCCTACATCCACGGGGCAGGCCGCCTGGGCGTCCTGGTCGAGCTGAACTGCGAGACCGACTTCGTCGCCAAGAATGAGGCCTTCCAGAAGCTTCTGACCGAGCTGTGCATGCAGGTCGCCGCGATGGCCCCGATGTACATCTCGAGGGATGAGGTTCCGGCCGAGTTCATCGAGAAGGAGAAGGCCGGTTATCGCCAGGCCGCCATCGAGGATGGCAAGCCCGAGCAGATGGCCGACCGGATCGCCACCGGCAAG
>DJGG01000043.1:28907-29071 GCA_002432195.1 Desulfobacteraceae bacterium UBA5852
TACATCCGCGACGGCTCGATGAAGGTCCAGGACCTGATCAAGCAGACCATCGGCGTGGTGGGCGAGAACATCCAGGTCAAGCGCTTTGCGCGCTTCGCCCTGGGCGAGTAGTCCCCTCAACGGGTCTTCTGCGAGGCCGGCGGCCCTTTCGGCCGTCGGCCTCG
>DJGG01000043.1:29124-31847 GCA_002432195.1 Desulfobacteraceae bacterium UBA5852
GGCAACGATGTCTGCCCCGAGGCCCGGGCAGGAATGGATCCCCCCAAGCAGAATAGGTGCCAGACCCTTGGCCCCGGACCCACGGTGGCCTGTGTCCGGAGGAACAGGTGAGCCCCCAGGTCAACCAGGCTGCAGCCGATTCGACCCTTCCCAAGACAGGAAGGGTCTTCAGGAGAATCCTTCTCAAACTCTCCGGCGAGGTCTTTGCGGGAGGGGAGGGGTTCGGAATCCATCCCGAGACCGTCGCCCGTTACGCCGAGGAAATCCGGGAGATCCGGCGGATGGGGATGGAGGTCGCCATCGTGGTGGCCGGGGGCAACATCTGGCGAGGCCGGATGGCGCCGGAGATGGACCGGGCGGCCGCGGACCACATGGGCATGTTGGCAACGGTGCTCAACGCCCTGGCCCTTCAGGACGCCCTCGAGAAGGTCGGGGTGGACACCCGGGTCCAGACGGCCATGCAGATGGCCGAGGTGGCCGAGCGATTCATCCGGCGTCGGGCCATGCGCCATCTCGAGAAGGGTCGTGTGGTGATCTTTGCCGGTGGGACCGGGAACCCCTACTTCACCACGGATACCACGGCAGCCCTTCGGGCCCTGGAAATCGGGGCCGACGCCATCTTGAAGGGGACCAAGGTGGACGGCGTCTATGATTCGGATCCGGTCCACAACGCCGACGCGCGCATGTTCCGGACCCTGGACTACCTCGATGTCCTCAAGCGCGGCCTGAAGGTCATGGACGCCACGGCCATCTCGCTGTGCATGGACAACAAGCTTCCGATCCTGGTATTCAATATCGCCGCTCCCGGCAACATCAAGAGGATCGTGTCGGGAGAAGAGATCGGNNAGGAGTGACGACCGTGATCGACACCAGCCTGCTCACCCAGACCGAAGAGCGGATGAAGAAGACCCAGGAATCCTTGGCCCGCGACTTCTCGACCATCCGGACCGGGCGGGCCACCCCGGCCCTGCTTGACCGGATCGTGGTCGAAGCGTACGGTTCGGAGATGCCGCTGAACCAGGTCGGCAGCATCGCGGTTCCCGAACCCCGCATGCTGACCATCCAACCTTTCGACCGGCACAACCTGCATGCCATCGAACGCGCCATCCAGAAGTCCGATCTGGGCATCAACCCCACCAACGACGGGGTCCAGATCCGCCTGGCCTTCCCCCCTCTGACCGAGGACCGCCGCAAGGACCTGGTCAAGCTGGCCCGCAAGATGACCGAAGAGGCCCGCGTGGCCCTGCGCAACATCCGACGCGACTCGCTGGACGCCCTCAAGCGCCTGGACGGCGCCCCGGAGGACGAGGTCAAGCGCACCCAGGAACAGATCCAGAAGCTGACCGACCGCGTCATCGAGGACCTGGGCAAGGTCCTGGCGGCCAAGGAAAAGGAGATCATGGAGGTTTGAGCGGAGACCCGCTCGGTCGCTTCTTCCTGTCAGCCCTTGCGGCCCACCGCCAGGCAGGGGAGGGACCAGCGCGCGTCCGGGTGGTGGCCCCGCCTCGCCCCTGTGCGGGGGAGGGCCACCTGCGGGTGGTCGCGGTCCGGGAAGGGCCCGGGGGAGCCGAGTGGGTCCTGGCCTATCCAGCCTACCGTCGGCTTGCGCCAAGAGCATGACGCTTCCTCTGTGTCCGCCTCTGGACCAGCTCGACGAAGAGGAGCTGAGCGCGCGCCTGGACCCGACCCGCCTGCCTCGGCACGTGGCGGTGATCATGGATGGCAATCGCCGCTGGGCCAAGCAGCGCCGCCTGCCGGTCCTGATGGGCCATCGGGCCGGTGTCAAGGCCTTCCGCCGCGTGATGGAGGCCTGTCGAGAGCTTGGAATCCAGGTCTTGACGGCCTACGCCTTCTCGGCCGAGAACTGGAGGCGCTCTCCGGCGGAGGTGCGGGTGTTGATGCAGCTCTTCGAGCACTACACCCGCAGCGAGCGTCAGAAGCTGCAACGGACCGGAATCCGGTTTCGGGCGGTGGGCCGGATCGACGCGCTTCCCGAGGGGGTCCGCCGGGAGTTGCAGGCCACCGAGGAGGCGACCCGGAACAACTCTGAGATGGTCCTGAATCTGGCATTGAACTACGGCGGGCGCGAGGAACTGACCGAGGCCTGTCGCAGGCTGGCCCGCGAGGTCCAGGCTGGCCGCCTGGCCCCGGAGGCCATTGCCGAGGACACCCTGTCCGCGGCCTTGTGGACGGGGGGACAACCGGATCCGGATCTGCTGATTCGCACCAGCGGCGAGCTGCGGGTCTCGAATTTCCTGCTCTGGCAGATCGCCTATACCGAGTTCTGGTTTACCGACTTGTTCTGGCCCGATATCACCCGCAAGGTCCTCCTGCAGGCCCTGGTGGAGTACCAACAGCGGGATCGGAGATATGGAGGGTCCACCCCGGGCCCGCAGGGAGCTTGAAGTTGACGCAGACACCCCAACCCATGGATGACTACGTGGATGAAGGTCCGGATCGCTCTGCCGAGGCCCGGCTCCGTCGCCTGACCCAGCGGGTGGCCACGGGAGTCCCCCTGGCCCTGGCCGCCGCCGCCCTGATCTGGGCCGGTCCGTTCCCCTTTGCCCTGCTGGTGCTTCTCTTCGCGCTCTTCGGAGTCTCGGAGGTCTACGACCTGACCGAGCTCAAGGGGTTCCGGCCGGCTCGGCGCACCGGCGCAGCGGCCACCATCCTGATCGTCCTGGGGGCCTACTTCCTGGACGATGGCTACCTGGCCCACGTGG
>DJGG01000043.1:31864-33114 GCA_002432195.1 Desulfobacteraceae bacterium UBA5852
ACCTCGCTGGTCCTTTTCGTCTTCCGCAGCCCGCAGAGGGTGTCGGCCCTGGTCGACGGCTCGACGACGATCATGGGCTTCCTGTACTGCGGCTGGCTGCCCGCCCACCTGATCCTCCTGCGCAAACTGGAGAGCCTGCCGGCGGGCACCGAGGCTTCGCTGGTCACCGGAGCCGGGCTGGTGACCTGGCTGGTCACCCTGTGCGCCGCCACGGACGTCGGGGCCTATTTTGTCGGCAAGGCCCTGGGCCGGACGAAGCTCTGCCCCCAGGTCAGCCCTGGCAAGACGGTGGAAGGGGCTCTGGGAGGGTTGATCCTGGCCACGTTGATCGGGTGGTATCTGGGCCGCTGGTTCGGCATCGCCCCGGCCCACTGCCTGGCGCTGGCCATCCTGGGCAGCCTGACGGCCCAGGTCGGGGACCTCTGGGAGTCGGCCCTGAAGCGCGATGTGGGCGTGAAGGACTCCGGCAACCTGATCGAGGGGCACGGAGGCGTGCTGGACCGGTTCGATTCGTACTTCCTGGCTGCCCCCGTGTTCTACTTCTACGTGACCTGGTTCATGTAGCCCGACGCCGCGTCCGAGGTCCCGACGATGAAGACTGTCTCTCTGCTCGGTTCCACCGGCTCCATCGGCACCCAGACCCTGGATGTGGTGGAGGCCTTTCCTGACCGCTTCCGGGTCGGGGTCCTGGCCGCCAATCGCTCTTGGGAGGCGCTGGCCCGACAGGCCCTGAAGTTCCGTCCGGACGTGGTGGCCCTGGGAGACCCGCAATTCCTCCCGGACCTGCGTCAGGCCCTGATCGGCTCGGGGATTCCCATCGAGGCAGGCGAGGAGGGCGTCCTGGCCGTCGCCTCGCGACCCGAGCCCGACGTCGTGGTCTCGGCCCTGGTCGGGGTGGCGGGCCTGAAGCCCACCCTGGCGGCCCTTCAGGCTGGCAAGCCGATCGCGCTGGCCAACAAGGAGACCCTGGTGGTGGGAGGCGAGCTGGTCACCGGTCTGGCCCGTCAGAAGAGCTGCCCGCTCCTGCCGGTGGACTCGGAGCATTCGGCGATCTTCCAGTGCTTGCAGGGGCAGCCCGCCGGTTCGCTGCAGCGGATCCTCCTGACCGCCTCGGGGGGGCCGTTCCGTCTTCTGCCCCAAGAGGAGCTTGGCGCCGTCACCGCCGAACAGGCGCTGCGCCACCCGACCTGGAGCATGGGTGCCAAGATCACGATCGACTCGGCCACTTTGATGAACAAGGGCTTCGAGGT
>DJGG01000043.1:33162-33653 GCA_002432195.1 Desulfobacteraceae bacterium UBA5852
ATGGTCGAGTTCGTGGACGGCTCGGTCCTGGCCCAGATGGGCCCGCCTGACATGCGCACCCCGATCCAGTACGCCCTGGGCTGGCCCGAGCGGCTTCCCAGGACCTGGTCTGCCCTGGGCCTGGAGGCCTGTCGCCATCTGACCTTCGAAGAACCCAGGACGGCGGATTTCCCCTGCCTTTCCTACGCCTTCGAGGCCGGCCGGATTCAGGGGACCATGCCAGCGGTCCTCAACGCCGCCAACGAGGTGGCGGTGGCCCGCTTCCTGCGCCACGAGATCGGGTTCTTGGACATCCCCGGCACCATCCGGGCATGCATGGACGCCCACCGGCCGGTGAGCGAGCCCTCCCTGGAGGACCTGGTGGCGGCAGATCAGGAGGCGCGTGAGCGCGCGGGCAGCCTGCCTGCCGGAATCGGGGGGCGCTGAAGGTTCCTCCTGGCGTTCGGCCTTGGCAATCCCCTCCCTGCGGGTTAGAATCTAGGACGGACTTC
>DJGG01000043.1:33721-33873 GCA_002432195.1 Desulfobacteraceae bacterium UBA5852
GCTGTACTGCTGGCTTTCGGGTTCATCATCTTCATCCACGAGTCGGGGCACTTCCTGATGGCCCGAAAGGTGGGCATCCGCTGCCCTCGGTTCTCGTTGGGCTTCGGGCCGCGACTCTTCTCCTTCGATTTCCGGGGGACCGAGTTCAGCGT
>DJGG01000043.1:33887-36402 GCA_002432195.1 Desulfobacteraceae bacterium UBA5852
CCCTTGCCCTTTGGAGGTTTCGTGCAGATGCTGGGGGAGGACCCCGGCGCCGACGAGAGCCAGTCGGAGTTCAAGACCGTCTCGCACTATCTTCCGGAGGGAATCCTGCCGGGAACCCGCGACGAGGTCCTGGCCGCCCTGCAGGGCCGTGCCGGCGAGGTCTCCGAAGCTGAAACGCGCGATTTCCAGGCGGTCTGCGGTCATGTCCGCTACCTGCCCGATCGGCGCTACGAGACCGTCAAGGAGTTGGAGGGGAACTTCAACGACAAGACGATCCTGCAGCGCATGCTGGTGGTGGTGGGCGGAGTCACCATGAACTTCGCTTCGGCCCTGCTGTTGTTCTGGTTCGTCGGGGCTCTGTATGGCCTGGTGGATCTCACCCCCAACAGCCTGCCCCAGGTGATGAAGGTGTATGAAGGCTCTCCAGCAGCCGTTGCCGGCCTGAAGTACGGGGACCGGATCGACGCCGTGAACGGGACCCCCGTGGTCTCGGGAAGCGAGATGGTCGATGCCATCGAGAAGTACCCCGGTGAGCCGATCCGCTTGACCGTCTCCCGGGGGGATCAGAGGCTCGACCTCGCGGTGGTGCCCAACATCCNNCCAACTGGTGGCCGTCGGGGCCTACGGGAAGGACGAGGTCGCCGGAGGCCTGGCCTCGGGCGACGTGATCACCGCCGTGGATGGGCAACCCGTCCACTCGGTGCCCGAGCTCGTCGAGGCCTTCCGGAGGATCAGCCGGGCCCATTCCGGGGCCATGGAAGAGGTCCAGGTCTCGCTGACCCGGCAGGGGAATCCGCAGCCCGCCGCTGTCTCCATGCTGGCCTTGGATGCCTGGCCGGTCGGCAAGATCGGCATCATGCCGGCGCAGGTCACCGAGTTCCAGTTCATCGACCAGACCACCAACGTGGTGTCTGGCGTCGTGCCCGGCAGCCCGGCCCAGCAGGCCGGCTTCCTGCCGCAGGATGTCCTCTATCTGGTCAACGGGCGCTCCATCGCCGACGTCAACGCCCTGGACGGGGTGCTGGGGGAACTCTCCACCGGAGTCGCCTCGGACGGTCCGCTGCGCTTCGACGTGGCCCGCGCCGGCGAGCACGTGCGGCTGGAACTCAGCTCGCGTCCCGCCAACACGGGGGAGCTGGGCCTGCAACTCCAGCCGGTGACTTTCGGTCTGGTGGTCAAGCACTCGTTCTGGCTGATCGGGAAACTGANNCGTCGCGCCGGTGATCATCGTCCAGCAACTGGCGGCCAAGGTCCTCAATCCGGACCTGGTCAAGGCCTCCATGTCCGGACCGATCGGGATCATGCAGATGATCTTCGAACTCTCCGACCAGGGCTTGGGCAAGTTCCTCTACATCGTGGCCCTGATCAACGCGGCAGTCGGCGCCTTCAACATCATCCCCTTCCCCGCCCTGGACGGCGCCCGCCTGCTGGTCCTGGCCATCGGCGGCCTGCGGGGACGGGAGCTGGACTACAAGAAGGAAGCGCTGGTCCACCAGGTTGGGCTCTTCGTCCTGCTGGCCGTGGTCCTGCTGGTCACCTTCCTGGACGTGCAGCGCCTGATCGCCGGGGTTCCCCTGACGCAATAGGGGCGGCCCGGCAGGTTTGCCGGTCGGGCAGCCGAAAATAGCCAGAACGTCCCGCTACTCTGGGACTTGGGAGTCGCCTTGAACAGAATCAGCCTCGCCGCACCCCAGATCCGGTTCTTGATCGTCACCGGTTTCACGGGGCTCAACCTCCTGTTGGGCCTCATGGCCTTGTTCTATGCCTCCCAGGATCTGTTCCCCCTGGCGGCCGCGTGCCTGCTGGCCTGCGTCATCCTGGACGCATGCGATGGGAGCCTGGCTCGCAAGTGGGAGGTCAGCAGCCCCTTCGGCGCGCAGTTGGATTCGCTGGCCGACTTCACCAGCTTCTGCATCGGCAGCGCGGCCCTGGCCTACTACTGGTTCTCACCCGAGGCCCCGTTCTATCTGATCGCGGGGGCCAGTTCGTTCTACGTCTTCACCGGGGCGGTCCGCCTGGCCCGCTTCAACGTGACGGCCGACCCGCTGTCCCCGCCCCAGTATTTTCAGGGCATGCCCACCACCTCGGTGTCCGCGGTGGTGGCCATCGTCTACCTCACCTGCCCCCACCTGTCCTCGACCTGGGGCGTGCCCCTGGTGATCCTGTTGGGCCTGTTGATGGTCAGCGTCTTCCCCTATCCCAAGGTGTGCCGACTGCTTCGGCTCCCCATGTGGTTCTGGGCCGTGGTGGCCCTGGCGGCGGCGGTGAACCTGTCTTGGACCGCCTGGGTCCTGGCAGCGGCCTACATGCTCAGCGGCCCCATCATCTGGGCGAAGCGCCGGTGTAGCGAGCCAGGGGCGTGATGCCGGCCACCACCTTCTGACCCGGGCGGACCAGGGGCTCGTAGCAGTCCGGAGGCAGATAGACGTCGGTCCTGGAGCCCATGCGGATCAGTCCATAGCGTTCGCCTTGGGCGGCCAATTCGCCCAGGCCCATCCAGTTGACGATGCGTCGG
>DJGG01000043.1:36411-37590 GCA_002432195.1 Desulfobacteraceae bacterium UBA5852
CTGGACGCTGACCACCCGGCCCTGAGGAGTGTCCAGGACCAGATAGCAGGCATGGTTGTGTTCGGCCTTCTTCTGGAACGCCGGCGCGGCGCCGCCGGCGACCTCGAAGCGATCCACGATGCGCCCTGAGACCGGGATCCGATTGATGTGCACGTCGAACAAGGAGAGAAAGGCGGAGATCCGCAGCCATTCTCCCTCTCCCAGGTGAGGATCCTTCACCCTTTCGATGGCCATGATCCGGCCGTCGCAGGCCGAGAGGGCCAGGTCCGGGTCGGGTTCCACCTTCCGGTGAGGGTCGCGCAGGAAGGTGGCGATTCCGGCCGCCAGCAGGAGAGGGAGCGACCAGGCCAGCGTCCCGGCCCGACGCAGCGTGCAGGCCAGGCCGCCCAGGCCGGCGGCAAACTTCAGGGCGTCGGAAGCCACCCGGATCGGCCCCATGACCAGGGTCTTGCGGCCTTCGATCGGGCGCAGCATCTCGGCATCCTGGGTTCGGGTAGGGGTGAAGCGGAAGTGGCGGACCCACCCCGGAGGCAGGTTGGCCCAGACGGTTTCACGGTAGACCTGGTGGGTTCCGATGAAGTCTTCCAGGATCCGGTGGGCCTCGCGCCAGGGGCGCCCGGACAGCCCGGGCGTGAAGAGCAGTCTCAGCCAGCGCAGCCACATCAGCTCGATGTAGCTGAGGGTGCCGCCCGGGGCCAGCAACTGGCGGTAGCGCTCGAGGATCTGGCGGACCAGACCCGGGGGCAGCGTGTTGAGGGGGATCGAAGAGAGGATGCAGTCATAGACCCCTGCCCCTGGAAGGTCCAGGACGCTTCCCGGGAAGATCTCGACCTGGTCGCGCACTCGGGCAAAATCGGGGTCCACCTGGAAGCGGTGGCGCAGGTAATCGACGTAGTCCGGGTTGATCTCGCACAACACCAGGCGGTCCCCCGGCTCCAGGCAGGAAACCAAGGCGGAGGTGACGGCGCCGGTGCCCGAGCCCACTTCCAGGATGCGGCGGGGAGCGATGCGGCGCCGGCACTCCCGCAGCAGGGCACGGGAGCCCCAGCGCGAGGTGGGCAGAAGCGTTCCCGTCCTGGAGAAGTCGTGCACGCCCGAAACGAAACGGAGAGCCTCGCGGAGTTTCATGGGCCGGCGCGTTCGCCGGAAGGTGGCTCGGAGCCTTCTTGACGAGAGGCC
>DJGG01000043.1:37604-38665 GCA_002432195.1 Desulfobacteraceae bacterium UBA5852
CCTTACCGGACAGGAGTCAGACGGTCCAGGCCTTCGGGGGCGGCATACTCCAGGAATCCGGAAGCCTGGGCGCGGGCTCGGGCAAGTCGGATCTGCTCGGGGTCCTCGGTGTAGTCCAGGTTCAGGACCAGGACGCCTGCCTGACGGGCCAGGCGCCCCTGGGCCTCCATCGTCTCGGTGGCTTCCGTGGGCGTCGGGGCTCCTGCGTCCTCCAGGCCATACCAGGTTCCGTCCTGGATGACGCCGGTCACGACCCGAAGGAAGTCCGGGTTGTTGATCAGGGTGTCGGCCCGCCAGACGAAGACTCCGAAATCGCGGCCCGCTGGCCCGTTCCGGGTGTGGCGTTNNACCACCTCGCCGATCAGGGCCACCATGTCCTCCTCGGCGGTTTTCCAGCCTTGATCTCCGAAGTGGGCGCAGGCGTCGGCCGGGTCCAGCACGACCCCGTCGAATCCGGCCTCCACGATCTGATCCACCCAGGACTCCGGGCTTCCCACCAGGGTTCCGATCCATTCGGGGTCCCAGTAGCGAACCCGGTACAGCCCGTCCCATCCAGGGACTGCCGCTCCGACCCAGGGGGGATTGCCTTCGACGTAGTCCGAGCCCCAGTAGAAGCGGTGACGTGCCGCCAGGCCCACCGGGACCCAGGCCAGCACCAGCCGACGGCCTCCGTCGGGCTTGCGCTGCAGGGCCTGGACCTGGGTGCGGGTGAACCGCGAGCCGGCCGTTCCATCCAGGGAATACTCGGTCACCAGCAGATCCGTGGGGCTTGCGGCCAGGGCCTGCAGGTCGAGATTCTCCAGTTGGATGGCCCAGGAACGCGCCTGGGCCCAGGGCCGTGCGGGCCCCGCAGTGGCACCGAGGACCAGGGACAGGAAGAAGACTCCGAGCAGGCCGGGCAGAAGGCCGGCCTGGTGGGACAGCGAGCGCATGGAAGGGAGACTCCGTGGGCGGGTCAGGCCGGGGTTTCCTGGCGGGGAACGAAGGACAGCTCCACGACGGCTCGGGTTCCGCCGCCGGGGCGGGGCTCCAGCCTTATCGTCCCGCCGTGGCGGTGCACG
>DJGG01000043.1:38674-44153 GCA_002432195.1 Desulfobacteraceae bacterium UBA5852
CGATGGCCTGGCACAAGGACAGCCCCATTCCACTGCCTTGTGGTCGGGTTGAGTAGAAAGGCTCGAAGGCCTGGCGGAGCACCTCGGGGGGCATTCCCGGTCCGTCGTCCTCAATGGTCAGGATGGCCTTCCCGCCCGACTGGCTGGTTGAGACGGTGATCAGGCTGCCGCGTCCCGAGTCCAGGATGGCTTCGCGAGCGTTGGCCAGAAGGTTCGAGACCATCGAGCGGATCTGCCTCGGGTCGGCCTGCAGGGTCGGCAGCGAGGGCGTCAGGTCCAGGCGCAGTTCCAGTCGGTCGTCCCTCCACTCCGAGGCGTGGAAGCGGGCGGTGGTCTCGGCGATCTCGTTGAGGTCCAGGCTGGCCCTTCGGGGGTTGGACTCGTGTCCGGAGGCCAGCATCTCCTCGGTGATGGTCAGGCAATGGTTGGCTGCCCGTGCGATGCCCTCGACGTACGACCGTGCGTCCTCGTCCAGGTCGCGGGCCCCGAGCAGCTCGGCAAACTGGACCATCGATCGGATCGGGGTGGCCAGCTCCGCCACCACGCCGCTGGCCAGTTCACCGGTGATCGACACCTTTTCGGCGCGGATGAGGGCTTCGGTCCGCTCCTGGACCATCTTCTCCAGGTTGGCGGTGTACTCGGACACCTGGCCCCGGGACTCGTCCAGCTCGCGGTTGGCTCGGGCCAGCTCTTCGTTGGTGCGCGAGAGATCCTCGACCATGGACAGCAGGAGCTCGACGATCTGGGCCTTGTCCGCCGTCAGATCCAGCTTGTGGCCGGTCAGGGCCGCGTGCAGCGGGTTGTCGGGTTGTTCCAGGCTGGAGCCGCCGTCCAGGTTGGACAGGATGCGGCGCACCCGAGAGAGGAGATAGTCCTCGTCGTAGGGCTTGCGGATGAAGTTGTCAGCCCCCGCCTCCAGACCGCGCAGGAGGTCTTGAGCGCTGTCCAGGGCTGTCAGCAGGACCACCGGGATCGAAGCTGTCCGGGTCTGTGCCTTCAGATGGCGGCAGAGTTCAAAGCCGCTCATGCGAGGCATCACGACATCCGAGATCACCAGGTCGGGAAGGAATTCCGCGACCTTGTCCCGGGCATCCTCGCCGTCGGTGGCGACTTCAACCTCGTACCCCTCGCTCTCGAGAAGCATCTGGAGGTAGGCGGCCTGGGTGCGACTGTCTTCGGCGACTAGAATCCGCTGGGTCAGGGCGATTTCTCCTTGTCTGGGGCGTTCGGTCCCGCCAGTTTCTGCAGCGCCTCTGCCAACTCCGCCAGGGACATCGAACTCTGGACGGCCCCTCGGCGGACTGCCTCACGAGGCATGCCGTAGACGACACAACTCTGTTCGTCCTGGGCGTAGGTCAAACCTCCCCGCCGGCGGAGTTCCAGCAGGCCCTCGGCACCGTCGTCGCCCATCCCTGTCAACACGATGCCGACGGCTCTTGGCCCCAGGGTGCGCGCCAGGCTCTCCAACATGATGTTGGCCGAGGGGCGGTGGCCTTGGACCGGTTCGCCGTCTTCCAGGGTCAGGACGGGGCCGGAGCGGACCACCACATGCTTCTGGTCGGCTGCCACGTACAGGGTCCCCGGCTGTGGGGCCACGCCGTCCTCGGCCGGTTCCACTTTCAGGGGAGTGGTGCGGCGGAGCCACTCGACCAGGGTGGAGGAGAATCCGTCGCTCATGTGCTGGACCAGCAGGAGGGGGACGGGGAACTCCCTGGGGAGCAACTGCAGCAGGAACTGGACGGCTGCCGGGCCGCCGGTCGAGGCGGCCAGCCCGATCAGGATGGGAGGTCCCGTCGGAGCGGGGCGGGGGAGCCACAGGTGGGGCCGAAGCGTCTTGCGCTTGACCACCGGGATCTCGTGCATCAGGCGCAGGGTCTTGACCAGGGCTGCCACCTTGGGCAGATGGCCGGGAGCCTCCGGAGCGGGCGGGGTCTCGATGATGGCGGTGGCTCCACAGCGGGCGGACTCGCGGGCTCCGGGACCCACCAGGTCCGGAGGGTCGACCAGCAGCACCACGGGGACGGGATGGTGTTCCATGATCTGCCGGGTGGTCTCGGCCCCCGAGATGTCGGGGAGGCGCAGACAGATCAGGGCCACCTGGGGTTGGCATTGACCGGCCTGGGTCAGGGCGTCTTCCCCGGAGGTCGCCCGACCGACGATCCGGAAGCCGCTGGCCTCCAGCAGTGCTCCCAGCCAGGCAGACCGGGTCGCATCCGGATCGACGTACAGGAGGTGGATCATCGCGTGGACACCGCGCCTGCGCCGCCCACCAGCTTCTCGACCGTGTCCATGAGGATGCCCTCATCGAAGCGACTCTTCAGGATGTAGGCGTTGGCGCCCAGCTCCAGCCCTCGTTGGCGGTCCTCGGGGCGCTCCTGCCCGGTCACCAGGATGACCGGGAGCCGTCCCAGGCGCGGATGGTTGCGGATCCGCGTGGTCAGGTCGAAGCCCGTCATGCCCGGCATGTCCACGTCCGAGACCACCAGATCGAAGTCTTCGTGTTGGAGCAGGTCCCAGGCCTGCATGCCGTCGGCCGCCGCGCGGACGCGATAGCCGCCGGCCTCCAACAGGCCCCGCATCAGCGTCCGGGTGGTGATCGAGTCGTCCACGGCCAGCAGGCTGGGGATCCGGGCTGCCGCAGCGGTGGGGGCGGCTCGGGTCCCGCCGCGGACGAAGGTCAGAAGGTCGGCCACGTTGAGGACCGGGACCACCTGGCGATAGCCGATCATGCAGGCCCCGCTGGTATAGCGGGCGCGACGCAACTGGGGACCCAGATCACGCGAGAGCACCTCTTGCGAGCCGAAGACCTCGTCGACCAGGAAGCAGGCCTTGCGGCCGCCCGCCGAGACCACCACGGCGGGGGTCGGGTCGGGTTGAGCCTCGCCGGGGACCACCGGGATCTCCAGCACCTGTCCCAACCGCGAGATCGGAGTCAAGGCCCCGCGGAAGAGCATGACCTGACTCCCTTCGACCGAGCGGATGTCCCGGGCGTAGACTCGGGCTACGGCTTCGACCCCGGCCAGGGGGAAGACCAGGAAGCNNTCGAAGGTGGCCAGGCTGGTGGGCATCGACAGGATGAAGGTGGTGCCCTCGCCGATCTGGGTCTGGACCCGGATGGTCCCCTTCATCGACTCGACTCGTTCGCGGACGATGGCCATGCCCAGCCCTCGCCCCGAGAGGTCGGAGACTTCCGAGCGGGTGGAGAGGCCCGACGAGAAGATCAGGTCCAGCGAGTCCACGTTGACGCCCTCGGCGATCAGCCCCTGCTGCCGGGCGGCTTCGACCACCTCGGCGGTCTGGATGCCGCGCCCGTCGTCGGAGACCCGAAACTCCATGACGCCGGTGCCTCGCGAGGTGACCCCCAGTTGCAGCCGCCCTTCTTCAGGTTTGTTGGCGGCCCGCCGGTCCTCCGAGCGTTCCAGCCCGTGGTCCAGGGCGTTGCGGACCAGGTGGATCAGGGGATCCTTCAGGGCCTCCATGATGTTGCGGTCCAGCTCCAGTTCGCCTCCGCGAGTCGAGATGCGGACCTTCTTGCCCAGTTGACGCGCGATCCGACGGGCCGCCATCTCCAACTCCTCCAGGAGCGGGCGAACCGGGGCCAGGCGTGCGCTCTTGACTTCGCCCAGCAGGGCTCCGAGCTGGGCATCCAGTTCGTGGTGGTCGGCGGCCAGGCTGCGCACGTGGCGCTGCAGGCCGGCCATGATCCGCCGGAGCTCTTCGCGGTCGGCCTCAAGCCGGGGCCGGTGGTCCGGGCTGGACTCACGGTCGTCCCACTGCCGGCGGAACTGCTCGAGCAGGTTCTCCATCTCGCGAGCTTCGTTCCATCGCTGGCGGCTGTTCAGGCGGGCCAGGACCAGTTGCTCCCCGCGGCGCAGCAGCGAGTCCAGCTTCTCGGAGGCGATGCGCAGGGTCTCGCTGGCCCCTCGCGTCAGCAGGGGGGTCGAGGCGGCCCCGCGCAGGACCTCCTCGCGCTCAGGGGCCGGCTTGCCTTGGATGGCCAGGGGGGGAGGCATCTCCTGCGGGTTGGGCAGGGCGGCGGGAGGGGCATTCGCGGGCGCCGGCCGGAGGGGAGGTGCAGCAGGCTCCGGGGGAGGGGATGGGGGCCGTGTCGCCGTCCCGACGGGCGTCGGACCCTCGGAAGAGGGAGGGGCCTCGGAGAGCTCCAGGCCCACCGGGATGGAGATCTCCAGCATGCTGGCAGCCTGGACCGCCATCTCCAGGATGTGGACCACCTCATCCCGGTTGGCCTTGGTGGGATCGCTCTTCCAGGTGGACAGCACGCTCTCGGCGGCCTGGCAGATCCTGCCCACGTCGTCGAAACCGACCGCCTGGGATGCTCCCTTGAGGCTGTGGAACTGCCGATAGACCGGTTCGAGCTGGTCTGACTGGACCGGTGTGCCCTCCTCCAGGGAGGACTCGACCGACGCCAGACCCTGGACGATCCCTTTCACGTGCTCTTCGGCCTCGGCCCGAAACGTGGCCATCAGCCGCTGGCGGAATTGTTCCTCCCGGCTGGTCAATTCAGATCGTTCGCCTCCCCTTCAAAATCGCCCGTCAGAAGCAGCGACTTGAGGCTGGTGGACATCTCGTTGAGGACCCGGGCGGCGCGCTCGGTCTGCCGGGTGCTTTCCAGGGCCTGCACGCTGGCGTCGTGGATGGCCGCGATGGCCTGGGCGATCTGCTCCACGCCCGCCGCGTGCTGGTCGGAGGAGGCCCGAATCTGGCTGGCGGCGTTCGAGGAGTGGCTGATCGTGTCGGTCAGGCTGCGAATCACCTCGCCGGCCCGGTTGACCAGGTCCATCCCGGCCTCGACCGAGCGGGTTCCTGCGTCGGTGTTGCCCAGGGCCGCCGTGACCGCCTTCTGGATCTCGCCGAGGATGGAGCGGACCTGGACGGTCGCCTGACGGGACTGCTCGGCCAGGCTGCGCACCTCGTTGGCGACGACCGAGAATCCGAAGCCGTGCTCGCCGGCGCGAGCCGCTTCGATGGCGGCGTTGACCGCCAGCATGTTGGACTGTTCGGCCAGGTCCTGGACGGTCGAGATGATCTCACCCACCGCCTGGGTCTGCTCCGAGAGGCGCTGCATGCTGGCGGCCAGGGCCTGGACCTGGTCCCGGACCCGGCCCATGCCTTCGACCGAGCGGTCGACGGCCTCGCGGCCGCTGAGGGTGACCTCTTCGGATTGCTGGGCCAGGGTGGCCACCGTTCCCGCCTTTTGGGCCGACAGGGCGGCCACCTGCTTGAGCTCCTCGACGGTGACCGAGGTCTCCTGGACCGCAGCGGCCTCTTCGGCGGCGGCCGCCGCCTGCTGGGAGGTCGCCGCCAGGATCNNATCTCCGAGGCAGCCCCGGCCAGGCCGTCGGCGGTCTGGTTGAGGGCCCGCAGGACCTCCTCGACCCGGTGGCGGGCCTTGCGCTCGGCATCGAGCTGGACTTCGATGCGCCCGGTCATGGTGTTGAAGGCCTCGGCCAGGCCCGTG
>DJGG01000071.1:0-6246 GCA_002432195.1 Desulfobacteraceae bacterium UBA5852
CCCCCCGCGCCCCCCGCCGCGCCAGCTCCAGGGCGTACGCCCGCCCCAGTCCGCCCCCCGCCCCCGTCACGATCGCCACCCGACCGTCGAAACGGATGCTCTCCGCCGGCACGGGGCCCCACTCGAAGACCCCCCGGTCGATGACCGTGTCCCCCGTGCGGGTGTTCACCACGCGCCACAGGGCGCGCCCCGGACCCGCCTTCCAGATGAGGGTGCGGATGGCGTCCCCGGGGTAGAGGGGCCGGGAGAAGCGGCAGTCCATGCGCCGCACCAGCTCCGGGGCACCCGGCACCAGGCTTTTGATCAGGGCCCGGCCGGCGTAGCCGTGGGTGCACAGGCCGTGCATGATGGGCTTCTCGAAACCCGCCAGGCGGGCGAATTCCTGGTCCACATGGAGGGCGAAGACATCGCCGGAAAGCCGGTAGATCAAGGGCTGGTTGGCGGCGGGCCGGTCCTCCACGGTGAAATCCGGCTCCCGGTCGGGCATCTCCAGGTCCTGCCGGGGGGCGTTGGCGCCCCCGAAGCCCCCGTCCCGGCGGGAGAAAACCGTGACCTGGCTGGTGAAGAGTTTCTGGCCGTTGGCGTGCCAGGTGACGCTCTCCCCGACAACCAGGGCGCCCTTGTCGGCCCCCTTGTCGTAGATGCCCCGGATCTTGCCGCTGGTGGTGAGGGTTCCCTCCGGGGGGATGGGGTTGTGGAAGATCAGGCGCTGTTCCCCGTGGAGGATCCCGGCGAGGTTGACGTTGGATTCGGCCCCGAAGACCGACAGAATGTCGAAGATCGCCGCGATGGAGAAGGTCGGCAGGACCTTCAGGTCCTTCTCGTAGCAGTACTCCAGGTCGTCGAAGCCGGCCCCCACCCCCAGGGCATAGAGCACCGGGTCTTTCCAGGTATAGGTTTTGGTATACGGGCCCAGGGGCTTGCCGATCACATCCAGGTTGAGTGCCATGTGCTGCCCTCCGTCGGCCGGCGGTCCCGGCTCCGCGCCCGCGAAAGGGCGGGCGCGGTCGCTGGGCCACCGATGGGTGCGGGCCGGCGCGGGGGACCCCCTTGGGGGAATCCGCCGCCGCGGTCAATCGCCGGGGGCGCCGGGGAGCGTCTCCGGGTCGTGGGCCGAGGTGAACGCCGGCACCAGGATGAATTTGAGCGTTTCCTTCACCACGGCCTCGTAGGCCGCGGGGTCGATCCCCAGCATGGGGCGGAAAAAGGCCTGCCCGGAGATGAAATTGAGCGCGGCGTTCCAGAGGGCCAGGATCCGGGCCCGGGCCTGGACCGACACGTGCTCCCGGTCCGCGGCCAGCCCCATGGCCACGGCGATGTTGCCGATGTACTTGTCCATGTTGATGTCCAGCAGGACGTTGTGCTCGGACGTGCGGAAGTAGGCCAGGAGAATGAGATGGGCCACTTCGGGGTGGCCGAAGAGGTAGTCGCACATCACGTCGATGGCGATTTCCAGACGGGTCCTGAGGGAAGCCCCCCGGCAGCGCTGCTCGATCTGCCGGAACTGCCCCAGGATCTCCTCGTTGATGGCCGCGATGACCCCCTCGTAGAGATCGCGCTTCTCCCCCCAGTGGTAGTAGAGGGTGGAGATGTCGATGCCCACCGTCCGGGCGATGAGGCGCGTGGTGGTCTCGGTGTACCCGCGCTCACCGAAAAGGCGCCGGGCCGCGGCCAGGATCCGGGCCTTCATGGAATCGGGGTTCTGAAGGGCTTTTTCCAGGCGGGAGGCCATGTGCGCCGACTCCCCGAACAACCGCGCAGAGGGGCGGGTAACCGGTGTTCCAGCGAGCGCTTCCATCAATTGATGGAGAGTTCTAACCAATATGTGAGGGGCCTGTCAAGCCCTAAATCGGGCTCCCACGATCCTTCGCGGGAGGCTGCCCGGGAGCGTGTCGTCAGGGGGCGGCGGCGGCCGTCTCAGGCCGCGGCATTCTCGGCGGGGGCGCCGGGGGAGGCCGCGGCTTTTGCGGCGGCCGCCGGCCGGGAGTGGTCCCGGGCCACGAGCATGTAAATGGAGGGGATCACGAAGAGGGTGAAGAGGGTTCCCACGGCCATGCCCCCCACGAGCACCAGGCCGATGGAATTGCGGGCCGCGGCCCCGGGGCCGGTTACCAGGGTCAGGGGAAAGTGCCCGGCGATGGTGGCGCCGCTGGTCATCAGGATGGGGCGCAGGCGGGTCATGGCCGCCGCGTGCACGGCGGCGCGCTTGGATTGGCCTTCCTCCTGGAGCTTGTTGGCGAACTCCACGACGAGAATGCCGTTCTTGGCCACCAGCCCCACGAGGGTCACCAGCCCCACCTGGGAGTAGATGTTGAGGGTGGTGGTCCACCCCTGGGTCCAGAAAGGGGTGTTGGGGTCGGGAATCTTCAGGAAGGTGAAGATCAGGGCCCCGAACATGGCCAGGGGCACGGAGCCGGCCAGGATCACGAAGGGATCGCGGAAGCTGTTGAACTGTGCCGCCAGCACCAGGAAGATCAGGGTCACGGCCAGCCCGAATGCCGGCAGGAACTTGTTGCCCTCGGTGCGCAGCTGGCGCGATTCCCCGGTGTAGTCCAGCACGTACCCCTGGGGCAGGATTTTGGCGGCCTCGGCCTCCAGGAAGCGCAGGGCCTCGTCCAGGGGGCGCAGGGACACCCCGCTGATGGTCACGGCGTTCAACTGCTGGAAACGGTTGAGGGATCGGGGCACGGTGGAGTTGGCGATGGTGGCGAAGGTGCTCAGCGGCACCAGCTGACCCTGGGGGCCGGTGACGTAGATGCTTTGCAGCTGATAGGGGTTGAGGCGGTCCGCGCGCTTGATCTGGGGGATGACCTTGTAGCTCCGGCCGGCGATGTTGAAGCGGTTGACGTAGTTGCCCCCCAGCATGGCGCCGATGTCCGCCCCCACCTGCTGGAGGTTCAGGCCCATGTCGGCCACCTTGTCCCGGTCGATGACGATTTCCGATTGGGGCTGGTCGATCTTCACGTCGATCAGTGGCGGGAAGGCGAACCTGCCGCTTTGCAGGGCCGCTACTTGGATCTGCTGGGCGAACTCCAGGATCTCGCTGGTCTTCGCCGTGGAGGCCAGGACAAACTCGACGGGGAACTGGCCGCCTCCGGGAAGCGCCGGCGGCGTCACGGGGAACATGCGGATCCCCGGGATGGCCCCCAGCTTGGTCTGCACTTCCGGAAGGATCTGGAATACCGTGCGCTCGCGGACGTCCCAGGGGGCCAGCGACATGCCCCCGAAACCGGAGTCGGGAAAGGTCACCTGAAAGGTGAAATCGGCTTCCGGCACGCTCAGGAGGGCCTCGTTGGCCGCGGCGGCGTACCGGCTGGTCTGGTCCAGGGTGGAGTTGGCGGCCGCGTCCAGGATGCCGAAGATCACCCCCTGATCCTCGGTGGGAGCCAGTTCCACGGGGGACATGCGATACATGGGAATGGTGAGCAGGCTCACCACGCCCCATACCAGGTAGACCGCCGGCCGGGTGTTGAGGGTGCCCGCCAGCAGTCGGCCGTAGAAGGCCCGCAGCCGCCGGAAATCACGGTTGATCTTGCCGGCGAAGCCCCGTTCGGAAAGCCCGGGGGTGAGGAGCCTGGAGGACATCATGGGGGAGAGCGTCAGGGCCACCACGCCCGAAATGGTCACCGCGCCGGCGAGCGTCAGGGCGAACTCCCGGAAGAGCGTCCCCGTGAGGCCTCCCTGGAGCCCGATGGGGGCGTAGACCGCCGCCAGGGTGATGGTCATGGCGATCACGGGCCCCACCAGCTCCCGAGCCCCGGTCAGCGCCGCCTGAAGGGGCGTGCGGCCCGCGCTCAGGTGCCGCTCCACGTTCTCCACCACCACGATGGCGTCGTCCACCACCAGCCCCACGGAGAGCACGATGGCCAGCAGGGTCAGCAGGTTGATGGTGAACCCGAAGACCTGCATCAGGAACACCGCCCCGATGAGGGACAGGGGGATGGCCACCACCGGCACCAGCACCGAGCGCAGGGAGCCCATGAAAAGGTAGATGATCACCACCACGATCAGCAGGGTCTCGGAGAGGGTCTTGACCACCTCCCGGATGGCGTTGTCGATGTAGCGGGTGGCATCGTAGGCCACCAGGGCTTCCAGGCCGCTGGGCAGCCCCCGCTGGATGGCCTCCATTTCGGCGCGCACCCGGCGGATCACGTCCAGGGAGTTGGCGTTGGGCAGGGGGAAGATCCCCATGAAAACCGCCGTCTGCCCCGAGAAGCGCACTTCCGTGTCGTAGTCCTCGGCCCCCAGGACCACGTCGGCGACGTCCGCCAGGCGCACGATGGCGTCGTTTGCCTGGCGCACCACCAGCTGCTTGAACTCCTCCACGGAGCTCAGATCCGTGTTGGCCGTAAGATTCACCTGCACGAGCAACCCCTTGGTGCGTCCCACGGCGGACAGGAAGTTGTTGGCCGCCAGGGCCTCGCGCACTTGGACCGGGCTGATGTTGAAGGCCGCCAGACGTTCGGGCTTCAGCCAGACGCGCATGGCGAAAGTACGGGCGCCCAGGATGTCGGCCCGCTGCACCCCGGCGATGGCCGAGAGCCGCGGCTGCACGATGCGCACCAGGTAGTCGGTGATCTCGTTCTGCTCCAGGATGCCGGAGGTGAAGCTCAGGTAAGCGGAGGCGAATTCGCTGTCGGCCGACTCCACGTTGATCACCGGCACCTCGGCCTCCGGGGGCAGATCGCCGCGCACCTGGTTGACCTTGGCGCTGATCTCCGCCAGGGCCTTGATGGGATCGTAGTTGAGCTGCAACCGGACCTTGATGGTGGACAGTCCCTGGGTGCTCTGGGACTGGATGTAGTCGATGCCGTCGGCGGCGGCGATGGACCGCTCCAAGGGCGTGGTGATGAATCCCCGCACCAGGTCGGCGCTGGCCCCCACGTAAACCGTGGTGACGCTCACGGCGGCGTTGTCGCTGCGGGGGTACTGGCGCACGTTGAGGCCGCGCACGGCCTGCAGGCCCGCGAGGACGATCAGCAGGTTGACCACCAGGGCCAGGACCGGGCGTCGGATGAAGGGGTCGGTGATGGACATGGCTGGGAAGGTTCCGCGGCGCCGGGTAGCCCGCCGGCGGTCAGCTGTCGGCCGGCTGGGGGGTGAGGGTGAACTCGGGGCTCAGGGTATTGTCCACCACTACGGTCTGGCCGTTACGCAGCTTGAAGACCCCGGTGCTCACCACCCGGTCCCCCTCCCGGATCCCCGAAAGGACGGCCACGAAATCCCCGCGCTTCTCCCCCAGGCGCACGAATTGCTGCCGCACCACGGTGACCGGCTGGCCGGTTTTCGCGTCCGTGGAGGCCTCCAGCACGAAGACCGAGTCGCTGTAGGGGGCGTAAAGCACGGCCGTGGCCGGCATCGCCAGGACCGGGGTGGCCTGGGGCAGCACTACGGCCACGTTCACGAACATGCCCGGGTGGAGCCGCTCGTCGGGGTTGGCCACCGTGGCCTGGACCCGGAGGTTGCGCGTGGCGGCGTCCACCAGGGGGTTGATGGCCGTGATGCGCCCTTCCATCTCGCCGGTGCCGAGGCCGTCGGTGCCGATGCGCACCCGGAGGTCCGGCGCAAGGGCGCCCAGCTGCTGCTGGGGCAGCAGGAAGTTGACGAAGATGGGGTCCAGGGATTGGAGGGAGACGATGGGCTCTCCCTCGTTGATGATCTGCCCCAGGTTCACCAGGCGGATGCCCAGGCGGCCGGCAAAGGGCGCCCGGATGGTTTTCTTGGCGATCACCGCCCGCACATTGTCCACCTGGGCCGCGGCCTGCTTGTACTGGGCCTCGAAGTTGTCGTACTCCGACCGGGAAATGGTGTGGGTGGCCAGGAGCTTGGCGCCGCGTTCCAGGTTGGTGCGGGCGAGCTCCGCCGTGGCCTCGGCTGCGCGGAGCTGGGCCACCTCGGAGGACGTGTCCTGCTGCACCAGCAGGTCGCCTGCGACCACGCGGCTGCCCGGCTCGAAGGCGATGGCCACGATCTTGCCGCTCAGCTCGGCGGTGACCGTGACCCCTTGCACGGCCTCCAGGCTGCCCACGGCGGTAATCAGGGTTTCCCACTGGTCGGCCCGCACTTCGGCGGTGGTGACGGTTTCGGGAGGTGGCGTGAACTGGCTGCCCTGGGCGATCATGCGGCCGATCTGCAGCCCCTTGATGCCCCCCAAGGCCCCCACCAGGAGCAGCAAACCCAGAACCGTGAAGAAGATGCGCTTTTTCATGGTAGAACTGCCTGACGATCGGCGGCAGGACCCTTGGG
>DJGG01000071.1:6256-9489 GCA_002432195.1 Desulfobacteraceae bacterium UBA5852
GCCGAACGCGCCGGCCACAGCGTTCGACCTTCCCGGCACTCGCGAACGAGACAATGGTTAGAATCGGCGCCCCGATGTCAAGCGCCCGCCGGGATCGCGCGCCCCGGTACCGCCCTCAGTCCGCGAAATTCTGCAGAAAGGTGTCCGCCTCCTGGACCGCGCGCTCGATGTCCTGGACCAGGGCGGCCACGTCGGACTCGATGCGCCCCATTTCCTGCCCCAGGGCGCCCACGGCGCGGGCGTTGAGGTTGTGCTTGAGATAGAGCACGTAATCGTTGAGGCGTGTGAGCACCGGATCCATGCGCCCCCGGGCCTGGGCGAGGGAGCGCTGCAGCCGCTGGTAGCGGGTGCGGGTCTCGCTCAGCTGCTGCCGGCTGCGGGACTGGAATTCGGGCCGGGTGATCTGGTCGATTTCGCCCTCCCACTCCGCGAACAGGTCGGCGGCGATCCGCTCGATGTTCGCGATGCGCTCGTCGATCACCCCGGCCCGCCGCCGGCAGTCGTCGCTGTCGGCCTTGAGGCGGTCGTAAACCTCCTCCAGCTCCCCGCCGCTGAAACCGGTCAGCTCCCGGACCCGGGTGAGGGCGTCCTTGAACTCCTCCGAGGCCTTGGCCTGGTCGTCCCGGACGTTCTCCACCTCGTCCCGCAGCAGGTGACGTTTTTCCCTGCCCACCTGCTCCCACATGGCGTAATAGGCGCTGCGGCAGGCGGAGAGGCCTGCCGTGGCCAGAAGGGCCAGGGCGGCCAGCCAGAAAACATGGAATTTCAAGGACATGGGTGCGGTCCTTTCTCCCCGAAGCGTGACCCCGCGAGGTCGACGAGGAAAGCGGATCCCCGGGGCGCGGCGTTAGTCGCGCAGGGCGAAATCCCGGCGGATCACGGCGAGCAATTCCCGGCCGATGGCCAGGCCGAAGCGGATGAATTGGGGCCCGAAGCGACGGCCCGTCGGGCTGCGGAAGGTCTGGCCGATGCGCTCCAGGCTCTCCAGGCCGGCGGGATAGCGGGCCAGGAAGACCTCCAGGGGGGGGGCGTGGAAGGCCACCATGTCCCACACCGTGTCCCGGAAATTGTCCGGCCCCCAGCGGAACTTGTCCGCGTCGTAGAGGCAGTCGGCCACCAGGTTGGCCTCCACCGACGCCGCCGCGCGGATGGGCCGGAAGGCCTCGTGGCTCTCGATGGCCAGACGGATGTCCGCGATCTCCCCGGCGCTGAAGCCGAAGCCTACGAGCACCTCGGCGGCGAAACAGGCGCCCTTGGCGGCGTGGTCCGGGCTCTTGCGGCAGATGTCGTGGAGCAGGGCCGCCGCCTGGAGCAGGCCGGAATCCAGCGCTTCACCGGCCTCCTCCAGGGCGCGCGCCAGGGCGTCGGCCACCCGGGCGACCTCGTCGCCATGGCCGCGCAGCGCAAGGGGGGTGGGATGGATGGTGGTCATGATGACCGCGCACTCGGCCGGCGTGGGCACGTCGCGGGTGCGCCAGCGCGCGCGCAGCTCGGCATAATCCGCCGGCCGGTCCACGTCGAAGAGCACGTGGCGGTCGGGGACCTCCACGGCCTGGAGGCGCTCCCGCCGTGAGGTCAGAAAGGCCCGCAATCCCCCCGGGGCCCGGAAGGCCGCGATTTCCGGCGCCAGCGCGGCGGGAATCAGGGGAGGGTGGCCCGGCTGCCCCGCGAAGGTCGGAACCAGGATGCGCGTGGGCCGGGCCGCGAAGACGGCCCCCAGGTGGCGCAGGGTCCAGGGACGCACCAGGGGGACGTCCACCGGCAGCACGAAGACGCCCGTCGCGGCGGGATCGAGCTGGCCGACGCCGGCTTGGACCGAGGAGAACATGCCGGCGTCGTAGTGCGGGTTGACCACCACGCGCGCCCCGGCGGCGCCCAGCAGGGCCGCCAATTTCTCCCGGCGGTGACCCACCACCGCCAGGATGTCCCTGAGACCGGCCTCGCGGAAGAGGGCCACCGCCTGTTCGATGAGCGTGCCGGGCCCCAGGGGCAGAAGGGCCTTGGGCCGGCCCATGCGCGTGGAGCGGCCCGCGGCCAGGATGAGCCCGGAAAGGGGTGGGAGGTTCACGACGACATCCGGGCGCGGGCCTGGATCAACTCCGCCACGATGCTCACGGCGAGCTCCTCCGGCGTTTCGGCGCCGATGTCCACCCCGATGGGGGCGTGCACGCGGGCCAGATCGTTGTCCAGGAAGCCCTCCCGGAGGAGATCGGCGAAAATGGCCGCGCGTTTGCGCCGGCTGCCGATCATGCCGATATAGGGCGCCGGGCTGCGCAGGGCCTGGGCCAGGACGGTGCGGTCGTGGAGGTGGCCCCGGGTGACGATGACCACGAAGGTGTCCGCGTCGGCGGGGCGCACGGCCAGGGCCTGGTGGAAATCGGGGATCACGTGGACGGCGTGGGCCTCCGGATAGCGCGCGGCATTGGCGAACTCCCGGCGGTCGTCCAGGACTTCCACCCGGAAGTGCACCCGGGCGGCCAGCGCGGCGCTGGCCTGGGCCACATGCCCGGCGCCGCAGAACAGGGCCGTGAGGGTGGGGGCGGGCGCTTCCCAGACGACGGTGGCGTTGGCCGTCGTCATCACGTGCAGCCCCGGGGAGGGGGCGCTTTTCTCCCGCAGCCGGTGCAGGTCGGCGGGAGACAGGGGGCACGCGCCCTGGAGGCTGCCGTCCGGCAGAATCAGGAAGTGGCCGACGTTTTCGATCGCCGTACCCGCTCCGTGAACCACGGTGACGAAGCGGCCGGGGCGGCGGTCGGCCAGGAGGCGGCGCCAGCGGTCGAAAAGCGCCGTCTGCTCCGGGCCGGGGGTCAGGCAGTCCAGGAGAATGTCCACGGAGCCGCCGCAGATCATGTCCATGGCGGCCAGGTCCGCATGGGTGAGGTCGACGTGCAGCCAGGCGGAGCGGCCGGCGGCCAGGAGGCGCCGGCTCTCTTGGATGGCGCGGCCCTCCAGAAGGCCGCCGCCGATGGTGCCCAGGGGCGGGCTTTCGGCGGGGTTGAGCATCCGGGAGCCGACGGCCCGGGGGGCCGAGCCCTGGCGGGCGGTGACCGTGGCCAGGACAACGGGCCGTCCCTGGGACAGGGCCTCCCAGGCCTTTTCAGCCACTCGATGCATGGGTTCTCTTCCTTTCGCGGATGTCGCGGATGCGACGCTTGACAGTGGCGGGAGAGGGGGCGGCCGGGGCCAGGCGCACGGGATCGAGGGCCAGCGCGCCCGCCGCCAGGGCCGCCGCC
>DJGG01000015.1 GCA_002432195.1 Desulfobacteraceae bacterium UBA5852
CGCGCGCCCCCACCCCCGCGCCGTCCCCCCGACTCCGGCCCCGGCGACCGGTTCCGGATTCCGCATGACGCCCTGCAAGGCCGCCACGGCGCGCCAGGCGCCTATTCCACCAGCCCGGCCTCCCTGAAATAGGTCAGGGCTCCGGGATGGAGCGGTACCGAAAGGCCTTCCAGCATGCGCTCCCGGGTAAGGGTGGCGTAAGCCGGGTGCAATTTCTTGAATTCCTCCAGGTTATCGAAGACTTCCTTGGTAATGGCGTAGACCGTTTCCTCGGCGACGCTCGCCGCGGTGCACAGCGTGGCCTTGACCCCGAAGGTTTCCACGTCGGTCGCATTCATGGCGGCGGGGTAGGTGGCGCGCACCGGCACCACGGCCTTGGTGTAGTATGGCTTGGCGGTGATCAGCTTCTCGATGCCCGGCCCGTTGATGGCCGCGAAACGGACCCGCGTGGACCCGCTGGTGGCTTCCTGCATGGCTCCGTTGGGGTGCCCCACGGTGTAAAAAAAGGCGTCGATGCGCCCCTCCTGGAGCAGTCCCGGCGCTTCGGTCGCCTTGGCGCCTTCCGCCTGGATGTCCTTTTTCCAATCCAGCCCCACGGCCTCCAGGGCATCGATGGCATTCTGGCGTTGGCCGGAACCCGGTTCGCCGATGTTGACCCGTTTGCCTTTCAAATCGGCGATCGCCTGGATGCCGGAATCCACCGTGGCGACCAGGCTCACGACCTCCGGGTGGATGCTGAAAACGGCGCGCAGGTCCGTCCGGGGGCCCTTGGCGGCCCATTCCTCCAGCCCGTGGTAGGCCTGATACTGGCGGTCGGACTGAACGATACCGAACTCCAGATCCCCGGAGAGGATGGCCTCGACGTTGAACACCGACCCCCCGGTGGCCTCCACCGCCGCCCGGATGCCGTAGGCGGCGCGCTTCGCGTTGATCATCCGGGCAATGGCGATGCCCGTGGGGTAGTAAACCCCTGTAACGCCGCCGGTGCCGATGATCACGAACCTGGCCTTGGCCGGTCCCTCGGCCCGGGGCGCTGCCCAGAAGGCCAGGACCCCGACGATCAAGGTCGGCCAGACGATCCACGTCCGTCGCATGGTAGCCTCCGTGCCATGGTGACCGCGGCAGTCAAACCGCGGAATGCTCCGAAGGGCCGCCGCCGGAAACCGGCGCCGCGCCCCGCCCCTGCAAATCATCAAAAATAATACTGCGTTATAGATAGATTGCTTCCTTATCCCATTCCTCACGCCTTGCGCAACCATCCAAGCGCCTCGCACGGCGCGCGACCCACGGAAGGAATCCCCGGGGGCACGGGCGGCAACGCGCCGCCGGGGCCGGGGCCCGGGCTTTTGGCCGGACCGACCGGATTCGGCCCTCCAGCGTTGACAAGCCCGGCCGCAACCTTTATTTCCTGGCCCACCGCCGGTCGCTCCCCGGGCCGGCCCACCATCGGGAGAAATGCGCGTGCCGCTCGTATCCGTCATCATTCCCACCCACAACCGCGCCTGGGTCCTGGCCGAGGCCGTGGACTCCGTGCTGGCCCAGACCTTCCCCGATTATGAGCTCATCGTGGTGGACGACGGGTCCACGGACGCCACCGCCGATCTCCTGGCCGGCTACGGCGCGCGCCTGCGGGTGGAGGTCCAGGCCCATCAGGGGGTGAGCGCGGCGCGCAACCGGGGCCTCGCCCGGGCCAGCGGGGAACTGCTCGCCTTCCTGGATTCCGACGACCTCTGGCTGCCGCACAAGCTCCGGCGGCAGGTGGACTTCATGACCTCGCGACCCGCCGCCCTCATCTGCCAGACCGGGGAGGTCTGGATCCGCCGGGGGGTGCGGGTGAATCCCGCCCGCCGCCACCGCAAGCCTTCGGGAATGATCTTCGACGCCTCGCTGGCCTTGTGCCTGGTGAGCCCCTCGGCGGTGATGGCGCGCCGCGCACTGTTCGAAGAGGTGGGGACCTTCGACGAGAGCCTGCCGGCCTGCGAAGACTACGACCTCTGGCTGCGGGTGAGCGCCCGCTTTCCGGTACATCTCCTCGACCAGGCGCTGGTGGTCAAGCGGGGGGGGCACCCCGATCAGCTGTCCAGCGCCTGGGGGCTGGACCGTTACCGCATCCGGGCCCTGGCCAAGATCCTGGAGGGCGGTGCCCTCACCGCTTCCCAGCAGCGCGCGGCGGTCGCCACCCTGGAACGCAAGTGCCGCATATTCGCCGCCGGCTGTCGCAAGCGCCGGAAGGAAGCCGAGGCCCGGGCCTACGACGAACTGGCCACCCGCTTCCACCCGACGGATGCCTGAAGGCCCCCGGGCCCGTCCCCGGTGGCAACCGCGGGGAACCTATGGACAAACCACCGGGATAAATGCTAAAGCGATCCCCCCAGTACACCAAAAGGCACGACGCCCCCCTATCGGGGATGCGGATGCCCCCCATGCAAGCGTCATCCCCGGAAGCCGCCACCGTCTGGAGCCGGGGATGCAAAGCCAACCGGAGGACGACCGCCACGGGCGAGCGCCGCCCACGAGCGCCGGCAAGGAGGATCGGACATGGACGCGAAAGACCTCGAGTTTTTCAAGGCGTTGCTGAACCAGCAACTGCAGGAGCTGTTGCAGCAGGCCGGTAACGCCGTGGTTCGATTGCGCGACTCCGAAGAGTCTCTGGCGGACCCGCTGGACCGTGCCGCCCACGAGTACGATCAGAACAACCTCTTGCGCATCCGCGACCGGGAAAGCCGCCTGATCAAAAAAATCCGTGAGTCCCTTCAAGATATCGAGGACGGCACCTTCGGTGTCTGCGTCATGTGCGGCGAGGAGATCGGCATCGCACGGCTCAAGGCGCGACCGGTGGCCAAGCACTGCATCCGCTGCAAGACCCGCCTGGAAAGCCTGGAGCGGGTGGTGGGGGTCTGACAGAAGGTCCGTGGGGCGCCCCGGCGGAGGCCTCCCCGGCCCACCGGGGCAGGCTCGGTGCATGCCGGGTCTCAGGCCGTGCGTTCGATCAGGCGGATCTGGCCTTCCAGCCGCTTGGCCGAGACGGGCTGCTCCGTGCCCAACTCCTGGGCGAACAGCGAGACCTTGAACTCCTCCACCATCCAGAAAAGCTCCTCCACCGCCGCCCGCCGGGCAGGCGAGGCCCCCTGGTCCAGTTCCGCCGCCAGGGCCGCCAGGCGTTGGACGAAGGGGGCCAGGAGAGCGGCCTTGGTCCGCTCCTTTTCCGGGTCCTGAAGCCCGCGCCGGGCCCGCAGGCCTATGGCCCGCAGGTAACGCACCAGGCGCGGCAGATGCTCCAGGGCATACAGGTCCACGAAATGGGCCGGCACGAGGTGGTCCAGCTCCTGGCGCAGATGCTCCAGGAGCCCGCCCCCGGCGCCCCGCCCGCCGGATTCCCGCTCCAGCTCCCAGAAGGTCCGCCCCAGTTCCTCCAGCGCCTGCAGCACCGCCGCGGTCTGCTCCCTCCAGCGCTGACCGGCCGGCAGCAGCCGGGGGCGAATCGCCTCGGCCGCCGCCTCGAAGTCCTCCTGACGGCGCAGGTCCAGCTGGCAGTGATCCCGGACGATCCTCCGGAGGAGGCGCTCCTCCAGGGCCTTGGCACCCCCCGGAACAGGGGCGCCCAGGCGCCCGAGGGCCAGCTGCCGGCGCAGGTGCTTGAGCTCGTCTCCCAGGCGGATGGCCAGCAACGCCGCCACCCCTTCCCGGTGGGCCTGCCGGGCGGCGGCCCCGTCGGTGAAGACCCGGACGGCCGCCCCGCCGGAGGGGGCCTCCTCCCGGGCCAGGGCCAAAAAATAGGTTTGGGGGCCTTCGCCCGACCCGGCGACCGTCACCGTTTCCGGAAGGCCACCGACATCCCAGGTGCGCAGGCCGCGGCGCTCGTACTCCCGGCGCGCCGCCGCCAGGCAGTCCGCGTCGGGCGCCACGGCCATAGGGGCCTGAAGGATCGCCGGGTCGCGGGCCGCTGCCAATTCCTCCCCCTGGGGTCCCGTGAGGGCGATGCGCAGGCGCAGGTGGTCGGGGAGTTCCAGGTGGGGCCAGGCCGACGCCGGGATTTCCAATTGAAAACGGCGGGAAATGAAAGCCCCCAGGGCATTGATCAGGGACCCGCCGCCGCGGGGCATCTCCCGACTGATGAGGGCCGCGGTCGTATTCACCGGCACCAGGCGGCGGCGGTAGGCTTTGGGCAGCCCCCGCAGCAGGGCCGTGATCTTCTCCTGGAGCAGCCCGGGCACCAGCCACTGGGCGTCCTCGGGGGGCACGCTGCCGGCCGCCCCCGCCGGGATGGACACCGTCACCCCGTCCTCGGGGCTTCCCGGGGAATACCGGTAGCGCACGGGAAAGGGTCGGCTTCCCAGGGCGATGCGGTCGGGAAAGCGCTCCAGCTCCTCGGGATCCGGCCGGTAGCGCAGCAGGTCGGCCTCCTCCATGCGCAGAAAGGCGTCCCCGCCCCGCTCCCGGATGCGGCGGCGCAGGCTGCGGATATCGTAGACGGTCCCCAGGCGTTCGCGGTAGAAGCGCACCAGGTCGTCCTCGTCCACCAGCAGGTCCCGGCGGCGGACGCGGTTTTCCAGGTCCCGCACGCGGGCCACCAGGCGCCGGTTGTGCGCCACGAAGGGCAGGGCCGCCTCCCCGTCCTCTCCCACCAGGGCCTCCCGCAGGAAAATCGTCGTGGCCTCCTCGGGGGCGTGGGGGCCGTAGGACACCCGCCGCCGGGGCACCACCACCAGACCGAAAAGGCTCACCTGTTCGTCGGCCACCACCTCCCCGCGGGCGGCGTCCCAGCGGGGATCGAGAAAGCTGCGCCGGCTCTGGCGCGCCCCCACGGCCTCGATCCAGGCGGGCTCCACCACCGCCGCCGTGCGGGCGTAGAGCCGGTTGGTCTGCACCATCTCGGCGGCCACGATCCACTCCCCCCCGCGGTTGAAGAGCCCCGAGCCGGGAAAGAGCATGGCCTCCCGGCCCCGGGCGGCGCGGTAGAGGTTCTTCTCCCGCCGCTGGGCGATGTTGGCCAGGAAACCGCTCAACACCGCCCGGTGGATGGCGGCATACAGCGGGCTGAAGGCTTCGTCCCGCCGGCCGGCGGCCGGCGGGCGCTCCGCGGGCGGTCCGCCGGCGGCTTCCAGGCCGGCCTCCTCCACCACCGCGGCCAGCTGCTGGTGGAAGTCGCGCCATTCCCGCATGCGCCGGAAGGAAAGGAACCCTTCCCGGCAAAAGCGCTTCAGCCCGGCGCTCCCCTTGCGCGCCTCCTGGGCGCGCAGGCTGGCCTGCCAGAGGGTGAGATACCCCGCGAAGTCCGAGCTGGGGTCCTTGAAGGCCGCATGGGCCTGGTCCGCCTGGGCGGCCCGGTCCAGGGGCCGCTCCCGGGGGTCCTGGATGCTCAAGGCCGCGGTGATCACCAGGAGCTCCTCCAGGCACCCCTGCTCCCGGGCCTCGAGCAGCATGCGGGAGAGGCGCGGGTCTACCGGCATGCGCGCCATGAAGCGCCCCCGGGGGGTGAGGACGAGGCCGCCGGCGCCCTTGCGGCCCGCGCGGTCCGGGGCGCTCTCCAGGGCGTCCAGCTCCGTGAGCAGCTGCACGCCGTCCCTCACGGCCCGGGGATCGGGGGGATCGATAAAGGGGAAGGCGCTCACCTCCCCCAGCTTGAGGGCGATCATGCGCAGGAGCACTTCCGCCAGGTTGGCCCGCAGGATCTCGGGCGGCGTGTAGAGGGGCCGCCCCAGGTAGTCGGCCTCCTCGTAGAGCCGCACGCACACGCCCTCGGCCACGCGCCCGCTGCGGCCCGCGCGCTGGTCGGCGCTGCTGCGGGCGATGGGGGCCACCGGCAGGGAAGTGGTGCGGGTGCGCGGCGAGTAGCGCGGGATGCGGGCCAGCCCCGTGTCCACGACATAGCGGATCCCCGGGATGGTGATGGAGGTCTCCGCCACGTTGGTGGCCACGATGATCTTGCGCTCCGCGGTGGAGGCGAAGACCCGCCGCTGCTCCCCGCCGGACAGGCGCGCGTAGAGGGGCATGACCTGCGTCCGGGGCAGGGCGCGGGCCTCCAGCAGTTCGCAGGCCTCCCGGATGTCCTGTTCGGTGGGCATGAAGACCAGCATGTCGCCCCGGGGGCCCTCCCGGTGGAGCCGTTCCACGGCGGCCACGGCCGCCTCCACGTAACTGGTCTCCTCCCCCTCGGCGGCCGCACCCGCCGGAGGCTGGTAGCGTATCTCCACGGGGAACATGCGGCCGGAGACCTCGATCACCGGGGCGTTGTCGAAGGCCGCGGCGAACTTAGCCGTGTCGATGGTGGCCGAGGTGATGAGCACCTTGAGGTCGGGACGGCGTCGGCGCAACTGCCGCAGAATCCCCAGGATGAAATCGATGTTGAGGCTGCGCTCGTGGGCCTCATCCACGATGAGGGTGTCGTAGCGCGTAAGGGCGGGGTCGCTCTGGGTCTCCGCCAGGAGGATGCCGTCGGTCATGATGCGGATGTAGCCGTGGGTCCCGGTCTGCTCCTGGAAGCGCACCTTGTAGCCCACGATGCCGCCGGGGGCCTCGCCGAACTCCTCGGCGATGCGCTGGGCCACGCTGGTGGCCGCGATGCGCCGCGGCTGGGTGCAGCCGATGAGCCCGTCCACGCCCCGGCCGGCCTCCAGGCAGAGCTTGGGCAGCTGGGTGGTCTTCCCCGACCCGGTCTCCCCGGCGACGATGACCACGGGGTGCTCCCGGATGGCCCGGATAAGCTCCTCCCGCCGGGCCACGATGGGCAGGTCGGGGTCGTAGGTGGGCGTCGGCCGCCGGTCCTGCCGCCGGGTCCGCTGGGCGGCGGAGCGCTCCAGGCGCGCCTCGAGGCGGGCCACCC
>DJGG01000012.1 GCA_002432195.1 Desulfobacteraceae bacterium UBA5852
CTATGAACCCCGAAAGTTGAGTCCAGAAGCACAAGAGGCTTCAGGCGGCAACTTTTTTCCGCTCCCGGCTGTGCGACACAATCGCAGCCGGGTCGAGCGCCGTCCGGTCGGCCACCGCCGCCAGCACATCCTCCACGAAGTCGCTGTCTCCCAGAATACGCTCGTCGCTCTTATGAAAAACCTTAGCCCTTTGGAGGGCTCGCACCTGGCTCCAGCCATCGACGCTACGCCTCAGCCCGCCGCCGGTCAGATCCGCGCGCCGCCCCTCGCCCATGCCCTGCTCCACAAAACTGCGGTAGCTTTTCCGCGCCGCACGGAGCTTGCGGCCGAATAGCGCCAGCACCGTCCCCGTAGCGTGCCAGCCACGATCCGCGCCGCCCATCAGCGCACTGTGACCGCTGTAAGCATAGCGATCCAGGCCATTCAGATCCGCCACCAGCCCGGAATGCAAGGGGTTTAAATGAATATAGCGCACAAATTTTTTCAGATAAACATCCTCCTGGCAAAGGATGGATTTGTAGCGGTTCTGGAAAAGGTGACCGGTGCGCCGGTGCCGGCGGTTGAAGCTCACCGCATAGCCGGTCAGCAGCCGACGCATCACCGTGGCCAGGGGGTCACGACCGGTCTTGAGCAGGAGGTGGAAGTGGTTGGGGATCAAGGCCCAGGCCAGGCTGCTTGCGCCGGTGGCGTCCAGCACAAGCGCCAGACGCTCCAGGAAACGATCGCGATCCACATCGTCAAGAAAAATGGATCGCCTCTCGATCCCCCGCACCATGACATGGTGCAGCGCCCCGGGCGCATCTATGCGTGATTTCCTGGGCATTTCTCTCCCATGGCTTCATCTGACCACCAAAACTGAAAAACTGACGGGCGTCCCCCTACTCCGCCAAGCGTCAGCTTTCGTCCGCTCCCGATTGCGAAATCAGCGCATTTCCGGCCCCAACGCTCCCTTAATATCATTGAAATTACAAATACTATTGCCAATACAAAATGGGTGTAGTATCGACGCCCGGATTGTATCAAGTGTTTTCAATTGGAGACTTGCAGGCGATGAGCTTTGATCTGGGTGGGGCTCTGAGAGCTATTTTCGATACGCTGCCGTTGGCGATATTTGTTTTTAACCAAAATCTGCAGATTGTCTCGTACAACCCCGAGGCAATGAAGTTGGCCGATGCCAATCCGGATAAAATCGACCGACATCTTTGCGGAGAGGTACTCAGGTGCTTCCACGAATTGCATTCCCCGGAGCAGTGTGGAATGACGAAGGCCTGCTCCCTGTGCACCATAAGACATGCCTTGCTCGAGCCGCTGAACAACGGCAACGGAACGAGGCAAATGACTGCCATGCGCGTGGTCATAAACGGAAAATCCTATGAAACCTTCTTTCGCGTCTCAACCGCCGTGCTTCACCATGATTCCGATGACTACGTGCTTCTGGTTCTCGATGATATCAGCTCATCAATGAAGGCGGGATCGGCAATCGCCATCTGTTCAGGCTGCCGTAAATTGCGCTTCGGCGACCAGAAATGGCAAGATTTGGAAGATTACATCTCAAGCCACACCGCCGCCTGTTATACCCATGGCATTTGCCCGGACTGCATGAAAAGATTGTACCCGGAACTATTTACTGCGGATGCGGAATAACTGACAAACTGACGGGCGTCCCCCCTACTCCCGGAAATATGGGGAGGCCCCGGTCCGGATCCGATGAAAAGGCCGGGAAGTCTTGGCGTAGTCCAACGGCTATTTCGATGCGGCTTCCAGCAACTCCTGGAACACCTTCCGAAGGCCAGGCAACCTTGTCGAAACGGCGTCCCAGACGATATGGAGAATGACCTCACGCGGCATCAAGGACATTCTCCACCTCTTTGAGGATGTGCCTCCCAATTTGGGGGCTGAGCGCTTCGGGGGTGACCACCTCGACCCTCCGGCCCAGCAAGTCCTCGAGCAGGAAGGCCACTTCCATAAAATTGTCGAAGGTACGCTGGCCCCGGGCATGGCCGGGGCCCCAAGGATCGCAGGTGCGCTCAGGCCCGGGCGTCCACCGGGCGGAGATAGGCGCCCCAATAGCTCAGGCCCACGAAGACCGCCCCCCCGATGGTGTTGCCGATGGTCACGGGCAGGAGGTTCTTCCACAGGAAGCTGCCCCAGGTGAGCAGTCCCGGGTCCACGCCCGCCGGCGCCGCCAGGCCGGCCCACTGGGTGAGGGAAAGGCCGTTGGGGATGAAGTACATGTTGGCCACGCAATGCTCGAAGCCGATGGCCACGAAGGCCATGATGGGGAAGAAGATGGCGAAGATCTTACCGATCACCTGGCAGGAGGCCAGGGCCATCCAGACTGCCAGGCACACCAGCCAGTTGCACCCCACGGCCCGGGCGAAGGCCTCCCCCGCCCCCAGGCCCACCTTGGCGTAGGCCAGCTTCACGGCCGCCGCCCCCAGGGCGCCGCCCCCGGTCTTCCAGAGCCCCGAAGCGTAGAAGAGCAGGGCGAGCAGGATGGCGCCCAGGAGATTGGCCAGGTAGACCAGGCCCCACTTGGCCAGCACCCTGGCCCAGGTGACCTCGCCGATCATGACGCTGGAGACCATGAGGTTGTTGCCCGTGAAGAGCTCGCCCCCGGCGATGACCACCAGCATGAGCCCCAGGCTGAAGGCGGCCCCGGCCACGAGCTTGGTGAGCCCCACCCCCAGGTGGGCCGCGGCGTCGAAGGTCACCGTAGCCGAGAAGAGCCCCCCGAAGCCGATGTAGGCCCCGGCGAGGACCCCCAGCACGAAGAGGCTCAGCCAGGGGGAGTTGGCCTTGGCCACGCCCACACTCTGGGCCACGGTTTCGGCGATGGTGCGGGGGGCCTTGTCGTCCAGGCTGGGCACGGGGAAGGACCAGTTGCGCAGCAAATTCTCCACCCGGCCCACGTGCTTCTTTTCCTGGTCCACCTTGCGGGCCAGGGCGCGCCGCACGGCCGTGACGATCTTCTCAGGGGTGAAGGGCTTGGGCACGAAGTCCAGGGCGCCCCGCTGGAGGGCCTCCGTGGCCCGCCCCACGGTGGGGTAGCCGCTGAACATGACCACGGCCGCCCCCGGCGCCCGGCGCTCGAGCTCCGTGACCACCTCCATGCCGTCGATCCCCGGCATCTTCCAGTCGCAGAGCACCACGTCGAAAGGCTCGGCCGCCGCCCGCTCCAGCCCCTGGCGGGGATCGGGGGTGGCCGTGACCTCGTAGCCTTCGGGCTCGAAGACCCGTCGGCAGGAGGCCAGCACCATCTCGTCGTCGTCGATCACCAGGATTCTCTCGTTCATGGGCGCGTCCTCTCCTCGGATGCTGCGGGTTGGTGGGCGGCAGCATGGGGACCGCCGAGGTCGTGTTCCAAATGTATTCACTACCCAAAAGGCGGGCGGGGCCTGATCCCGTGAATCGGGCAACTGTTTGAGCCCTTTAGAACGCCTGGGTCCCGGCGCGGCGACAGGGCTTGTTAAATACCATCGCCTTCCAACCGTTAAGGCCGCCTATAACTTTAGGGCAGCGCCGGGGCTTAGGCGCTCTTAAGGGCGAGTTATGCCAGTTTCATGGACCCGGCACCCGCCCACCCTCTACAGACTCTCGATAACCTGCTTCGGAGAGCAGATTATTTCGCTGCAGCCGGGGGGGCGCAGGTTTTCCCATCGCGATGTGCTTGCAGTTCTATCCGGATGAGTGCCTATCCATGGCCGGCAACTCCACTTCGGGGCTGGTGCGCATGTCATGCACCACTCGATTCAATCGAGCGAGAAGCCGTCGGGGCGTCGGCCTTCAGGGGAGGAAGCTGTCTGAGGGGCTTAGCGGCCGTTGGGCCGGACAGGATCGCAACCTACCCGCTTGTATTGATCGACGGCACAAAATTCTTCTGCGGGTGATTCCGTAGATAGTGCCTGGCCGGCCTTATGGCCGCTTGCACCGAGTTCTTCATCCCCTGAAGACCGATGTCCCGACGGCGGGCCGGCACACCTGCACGAAGGCCGCCAACTCGACTGCCAAGCGATCTATTACGATCCTTCCAGGAATTGGCCCTAAAGCGTGATGACCAGACGCCCCTCCTCCTGGTGCACGGGGAAGGTCACCAGGTCCTTCCTGGCCGATCCCGCAATCCGCCGGCCCCCGTGGTCGAAGGTGGATTTGCCCACGCTGCAGCACTGCACCTGCCCGGCCCCGGGCAGCGGGTCCAGCCGGCGGCCGGCGTGGGTGCAGCGGTTGCGGAAGGCGTGGTAGGCGCCGCCCGCGGCCCGCACCACGAGCACCCGCTGGGGCAGGCCCCGGCCCTCCAGGCGCAGGGCCCCGTCGGGCCGCTCCAACTCCGGGGCCCGGGCCAGGTCCACCACCAGCCGGCCGTCCCGCACCTGCCAGCAATCCGGGTCCCGGGGCGGCGGGGTGGCGCACAGGCCCAGGAGGCGTTGAAGGAAGTTGCGCTTCAAAGGCTTCTCATCCATGGGTCGGGATTCCTTTCCCCTATCGGCGTTAGGCACCCGGCGGCCGGGATCCGGATTTGCGCGCTAGCAGGCTGTGGATAAACAAGCATCGGGCCGAAAGGCAAGGCGCGGCGCGATGCGGAAAGCTACGCCACCTCAAATGGTTGTGAGCATTTTC
>DJGG01000242.1:0-439 GCA_002432195.1 Desulfobacteraceae bacterium UBA5852
GGGCGATCACCAGGACCACGCCGCGGGGCTCGGGAATCACCCGGCTGGCCCCCGGCAGCAGGATGAGGGGGGTGGGGACCCGGCGGGGGCGGGCCCAGGCGCCCGCCCGCTTGAGGGCGAAGCGCAGCTCGTCGCGGACGATGCCCACTTCGCTCATGTACCCCTCGTAGGGGGGTTTCCCCAGGTCGGCCGAGAGGGCTTCCAGGATGCGGGGCTCGAATTCCCCCAGGAGAGCCTGTAGCCGGCGCAGGCGCGCGCGCCGGGTGGCCACGGGCAAAGTGCGGCCGCTGGCGAAGGCCTGGCGCTGGATTTTCACCAGGGCGGGAATGTCCCCAGGGGGCATGAGGGGTTCCTCCGGGCTATGGTGAGGATGGGGGCCCGTCCATCCCCCCGGGGGGGATTCGCGGACCCACAGGCAGCTAGCAGGCTGTGGATAAAC
>DJGG01000242.1:559-3780 GCA_002432195.1 Desulfobacteraceae bacterium UBA5852
CGGCCCGATGCTTGTTTATCCAGAGGCTGATCCCGGGCAGTCGCCCAGCAGGCGGGCGATGGTGCGCAGGTGGCCTTTTTCGGCCTGGGCCAGGTACCAGAAGATCTCCCGGGCCTCCCCGCGCTCCCTTTCCCCCAGAACGCGGTAGAGATCGTAAGCCCGGTATTCCACATCCAGGGCCAACTCCAGCAGCGCGCGGCAGGGGGTGTCCCCTATAGCGGCCGCTCGCTCCAGCTCCGCCTCCAGATCCCCTCCGCCCTCAATGAGGCGGCCCTCCAGGTTCTCGAAAAGCGGGCCGAAAGGGGGCGGCTGGCCCTGATGGGAGGCCCAGAGCCCGTAAATCGCGCGGGCGTGGGACTCCTCGGCGGCGGCCAGCTCCCCCAGCGCTTTCGCCAGGGGCGGATCGCTCAAGTGCTGCCGCAGATGACGGTAGAAACGCTGGGCGCCTTTTTCCAGGTCCATGGCCGTGTGCATGACGGCCAGAGGGTCCGCCTCCGCCGGGAAGATCCGCACCCGGGGGAAGTCCGCCAGCTTGCGCCCCTGCCAGGCCAGGATGCCGCCCAGCAGGTGGCGGATGGGCAGCGCGGTGACCTCCGCCTCCGCCGCCAGGTCGGCGGCCACCCGGGAGCGGGTGCCGTTGCTGCAGTAGAACACCAGCTCGCGGTCGGCGGGCAGGTGGAAGAGCCGGCTTTCCAGTTCGGCCAGGGGCAACAGCAGAGCCCCCGGCAGGTGCCCGGCGGCGTATTCCATGGGCTGCCGGACGTCGATCAGGCAATAGCGCGACTCCCGCCGCCCTTCAAGATAGCGGCGGAGGTCTTCCGGCAGCAGGTCGGTGACGGCGGCGGGAGGCATGGGCGTGTTCCGGCCCGGGGGGTCATTGGCCCCGGGGTCAGTTGGGCGGGTCGCAATGGCAATCCTTTTCGTTGCAGCGCTGGCAGACGTACGGCGTGGCCGGGATCTCTTCCGCGGGCCGGCGGCGGGGGTGGAGCCGTTTCCAGGCCAGCAGCAAAAGGATCGCCGGCACCAGCAGGACGAACAACCAGGTCAGCATGGGGTCACCTCGTCGAAGCGTCGTGAGATTGGTGGCGCCCTGCGCCGCGCGGCGTCAGGCGCCGATATGGAACTGGCCGGAATCGATGTAGGGCGGGTCCTGCACCTCGATGGCCTGGATGGCCTCGCGGTTGAGGCGCCGCTTGAGCTCGCCGACGATGGCCCGCTGCTTGCCCAGGGAGCGCGCGAAGCCCATGGCCTCCGGCAACAGCCGGTCCTGGGGGCAGGCCTGGCGCACGATGTGGTGCCTCAGGCACTCCTCGGCCGTCAGGCGGCAGCCGGTATACTGCATGGTTTCCAACTGGTAGCGCGGGATGGCCTTGCGCAGCAGGGCGTTCATGCCCGGCAGGAAAGGGATTCCCAGGTCGACTTCCGGCAGGCAGAAAAATCCCCGGTCGGAGCGCATGAAACGGAAGTCGAAGGCGCAGGCCATGATGGCCCCCCCGGCGAAGGCGTGGCCGGTGATGGCGGCCACCGTGAGGGCGGGAAAGGTCAGGAGGCGCAGCAGCAGGCGGTTCAGGTGGCGAAAGAAGGCCTTGGCCGCGTCCAGGTCGCCGCGTTGGAGGATGGGCACCAACCACTCCAGGTCGATGCCGTTGCACCAGATCTTCTCGTGGGACGAAACCACCACCAGGGTGCGGGCCGCGGTGCGGGTCTCGATCTCGTCCAGGGCGGCCAGGAAGGCGTCCAGGAACGGGGGATTGAAGCGGTTCTCGCCGTCCTGCAAGGTGACGAGGGCGACGTCGTCCTCCAGCCGGTAGTCGATGAGGGCCATGGGCAGAATTCCTTAAAAAGAAAACGGCACCCCGCAGGGTGCCGTCAAAAACCGCGGGAGCGCCTCAGCCGCAGGTTCCGGAGCTGCAGGAACTGCCGCAGCCGCCGCCGAATTCCACGGCGCAGGAGAGACGGAAACCGATGTCCACGAAATCCACCGTGATGGGCTGGACCCGCTCCAGGAATTCCCGGTCCACCACGTAGGAGAAACCTTCCACCTCGATCACCTCGTCGGTCTCTTTTGGCTCATCCAGAGCCAATGCCAGGGATGGCCCGCCTCAGCCGCCGGAATTGAGGAAGATCCGGATCGGCGATACCTTCTTGCCTTTGAAATATTCGGCCACCTGTTGCGTGGCGGCCGCCGTGACGTCAATCATGGTGCTCTTTCCTCCTTGCGCTGGGATGTTTAAACGGTGCCCGCGGGCCGCAGCCCCGCCTCCAACCGTCCGAGAGCTGGCAAAATAGCACGTTTCCGTCATTTGTCAAATGCTATCGCCCCGTGGGGTAACCAGGATCGGAGGGAAAGGCAAGAGGGGCGCGGCGGGCGCCCGTGCGGGCCCTCCCCGCCGGGCAGGCCGGCATTACGGCCTGGCGCGCGGGCGGCACCCCCTTGAGGAAGGCCTTTGCGGTCCGCAACGCCGCATTCCGGCCTCAGGCGCAGCTGATCCACAGCCGGCTATCGGCGGACCTGCCGCGGGTGCTCCGGGGGCCGCCTCAGAGGCTGGCGAGGTAGGCGTCGTAAACCCGGCGCTCCGCGGCGCCGAAGAGCACGAACAGCACCTGCCGCAGGCGGCGGTCCCGTGACAGAAAATCCAGGGTGGTGTCCACCGCCACGCGGCAGGCCGCCTCCAGGGGGTAGCCGTAGGCCCCGCAGCTGATCGCCGGGAAGGCCACGGATGCTAGGCGGTGGGCCGCCGCCAGGGCGAGGCTGTTGCGGTAGCAGGCGGACAGGAGCTCGGCGTCCCGCGGGGTGCCGTGGTAGACCGGCCCCACCGTGTGGATCACGTGGCCTGCGGGGAGGCGGTACCCCCTGGTGATGCGGGCCTCCCCCGTGGGGCAGCCTCCCAGGGTCCGGCATTCGGCCAGCAGCTCCGGGCCGGCGGCGCGATGGATGGCGCCGTCCACTCCGCCGCCTCCCAGGAGGCTGCGGTTGGCCGCGTTGACGATGGCGTCCACTTCCAGGGTCGTGATGTCCCCCTGGATAACGGCGATGCGCTCGCGTGGGGCGGGTTGGGTCATGGGTCCTCCGGTGGCGGATGGGGTCGGGCCGTTGAATACCGACCGCTATTGTCGTGTCCCGGAAGGGTTGGGTAAAAATTCCGAATCGTTTGTTACCGTTGGGCAGGCGTGGGGGTGGGGGGTTGCGCTCCCAGGGAACGGGCAAAACTCGCCCTCAA
>DJGG01000203.1:0-5224 GCA_002432195.1 Desulfobacteraceae bacterium UBA5852
CAAACCGTTGCCCGCCCCCTGGGACCTTAAGCCCCCCAGCCCATCTCACCCGGAGATCCCCCCGGAAATTCCCGTCATTTTAGTCCGCCGCCCCGGGACCTGAAGTGGCGGACCGCAGGGCACCGGCGGTCGGGGACGGTTGCCGCGCCTTGCGGTCCGCTACCCCGGGCTACCCCCGGTTGGCCAGGCTCACCTGGTCGTTCAGGGTCCAGAAGTCGTAGATCAGCCCCACCCCGAAAAGCGCCCCGCTGCACAAATACACCAGCCCCGTGACCCACTTGCCCATGTAGAAGCGGTGCACCCCCAGCAGCCCCAGGAAGGTCAGCAGCAGCCAGGCGGCGTTGAAGCTGAGCTTCCCCGGAGCAAAACGCAGATCGGCCTCCCGGTCCATGGAGGGGATCAGGAAGAAGTCCACGATCCAGCCGACGAACAGCAGCCCCAGGGTGAAAAACCAGATCGTCCCGGTAACGGGCTTGCCGTAGTAAAACCGGTGGGCCCCCAGGAAGCCGAAGGCCCAGAGCAGGTAGCCGATGGTCTTGCTGTGGGTGTCGTCCAGGTTGGTCATGCCGTCTCCCTCGAGTTGTCAGGTGTCCCCTTGCGCGCGGGCATTGCCCAAACAGGGCGTGAGCCATGGTCCACGCCCCCGCCCGCTCATTTCAGCCCCCCGCCCGCCCTTCCAACTCCTCCCAGCGGGCATAGGCGGCGGCCAATTCCGTTTCGATCTCCCCCAGGCGGGCCTTGAGCCCGGGCACCGTGGCCCCCAGGCGCTTGTAGATCCCGGGATCCCCCAGGGCGGCGAAGATGTTGGCCTGCTCGGCCTCCAGGCGCTCGATGGTCCCGGGCAGGGCTTCCAATTCCTTCTGTTCCTTGAAGGTCAGCTTGCGCGGCCCGAGGGGTGGGGTTTTCAGGCGCAGGGGTTTGGGCGCAGGGGCCGGCGGCGGCGCCTCCGCGGCCCGGCGCTGGCGCCGCCAGTCGCTGTAGCCCCCCACGTATTCATTCACGCGCCCGTCCCCCTCGAACGCCAGGATGCCCGTGGCCACCTGATCCAGGAACACCCGGTCGTGGCTCACCACGAGGATGGTGCCATCGTAGTCGTACAGACGCTCCTCCAGCAGTTCCAGGGTCTCCAGGTCCAGGTCGTTGGTGGGCTCGTCCAGCACCAGGAGGTTCGCCGGGCGGGCGAAGAGGCGGGCCAGCAGCAGTCGGTTCTTCTCCCCGCCGGAGAGGGCCTTGACCGGCTGCCGCGCCCGCTCCACGGTGAAGAGGAAATCGCTCAAATAGCCCATCACGTGGCGGGTCCGCCCGTTGAAGACGATGCGGTCGTTGCCCTCGGCCACATTGTCGGCCACCGAGCGCTCCTCGTCCAACTGGGCCCGCAACTGGTCGAAATAGGCCACCTGCAGGCGGGTGCCGTGACGCACCTTGCCGCGCTCCGGGGTCAGGCGGCCGAGCAGGATCTGGAGCAGGGTGGTCTTGCCCGCGCCGTTGGGCCCCACGATGCCCACCCGGTCCCCCCGGGAAATCACGGTGCTCAGGTCCTGGAACACCCAACGGTCGCCCCAGCGATGGCTCACACCCTCGGCCACCAGCACCAGCTTGCCGCTCTGTTCGGCCGCCTGGAGACGCAGGCGCACGTCTCCCAGCGCCTCGCGCCGCTGCCGCCGCTCGTCCCGCAGGCGCTCCAGGGCGCGCACCCGGCCCTGGTTGCGCCGGCGCCGGGCCTTGACCCCCTGCCGGATCCAGGCCTCCTCCCGGGCCAGCTCGCGGTCCTGGCGGGCGGCTTGCCCCTCTTCGGCCGCCAGGGCGGCCTCCTTGCGGGCCAGAAAGGCGTGGTAGTCCCCGGGGAAGGCATAGAGGTGCCCCCGGTCCAGTTCCACGATGCGCGTCGCCAGGGCCTGGAGCACGGCACGGTCGTGGGTCACCAGCACCAGAGCGCTGTCGGTTTTGAGCAGGGTTTCCTCGAGCCACTGGATGGTGACCAGGTCCAGATGGTTGGTGGGCTCGTCCAGCAGCAGCAGGTTCAGGGGGGTGGCCAGGAGCTTGCCCAGCAGGACGCGGCTTTTCTCACCACCCGACAGGACGGCCACCCGTTTCAGGGCGTCGTCCCCTTCGAACATCATGGCCCCGCAGATGTTGCGCGCCACCTGGCGTTCGAGGCGGGGATCCGCGCTCTGGATCTCCTCTTCCACGGTGCGCTCGTCCAACAGGGTGGCCACGTTGGTCTGCTCGAAGAAGCCCATGCGCACCTGGGGGTTGAACTGGACCTCCCCGGCGCTGGGGGGCAGCACCCCGGCCAGGACCTTCAGAAGCGTGGTTTTGCCGTGGCCGTTGGGCCCCACCACGGCGATGCGGTCTTCGGGCTCCACGGCCAGGTTGAGCCCCTGGAAAAGCGGCCGCGCGTCCCCATAGCCGAAGGTCAGACCCCGGGCGGTCAGCATGCGCCGCCCCCGGAAGGGCTGACTGCGGAAGGAAAACTCCAGGGACTGGAGCGGGCGCAACTTATCGCGTTTTTCCATTTTTTCCAGAGTCTTGATGCGGGACTGCACCATGTTCGCCAATCGGGCCTTGGCCCGGAAGCGGGAGATGAACAGCTCCACCTCCCGGCGCCGGCGCTCGTCGTTCATCCGGGTTTTCTCATAGACTTCCTCGTCCCGGGCGATCTGCTCGTAATACTTGGCCGTGTCCCCCTTCAGTTTGCGCGCCCGGCCACGATGGAGGCCCACGATGTGGGTGACCACCTGGTCCATGAAGCCCCGGTCGTGGGTGATCAGCAGCAGCTCGTGGGGCCAGGACTGGAGAAAGCGGATGATCCAGCGGATGGCCGTGATGTCCAGGTAGTTGGTGGGCTCGTCCAGCAGGAGCAGGTCGGGCTCGGCCAGAAGGGCCTTGGCCAGGTTGAGGCGCACCTGGTAGCCGCCCGAGAATTCACCGGGCGGCCGCTGGCCGTCGGCGGCGGAAAACCCCAGCCCGGCCAGGATCTTTTCGGCTTTCCAGTGGTGGTCGGCCTCCGTCGGGGGCAGCCCGGTCATGGCCTCGGCCAGGACGGTGGGCCGGGTGAAGGCGATCTGCTGGCGGACGTATCCCAGGCGGTAGTTCTTGGGGATCGTGATGGTTCCCCCGTCATGGGATTCCTCGCCCATGATCATCCGCAGCAGCGTGGTCTTGCCGTGGCCGTTGCGGGCCACGAGACCCGCGCGCTCCTTGGCGTTGAGCTTGAAGCTCAAGCCTTCGTAGAGCACGCGCGGGCCGTAGCTCTTGGTGACGTTTTCGATGGCCAGCATGGAGCACCTCGGAGTGGCGGCGGACTCGGCACAGGGCGCTGACCCCGGTGGCGAACCCTGGTCGCCGAGCGGTTGAGCACCGCATAATAGACGCCCCGGTCCCCGAGGTAAAGAGGCGTTGCCGGGACTCAAGAAATCGGGACAAGTTGCGATAAGCAAGATGACGGCCTGTGCCCCTGGCGGGCGGGCTGCGCCGGCCATTCGGCGATCATCACCCCGGAAGGAAAGCCAAGCGACCATGCTCACCCCACGCGCCACAAACGCCACCGCGCTGCGCGAGCGCATCGAACGCCTGCCGCTGGTGGATGCAGGGGTATTCGACGTCATCGCCCTGCTCAACGACCCCCTCGGCACCTACGATCAGGTCGTCGCCAAGCTGACGCCCGACATCACGGCCCGTTTCCTCAACCTGGCCAACTCGGCCTATTACGGCATCGAGGTGCGCTCCATCACCCACGCGGTCAAGCTGCTGGGCTACGACGCCATGCGGCAGAACCTGATCACCTCCTTTCTCATCGAGCACCTCACCAAGCAGCTGGATCTGGAGCGCTTCGACTTCGAGGCCTTCCAAGAGCGGGCGCGCGTCGCGGCCGCCGTGGCCCGCGCCCTGGGGGGCGTGCTGGAGTACGACCGCCTGGGGGATGCCTACACCGCGGCCCTGCTCCACGGTATCGGCGCCCTGGTGGTCGCCGTGCATTTCCCCGATGCGCTACGGGAAATTCTCGCCGCCGGGCATGCGGATGCCGCGGCCCGGCAGGCCGTCGAGCGGCGTGTACTGGGGGCCAGCGAGGCGGAGATCGGCGCCCTGGTGCTCGAGCGCTTCAACATCCCCGCCGAGATCTGCGACGCGGTGCGCTACCACCTCTGCCCGGAGCGGGATCCGGCGGAAACACCCCATTTCGAACTGGAATCCCTGGTCCGCGCGGCGGCGGACATGGCCACCCGGCTGCGCGTACCGGACGGCCCCGCCTGGGAACGCTTCCAGGAAGCCCTGCGGCAGGCGGGGGCCGAGGGGCAGCGCGCCTACCGCGCCAGCCTGCAGGACGGCCTGCAATCCTGCGGTTACCAGGAGGCCTTCCCCAGGCTACTGGCCCAGGTGGGGCAGGTGGTGGGCGACCGTCTGCGGCTTTTCTGCCCCGGGACCGTCGCAGCCGGGGCGGCCGACGCGGGGGGAACCCGCCGTGCGCCCCTGGTGGAGGCGGCCCCATGACGCCGGCGCGCCCCCCGGAAACCATCGGCGCCGTGTGGGCGGCGTTCCTCGCGGCGGACCCGGCCGGCCTGCCGGCCGCCGAGCGTTCGGCCCGGCAACAGCTGGAGCGTTTCGATGCCGCCAGCCGCGGCGGCATCCTGCGGGACCTCCAGGCCATCGAAGACGCCGCCGGCCTCCAGGAGGACCCCTTGCCGTTTCTCCGGAGGCGCCTGATGGATCTGGTGGACCGGCGGGTCGGCTCCGGGGAGTTGATCAAGCTGGCCTGCGGCGGTCCGGGCGGCGGAGCGGGGTCGGCAGGACCCACCATGCAGAGCCTGGACCTGGTGGCGGCCGACTGCGACGTCCAGATCGCCGTGCTGCGGGCCTATGCCCGTCGCAACTTCGGGGATGCCGGGGAAGGGGACTGGTTTGCGGCTTACGGGCGCCTGTCGGGGTTCTACCACGGCCTGATGGCCCGGGGCCTCAACCGCCCGCTGCCGGAATGGTTCGAGTTCGACGGGCGCCGCTATGCGGCCACCCGCGCCAACATGATCGCCTGCCGGGACGCATGCCTGGCCGCGCCCCCCGGGCGGCGCTTCGATCTCCCCCCGGCAGGGGCCCCCGCGGCCGCCGCAGCCTGTGAATAAACTGCGTCTCGGACCACAAGGCTGCGTTGCGACCCCCGTGAAAATGCTCACAACTCCCGCCAAGGGCGGGATTGCTGCGTTTTTTCCATCGGGCCGCGCCTTGCCTT
>DJGG01000203.1:5263-18187 GCA_002432195.1 Desulfobacteraceae bacterium UBA5852
ATACTTGTTTATTCACAGGCGGAGGATGCCGCTCGATGCCTGGACGGTGGCGCCGCCGGACGGTTTCGCGGGACGCGCGCGGCCTGCACGGTCGGGCCCCGCCCATTGCCGCAGGCCTCCGGTGTTAAAAGCTGCTTGACAGTAAGTTGTTGATTTTTTATAGTGAAAAAATTTTAGTGGACTCTAGGTGAACCACCATCGGGACGGGGGCTCCGGTCATGCCTTGGAAGGACGCTACGGCAGGAACGGTACAGCGCATGGGAGCCTGGACGCTGTTCCGCATCCGGCAGATGGGACGCAACGCCATCTTTTTTTTCCAGGGCTTTGTCCTGATCTTTTCCTTGCCCTTCCAGGCCACCAAGATCGTTCAGCAGGTCTATTTCATCGGCATGAAGTCGGTGGCGGTGATCTGCCTCACGGCCGCCTTCACCGGCATGGTGCTGGGGCTCCAGGGGTATTACACCCTGGTCAAGTTCGGTTCCGAGGGTGTGCTGGGGGCGGCGGTGGCCCTGACCCTCATCCGGGAGTTGGGGCCCGTGCTGACCGCCATCATGGTCATCGGGCGGGCCGGCTCGGCCATGGCCGCCGAAATCGGCATCATGCGCATTTCCGAGCAGATCGACGCCCTGGACACCATGGACATCCATCCGATCCGCTTCCTCATCAGCCCGCGGATCGGCGGCGCCCTGATCAGCTTCCCCCTGCTCACCGCCCTGTTCGACGTGGTGGGCATCATGGGGGGTTATGTGACCGGCTCGCTGCTGCTGGGCATCAATCCGGGCATCTATTTCGCCCGGGTGGAATCCAGCGTGCAGATGAGCGACATCACGGGCGGGTTCATCAAGTCCGTGGTTTTCGCCGTGGTGGTGATCACGGTGTGCTGCTTCCAGGGCTATTTTACCCACCAGCGCCCCGAATTCGGTGCCAAGGGGGTGAGTGTCTCCACCACCGAAGCCGTGGTGATCTCCAGCGTGCTGGTGCTGGTGACCGATTACGTGCTGACTTCCCTGCTGCTCTGAGAGCGACCATGGCGAGCGCCTTCATCCAGTTTGTCGACGTCCATAAGAGCTTTGGCGACAACGCGGTCCTCAGGGGGATCGACCTGGCCATCGAGCGGGGCCAGATCACCACCATCATCGGGAAGAGCGGCGGCGGCAAGAGCGTGTTGCTCAAGCACATCATCGGGCTCATGAAGCCGGACGCGGGGGAGATCCTCATCGACGGCCGGCCCCTGGGGAAGTTGAAAAAGCGTGAGCGGCGGGAGCTCAAGCGGCGGTTCAGCTACGTCTTCCAGGACACGGCCCTGTTCGATTTCATGAATGTCTTCGACAACATCGCTTTGCCGCTCAGGGAACGCGGCGGCCTGGCGGAGGAGGAGATCCGCCGGCGCGTGCGCGAAAAGATGAGCCAGCTGGACCTCGCGGAGATCGACCACGAGTATCCCTCGCAGCTGTCCGGGGGCATGAAAAAGCGCGTGGCCCTGGCCCGGGCCCTGGTTACCGATCCGGAGATCATCCTTTTCGACGAACCCACCACGGGGCTCGACCCCATCCGCAAGAACGCCGTGCACACCATGATCGCCGACTACCAGAAGCGCTTCGGATTCACGGGGGTGATCATCAGCCACGAAATCCCGGACGTGTTCTACTTCTCCCAGCAGGTGGCGATGCTGCACGAAGGGCGGGTGCTTTATTCCGGCAGCCCGGAGGAACTGCAGCAGGTTTCCGATCCCCTGGTGCACCAGTTCATCCGCGGTTTCGAGGCCCGCAGGAACGGCGCGGGGCAGGCCGTGCCCATGGAAACCTGGGAGGTGCGTTTCAAGGAGGAGATGGGCCGCTTGCAGCGCCACCAGGTGCCCTTTTCGATGATTCTTTTGACGGTGGAGAACATGCACGAAATCACTGCCAAGGCGGGTCCCATCAGCACCCAGGAGACCATCCACAATTTCGCCGCCCAGGTGCGGCAACGCCTGCGGATCACGGATTCCTGCACCCGCATGAGCCTGAACGCCATCCTGCTGATTCTGCCCTATACCAACCTGGAGCAGTCCCGGATGGTCTGCGCCAAGCTGGCGCGAGAGTTGAAGGCCGCCGATTTCGTCAAGATCCGGCCCTATGCCGGTTTCTGCTTCTCCATCAGCGCCGGCTTCGCCCAGGCCGCGGAGGGCCAGGAGCTGGAGCAGGTTCTGGCCCGGGCCGTGGAAAGCAAGGAAGCCTTTTATGAATTCAGCGTGTGCTGATCCAGCGGGGGTATGATGAGAAAATCGTCCGTCGAACTGTCCGTGGGCGTGTTTGTCTTAATCGGCATCCTGTGCGTCGGCTACCTGACGATCAAGCTCGGGAAGATGGAACTGCTGGGGGAAAACCACTACAACCTGGTGGCACGCTTCGACTCCGTGACCGGTCTGCGGGTGGGGGCCAGCGTGGAAATGGCGGGGGTCCCCGTGGGCAAGGTGGCGGCCATCGAGCTGGACCCCGAGCGCCTGGCGGCCCGGGTGCGTCTCAAGATCGAACGCCAGGTCCAGCTCCATGACGACGTGATCGCCTCGGTCAAAACGGCGGGCCTGATCGGCGACAAGTACATCAAGTTGACACCCGGGGGGTCCGGCACCATGCTGGAGCCGGACGACGAGATCACGGAAACCGAGTCCGCCGTGGACCTGGAGGAGCTGATCAGCAAGTACGTATTCGGCGGCGTATGAAGGGGAGGAAGTGTCCATGAAGGTATGTATTGCGGTGATCACAGGCGTGCTGGCCCTGCTGCTCCTGGCCCCGACGGACGCCTTGCGGGCGGCCGAGCCCCAGGCGGCCCTGCAGGGTCCCATGGAAGAGGCCCTGAGCATTCTGCGGGATCCCCAGTACAAGGACGCGGCCCGCAAGACCGAACAGCGCCGCCTGATCTGGGAGGTGGTGTACAAGGTTTTCGACTTCGAAGAGGTGTCGCGGCGGGCTCTGGCACGGGACTGGGAGAAGCTTTCCCCCGAGCAGCAGGAGGAGTTCAGCCAGGTGTTCAGCGACGTGTTGGGCAACGTCTACCTGGACCGTATCCAGGGGGCCTACCAGGATGAGACCATCGCCTACCTGGCGGAAGTGGTTCACGAGTCCAAACCCCTGGCGGTGGTCAAGACCCACATCGTGCGCAAGAGCGGCAACATCCCCGTGGATTACAGCCTGCACAAGACAGCCGACGGCTGGCGGGTCTACGATGTCAAGGTGGAAGGCGTGAGCCTGATCAAGAACTACCGCACCCAGTTCCAGGAAATCCTCTCCAAGGATTCCCCCGCCCAGCTCATCGTCCGTCTCCGGGAAAAGCTCGCGGAGCAGCGCAAAACGTTGGATTCCCAGAGCTGAGGCCCGCTGGCCGTCCGCCGTTCCCACCGGCTGCCGGGGGCATCCGGGGTGCCTTGCCGGGTTCCGCGCCCTGGGAGGCGCCTCATTTTCCGGCCGCCGGACCCACCGTCACCCGGCTTAGTTGTTCCAGGGCCAGCAGCAGGGCCTGGGTACCCAGACGGCCACCGCCGTTGGCCTGGACCGCCAGATAGAGCTGATGCACCAGCGCCAAACCCGGCAGGCAAAGCTCCATCTGGCGGGCTTCCTCCAGGGCAATGCCCATGTCCTTGATGAAGTGGGCCACGAAAAAGCCCGGGTCGAAATTGCGCTTCAGCATCCGGGGCGCGAGGTTGGTGAGGGCCCAGCAGCCCGCCGCGCCGCCCGCGATGCTCTCCAGCACCACTTCCAGGTCCAAACCCGCCCGGTGCCCATAGACCAGCGCCTCGCAGACCCCGATCATGGTGCCGGCAATCACGATCTGGTTGCACATCTTGGTGTGCTGGCCGGCCCCCGGCGGGCCCTGGTGCACGATGGTGGGCCCCATGGCCGCCAGCAGCGGCCTCACCTGGCGGACCGCGGCGTCCTCGCCGCCCACCATGATGGACAGTCGTGCATTGCGGGCGCCCACGTCGCCGCCGGAAACCGGTGCGTCCACCGCCTGGGCACCCCGGGCGGCGGTCGCGGCATGAATCTCCTTGGCCAGGCGGGGTTGGGTGGTGGTCATGTCCACCAGGATCTGCCCCGGGCGCACCAGGGTGGCGAGGCCCTCCGGGCCCAAATAGACGTCCCGGACGTCCTGGGGAAATCCCACCATGGTGAACACCACCTCGGCGTTCCGGGCTGCGGCGGCCGGGGAGTCGGCCCAGGCCGCCCCCAGGTCCAACAACGGGACGGCTTTCTCGCGGGTACGGTTATGGACCGTGGCCGTGCATCCGGCCGCCATCAGGTGCTGACACATCCAGCGGCCCATGACGCCGGTGCCGATCCAGCCGATGCGGGTGCCCGGGATACGGGGGTCGGTCATGTCGGGTCTCCTGTAGAGGGATTCGTGTCACGCCGGAGGTTCCGGCCTGCCTCCCAATCTACCCTCTCCGGCTGCCCAATGCAACCGTGGGGGGCGGGCGCGGGGCGCCGGGATCCGCCCGGAAGCCCATCTTGCTCTTGAATCCCGCCCCGAACTCTTCTAAGATACCCAGCTTGACCATTACCGCCGGCGGCGGCCCGCGCCGCCGGCATCTCTTTCCGAGGGGGCCAGGCATGCGAGTTCTGATCAGCGACAATCTGGGTGAGGCCGGGATCCAACTGCTCCAGGCGGAAGACGGCATCGAGGTGGACGTACGCACGGGGTTGGCCCCGGAAGCCTTGCGGGCCATGATCGCCGATTACGATGGGCTGATCATCCGCAGCGCCACCATGGTGACCGCCAACCTCCTGGAGGCTGCCCCGCGGTTGAAGGTCGTGGGGCGCGCCGGCATCGGGCTGGACAACGTGGATATCCCCGCGGCCACCAAGAAGGGCGTCGTGGTCATGAACACCCCGGACGGCAATGTCATCACCACCGCCGAGCATGCCATCGCCATGCTCATGGCCCTGTCGCGCAATGTCCCCCAGGGCACCTCGGCCCTGCGGGAGGGGCGCTGGGAGAAGAAGACCCTGCAGGGCCGGGAAGTCTGCGGCAAGGTTCTGGGGCTCATCGGGTTCGGGAAAATCGGCTCCATCGTGGCCGATCGGGCGCGGGGCCTCAAGATGCAGGTGATTGTGCATGACCCCTTCGTGACCCCCGAGCGCATCGTCAAGGCCGGCTTCGAGAGCGTCTCCCTGGAGGCGCTTTACGCCCGGGCGGACTACATCACCGTGCACGTGCCCAAGCTCAAGGAGACCCTGGGAATGCTCGACCGGGCCGCTTTCGCCCGCATGAAGCGCGGTGTCATGGTGATCAATTGCGCCCGGGGCGGGATCGTCAACGAAGCCGACTTGTACGAGGCGCTGGTGGCGGGGCAGGTGGGCGGCGCGGCCCTGGACGTGTTCGAGACCGAGCCGCCGGGGGATTCGCCCCTGCTCAAGCTCGACCGCGTGATCTGCACGCCCCATCTGGGCGCCTCCACCGAAGAGGCCCAGACCAATGTAGCCGTGGCCATCGCCCGGCAGGTGATCGGCTACCTCAAGCAGGGCACCGTGCTCAACGCCGTCAATGTGCCCTCGGTGGCCGGGGAGCTGCTCCAGCGCCTGCGGCCGTATCTGGAGCTCGGCGACAAGATGGGCTGCCTGCAGACCCAATTGGCGCGAGGGCCGCTCAAGGAGGTGGTCATCGAATACAGCGGCGACTTCCAGGGGTTGGACCTGGCCCCGGTGACAACGTCGATTATCAAGGGGTTGCTGACCCCCATGGTGAAGGACGACGTCAATTTCGTCAATGCCCACCTGCTGGCCAAGGACCGCGGAATCAAGGTCACCGTGACGGCGACCTCGGAATCCGCCGAGTACCTTACCCTGATCACCCTCAAGACGATCACGGCGGACATGGAAAGCACCATCGCCGGAACCATCTACGGCAAGAAGGATCCGCGCATCGTGCGGGTCAACCGGTTCCGCCTGGAAATGATCCCCTCCGGCCACATGGCCCTGATCCACAATCTCGACCGTCCCGGAGCCATCGGCAGCATCGGCATGACCCTGGGCAAGCACGCCATCAACATCGGCCGGATGCAGGTGGGGCAGGAAACCGAGGACAACCGCAACATCATTTTCCTGTGCACCGACACCGCCATCCCGGATCATGTGCTGGAGGAACTGCGGGCCTTGCCCCTAGTGAAGTCGGTTATGCCTCTTGAGTTTGGCGTCTGCAACCGCTAACATCCCGGCACCGCGGGCCACATGCCCGGCCCGCGCCGGGCCCTTTGCGCTGAATGTCCACCCCCGAAGGGCATCCTGGGGGCCGGGCCGGCGGCCCTGGCCTAAAACCCCGATCCACCCTTTGCGGATGGAACCACGTGAAGCACCGCATGCGCGGACGGTCACCCGCCCAGGACAGGAGAGCACGTCATGACCGAGGAAAAAAAGGATTTTGTCGTCAAGGATCGCCGGCTTTTCGGAGGGGAAGCCGAGGAAGCCAAGTCCCGGAACGAATCCCCGCCCGCGGAGGAGGCGCCTCCCCGGGAAGACCGGACCGCGCCTTCCGAAGAGGTTCCCCGGCTGCCCAAAATCGACTTTGCGACCTTTATCCTGTCGCTGAACTCCTCGGCCCTCGTGCAGTTGGGGTTGCTGGAAGACCCTTCCAGCGGGAAAAAGGAAAAGAACCTGCCCCTGGCCAAGCAGACCATCGACATCATCGGCCTGCTGGAGGAGAAGACCCGCGGCAATCTCAACCACGATGAGGAGCACATCCTCAAGGGCATCCTTTACGACCTGCGGCTTCTGTACGTCAAAGAGAAGCGTTAGCCGACCGTGGGGAGCCAGCGCCTGAGGGTTCCGGCGACCTCGCTGAACGTGCGGGCGCCTGCCAAGGTCAACCTCTTTCTGGCCGTCACGGGCCGACGGGCGGACGGCTATCACGAGGTGATCTCGCTCATGTGCGCCGTGGGCCTCCGGGACCGCCTGCGCGTCGACTTCATGGGCACAGGGGTGGCGGTCCACTGCCCGGCGGCCGGAATCCCCGATGGCGCGGACAACATTGCCCACCGCGCGGCGGTGCTGTTCTGCCGGTGCCTGGAGGAGCAGGGCGGGTCGCCCCCGGCCGGCATCCAGGTGGCCATCGACAAGCGCATTCCCGCGGGGGCCGGTCTGGGCGGGGGTTCCAGCGACGCGGCCGCCGTGCTCAAGGTGCTCAACCGTCATACGGGCCGGCCGTTCTCCCTTCCAGCCCTGGAGCGCCTGGCCGCCACGCTGGGCGCCGATGTCCCCTTCTTCCTGCACGACGGGCCCATGCTGGCCACGGGCATCGGCGAGCGCCTGGCGCCCGTGGGCAACCTGGCCCCGCGTTTCGTGGTGATCGTCTTCCCGGGTTTCAGCATCGCCACCGCCGCGGTTTACCGGGATTTGAATTTGGAATTGACAAAGTGCGGAAAAAAAATTAAGAAAAATCTTTTAAAAAACGGGCAATTTGCCGTCGAGCGGGTGTTGTGCAACGACTTGGAGGCGGTCTCGGCGGCCAAACACCCTGAAATCGTTTCCATCAAAGAACAATTGATGCTTGCCGGGGCGTCGGGCGCCCTCATGTCGGGGAGCGGATCTTCCGTATTCGGGCTCTTCGAGGATCGCGGCGTGGCCCGGGCCGCCGGCCGCAAGCTGAGCGCCAACCGCGGCTGGCAGGTATTTCAGACGCGTCTGTTGACCTGATACGACCGGCAGGCGCGCCCAGGGCGTGTTTTCGTTTTCGCCGGCCGGTTACCGTGGGGCGTCGTCAAGCGGTAAGACACAGGGTTTTGGTCCCTGCATTCGGAGGTTCGAATCCTCCCGCCCCAGCCACCTTTCACCACCACAGCGATTTTGCGGATTGCGAGCATGAACAGTCTGGCGATATTTTCGGGGAATTCCAATCCGGTGCTCACCCGCAAGATTTGCGATTACCTGGAGCTGCCCCTCGGGGGGGCCAAGGTCAAGACCTTCAGCGACGGTGAAATCCAGATCGAAATCAACGAGAACGTCCGTTCCAAGGACGTCTTCATCGTCCAGTCCACCTGCCGGCCGGTCAACGACAGCCTGGTGGAACTGCTGCTGATGATCGACGCCTTCAAAAGGTCGTCCGCCAAGCGCATCACGGCCGTGGTGCCCTACTACGGTTACGCCCGCCAGGACAAAAAGGTGGAGCCCCGGGTGCCCATCAGCGCCAAGCTGGTGGCCGACATGCTGACGGTGGCCGGCGCCAACCGCATCATCACCATGGACCTGCATGCCGGGCAGATCCAGGGGTTTTTCAACATCCCGGTGGACAATCTCTTTGCCGCACCGGTAATCCTGGACTACATCAAGGCCCATTTCCAGGACCAGCACGTGGTGGTCATTTCCCCTGACACCGGCGGCGTGGTGCGGGCGCGGGCCTTTGCCAAGCGGCTGAAGGCCGAGCTGGCCATCGTGGACAAACGGCGGGACAAGCCCAACGAGGCGCGGGCCATGGCCGTCATCGGCGATGTCAAGGACAAGGTGGCCATCATCCTGGACGATATGGCCGACACCGCCGGGACCCTCAGCGAAGCCTCGGCGGCCGTCATGGCCCGCGGGGCCAAGGAAGTGCATGCCTGTTGCGTCCACGCCGTCCTGTCGGGTCCGGCCGTGGGCCGCATCGCCGACTCCGCGCTGAAGACCCTCGTGGTGACGGACACCGTGCCGCTCAGCGAGGCGGCCTTGGCCAGCGACAAAATCAAGGTACTCAGCATCGCCGAACTGGTGGGGGAAGCGATTATCCGCAGCCACCGGGGCGATTCGGTGACCTCCCTCTTCGTCTGAGGGGGGGGCCGACATCATACCATTGGATCAGGAGGAACCATTGTTGGAACGACAGAATCTTAAGGCTCATCCCCGGGAAACCCGCGGCAACAGCCCGGCCCGCGCCCTGCGGCGCGAGGGCATGATTCCCGCCGTGCTCTATGGGCGCCACGCCGAGTCCCGCATGCTCAGCATCAACGCCCACGAGTTGCAGTTGATCGTCAACAAGACGGGCGCCCACCAGGTATTCGTCAATCTGGAAACCCCGGAGGGGCCGCCCAAGTTCGCCATGCTCAAGGAACTCCAGCGCCACCCGGTATCCGGCAATTACCTGCACGCCGACTTCTACGAAGTCGCGATGGATCGCAAGATCCGCGTCATGGTGCAGGTGCTCCCCACCGGCAAGGCGATCGGTGTGGAAGAGGGCGGCATGCTCCAGATCATCCGGCGGCAGGTGGAAGTCCTCTGCCTGCCCCATGCCATCCCGGAGACCATCGAGGTGGACATCTCGCACCTCAACATGGGGGATTCCCTGCATGTGACGGACATCCCCCTGCCCGACGGCGTGGAAATCCCCCATGGGACCAACTTCACGGTGCTCACGATCCTGAGCGGCCGCATGGCGGGCGAGGGCGAGGTCGAGGCGGCAGCGGAAGGGGAGGCTGCCGAGGCGCCGGAGAGCGAGTCCGAAGGCTGAGCAGCACCTTGACCATGAACACCAACGGCGGCCGCCACGGCCGCCGGGATGACCACCCGCACACCCGGGGATGCCCTTGCGCGCTCGACTCCACCACTTTCTGGAGTGGCTCGCCCGGCGCGGTGGCGGGCCCGATCTGATTCCGCGGTTTCTCATCGCCGGCCTGGGAAACCCGGGTGAACGCTACCGCCTCAGCCGGCACAACGTTGGGTTCATGACCCTGGACCGACTGGGGGCGGCGCACGCCATCCGGCTGGACCAGCAGCGGCATCAGGCGTGCTTCGGGCTCGGCCTGGTGGCAGGTCTGCCGGTGGTCCTGGTCCAACCCCTTGCCTTCATGAACCGCAGCGGGCCGCCAACGCAGCTACTGGCGCGCGATTTCCACCTCTCGAGCAACGATTTGATCGTCATTCACGACGATATCGATCTGGTTTTCGGACGATTGAAAATCAAAGCGAAAGGAGGGCACGGAGGACACAATGGTTTGCGGTCACTGATGGAGGCTTTTGGTACGGGTGATTTCTTACGGGTTCGGATCGGTGTCGGCCGTCCCGAAGCCGGCGGCAATGTGACGGATCACGTGCTGGGTGGATTTGCCGCCCACGAGGTCGATCGGTTGCCCGGCGTGCTCAACCGTGCTCAAGAAGCCGTCAGCGCCATCATCCGCCACGGCCCGCAGGAAGGGATGAATCGTTTCAATCAGCCCAACCCGGAGGTTCACAGCTAATCATTCAGGATGGAGGAAGGAATGGAAGCAGTAATGAGCAACTTGCCGTTGTACTGTACGCTGGTCGGGGTCGCAGGGGTGTTGTACGCCATCATCATTGCCGGCGTCGTCAAGAGTGCCCCTGCCGGGAACGAACGCATGCAGGAAATTGCCGGGGCCATCAAGGAAGGCGCCATCGCCTACCTGAACCGGCAGCTCAAGAGTGTCGCCGTCGTGGGCATCGTGCTGTTCGGCATCATCTTCTACGGGCTGGGCGCCAAGACCGCCATAGGCTTCCTGCTGGGTGCCACGGCCTCCTACCTGGCGGGCTATATCGGCATGCGGGTATCGGTCATCGCCAACGTGCGCGTGGCCGAGGCCTCCAAGAAGGGCCTGGCCGCCGGCCTGGCGCTGGCCTTCAAGGGCGGTTCGGTGACCGGCATGATCGTGGCGGGTCTGGCCCTCACGGTCGTCGCGGGGTACTACCACTTCACCCATGACGTCGTAGCCCTGGTGGCCCTGGGCTTCGGCGGCAGCCTCATCTCCATCTTCGCGCGCCTCGGCGGCGGTATCTTCACCAAAGGCGCGGACGTGGGCGCCGACCTGGTGGGCAAGGTGGAAGCCGGAATTCCCGAGGACGACCCCCGCAACCCCGCTGTCATCGCCGACAACGTGGGTGACAACGTGGGCGACTGTGCCGGCATGGCCGCCGACCTGTTCGAAACCTATGCCGTGACCGCCGTGGCCGCCATGCTCCTGGGGCACCTGATGTTCCCCAAGGAAGTCATCGCCACCGAATTCCCCCTGGTGCTGGGCGCCATCTCCATCGTCGCCTCCATCATCGCGGTCTTTTTCGTGCGCCTGGGCAAGAGCGAGTACATCATGGGCGCGCTCTACAAGGGGATGTTTGGCGCCGCCATCCTGGCGGCCGTGGCGTTTTTCTTCGCCTGCCAGAAGTTCATCCCGGCCATCGGCGAATACTCCTCCATGGACATCTACTACTGCACCCTGGTGGGTCTCGTGCTGACGGTGCTGATCGTCATCATCACCGAGTTTTACACGGGCAAGTACTCCCCGGTTAAGGGTATCGCCGAAGCCTCCACCACGGGCCACGGCACCAACATCATCGCCGGTCTGGCCGTCAGCATGCAGTCCACGGCGGCCCCGGTGCTGGCCATCTGCGCCGGTATCCTGGTTTCCTATCACTTCGCCGGCCTTTACGGCATCGCCATGGCCGCCATGTCCATGCTTTCCATGACCGGCATGGTCATCGCCATCGACGCCTACGGCCCCATCACCGACAACGCCGGCGGCATCGCCGAAATGGCCGGAATGGACGAGAGCGTGCGCGCCGTCACCGACCCGCTGGATGCGGTGGGCAACACCACCAAGGCGGTCACCAAGGGATATGCCATCGGCTCCGCCGGGCTCGCCGCCCTGGTGCTCTTCGCCTGCTACGTGTTCGAGTTCACCATGCAGGGTGAAAAAGGCGTGGAGCCCATCCGGTTCGACCTGGGCAACGTCGACGTCATCGTGGGGCTTTTCATCGGCGGCCTGCTGCCCTACCTGTTCGCCTCCATTGCCATGAAGGCCGTGGGCAACGCCGGCGGCGCGGTGGTTGACGAAGTGCGGCGCCAGTTCCGGGAGATCCCGGGCATCATGGAAGGCACCGGCCGTCCCGAGTATGAGCGCTGCGTGGATATATCCACCGCTGCTGCCCTCCGCGAGATGGTCGTTCCAGGGCTCATGGCCGTCGTCGCCCCGGTGCTGGTTGGCATCCTCCTTGGTCCTGCGGCTCTTGGCGGGCTTCTAGGCGGCTCGATCGTGACGGGCGTCATGCTCGCCATCTTCATGGCCAATGCAGGCGGTGCCTGGGATAACGCGAAGAAATACATCGAAGAGGGACACCATGGAGGCAAGCGGACTCCGGCCCATGCTGCCGCCGTCGTTGGAGATACGGTCGGCGATCCATTCAAGGATACAGCCGGTCCCAGCATGAATATCCTGATCAAGCTCATGTCCGTCGTGGCGGTCGTCATCGCCCCGCTATTTGTCTAGGCGAGCCGAACCGACCGGTTAATTTTCGCAACTTCCCGAAATACGAACGTCGCCGAGGGGGGCAGTCCTGCCCCCCTCGGCTTCTCCCAGTCTGGAGGTGTCCGAATGGGCCAGGACGAAGCCGTCCGGGAAATCAAGGAAAGGCTTGATATCGTCGAACTCGTCGGAGATTCCGTTCCCCTTCGCAAGGTGGGGAAAAACCTCAGGGGGCTTTGCCCCTTCCATGCCGAAAAAACCCCTTCCTTCTACGTCTCCCCTGAAAGACAGACCTTTCATTGTTATGGATGCGGCCGTGGAGGCGATATCTTTTCCTTCGTGATGGAACGGGAAGGGCTTTCTTTCCCGGAAGCGATGGAAATGCTCGCGGAACGGGCAGGAGTGGAGATTCGGCGAAGCGCAGGCGGCAAGCGCAACCTTTCCGAAATAATGGAGATTGCCCTGGGCTTTTACCGGGAAAACCTGCAATCGCCTTCCGGCGAGGCGGCTCGCAAATACCTTGGGACCCGGCAGCTTGAGTCTTCGGCATGGTCACAATTCGAGCTTGGATGGGCTCCGCCGGCGTGGGATGCGCTATGGAGCCTGCTCCAGAAGAAAGGGGTCACCAGGCAGGAAGCACTTGCCTGCGGCCTCATCATCGAAGGGCAAAAGGGAGATTACGACCGATTCCGTGGCCGAGTCCTCTTTCCAATCCGGGATATTGCCGGTAAACTGAC
>DJGG01000203.1:18320-19107 GCA_002432195.1 Desulfobacteraceae bacterium UBA5852
TGCGGTTTTCGGAATGCTGTCGCCACTCTCGGGACGTCCTTGACGGCGGAGCAGGCGGCGCTGCTGAAACGAATGGCTGACCGTGTCCTTATCTGCTATGACAGTGATGCCGCCGGACAGGAAGCGACTCTCAGGGGGATGACCCTTCTCCAGAAGGAGGGGCTCGATGTCCACGTTGTGGAATTGCCGAGGGGAAAGGATCCCGACGAACTCCTCGCCTTCTCCGGTGGTTCGGACCTTTTCAGGCTGGCTCTTGGGGAGGCAATACCCCTTCCGCTTTACCATGTCCACGCAAGAAGGGCGACCCTGGAAGGCCCAGGGCGGAAGAAGGTCGTCGAAGAGATACTGGAAGGGCTTGCGGAGCTTTCCATGCTGGACCTGGCTCCACATCTCGCGTCCATCGCGAGTTCTCTCGGGATTTTTCCACACCAGCTTGCCGAAATCCTCCGAGACAGACAGTCGGCGGTAAAAAAATTTCCATCCGAAACGGAAAAGAGGGAATCCGCCTCTGATCGCGTATATGTAAATGAAGGGGATAAGGGGGGAGGATTACCTCCTGACCCATGGGAAGCGGCACTCCTTTTTCTCTTGTGGAAGTCCCCTGAAAAGCGCTCCGGTTTAGCCCCGGAGGCGATTCTGCCGCTGGTTTCCGACGAGAAGGTCCAGGGAGCCGTCGCAGCCGTATTGAATGGAGAATCCCCGGAATCGCTGCAGGGACGGTGGCATGAAACGAACGATCGGTTCCTGGAAGCGGCTCTCGCAGTTGGGGGAGATTTCTGCGAGGCTT
>DJGG01000217.1 GCA_002432195.1 Desulfobacteraceae bacterium UBA5852
TTGTTTATCCACAGCCTGATAGAGGGCCCATGGGATTCCGGCGGAGCGTGCAAGTCGCGAGCCTCGGGGCCTTCTGGCTCCTGCTGGGCCTGGCCGCCTACCCCCTGGTGCCCTGGCTTCCCGTGGACGCTTTTCTGCGGCTGGACCCGGCGGCCGCCGCGGTCACCCAACTGGCCGCCCGGGCCTGGATCGCCGCCTTCCTGCCGGCGGCCCTGGTGCTGGGGCTCACCGCCCTCCTGGGGCGCTTCTTCTGCGGTCACGTGTGCCCCCTGGGCGCCACCATCGACGGGTGCGACCGCCTGCTGCGCCCGGCCCGCCCCGCATCTCCGCAACCCCTGGCCGCCGCCTGGTACCGGGGCAAATATATGGTGCTGGCGGCCCTGATGGGGGCCGCCCTGCTGGGCGTTTCCCTCGCCTACCTGGCCGCCCCCCTGCCCCTGGCCACCCGCTTCTACGCGCTGGCCCTGCGCCCGGTGCTGCAGCAGGTCGCCGCCGGCGCGCTCGCCGCCGCCCATCCCCTGGCCGACCGCTGGGACTGGACATGGCTGGCCTTCGCCGACATGCCCGTGCAGCGTTACGCCTTGCCCTGGTTCACCTTTTTGTCCCTGGCGCTGATTCTGGCCCTGGGGCTGCGCGCCCGCCGTCTCTGGTGCCGTGCCTTCTGCCCGGCCGGAGCGCTCATGGCGCTCTGTGCCCGACGCCCCCTCCTGCGGCGCTCGGTTTCCAGCGCCTGCACCGCCTGCGGCCTCTGCCAGCGACGCTGCCCCGTGGGGGCCATCGCCGCGGACCCGACCGTCACACGGCATGCCGAGTGCATCGTCTGCCAGACCTGTGTGGCGGTCTGCCCCGTGCAGGCCGTGCGCTTCGCCCCCGGAGAACCCTCCCCGGCCCCGGCGGCCGGCGGCTTCTCCCCTTCCCGGCGGCAGTGGCTGGCCGCCGGGCTGGGCGGCATGGGCGCCGCCGCGGTGACCCTCACGGGCGCCGAACATCTCCTGGGGGCCCCGGGCCTGTCCCGACTGGTGCCGCCCACCCTGATCCGCCCCCCCGGGGCCCGGCCCGAGGCGGACTTTCTGGCGCGCTGCATCCGCTGCGGCGCCTGCCTGCGGGCCTGCCCCACCAACACCCTCCAGCCCCTGGGCCTCGTCACGGGTTTGGCCGGCTTCTACTCCCCGGTGGTAACGCCGGCCATGGGCCCTTGCGAGCCCCGGTGCAACGCCTGCGGCCAGGTCTGTCCCACCGGCGCCATCCGGTGGCTGCCGCCGGCGGACAAACTCTGGGCCAAGATCGGTACGGCCCAGGTGCTGCGCCATAAGTGCCTGGCCTGGGAACACGACCGGCCCTGCCTGGTCTGCGACGAGACCTGCCCGTACGACGCGGTGGAATTCCGGCGCGTGGCGGGCCTGAAGGTGGCCGTACCCTTTGTGGTGGAAGCGCGCTGCAGCGGCTGCGGCTTCTGCGAACACCACTGCCCGGTGACGGCCCGGGCGGCCATCGTGGTGGAGCCCATGGAAGCCTTGCGCCTGGCCAGCGGTTCCTTCGCCCGGCGCGCCCGGGAGCTGGGGCTGGACCTGCGCATGCGCAAAGGTGCCGGGGGGGCGCCGCGGCCCCCGGAAGGCGGTCCACCTGACGGAACGCTGCCGCCGGGGTTTGCGGAGTGAGGTGTTGGAGACGGCAGGCGGCTATCAGGCTGTGGATGAACAAGCATCAGGCCGAAAGGCAAGGCGCGGCCTGATGGGAGAAGCGGAGCAATCCCGCCGTAGCGGGATGGTTGTGAGCATTTTCCCGAAGGCCGCAATCCCGCCGTCGGCGGGACATTTCGGCCTGAGNNTTTATCCACAGCCTGCTAGCGCCGCACCCTTGCCAAGAGCCGTTGCAGCGCCTGCTGGAGCTCGCGGATGCGGAAGAGGCGGCCCAGGGCCAGGAGCAGCAGCATCGCCGCCCCGCCGATGAGGATCACGGTGGCCGCCTGACCGACCGGGGAGGAGGCGCCGGCAAAGGGCAGGCGCCGGCGCAGGGCTTCCAGGATCAGGCCCAGGGGCAGGCTGAGGGCCGCCACCCGGAGGTAGAGCCCGTAGACCGCCGGGGCTCCGGTGTTGCCGCTGCGGCGGTTCCACACGGCATAGAGCACGAGCACCTGCAGCACCGCGGCCAGGGAAATCGCCAGGGCCACCCCGGCAACCCCCATGAGCTTCAGCCCCGCCAGGTAGATGGGCACCGCTCCCAGGGCCGCCAGGGTCCCGTAGACCGCCGGCAGGAGCGTGTTCTGCCGGGCGTAAAAGCCGCGGTTGACCACGGTCTGGGCGGCAAAGGCCACCGCCCCGGCCATGAGATAGATCAGGACCCCGGCGGTCATGGCCGCGTCCGTGTCGTCGAAGCGGCCGCGCCGGAACAGCAGCCCGACGACCTCCAGGCGCAGGACCATGACCACCACGGACAGGGGGATCACCAGCGCCAGGTAGCGCAGCATGTCGTCCAGCAGACGGGTCAGCTCCTCCAGACGCCCTTCGGCGGCCAACCGCGCCATGAAGGGGTAGGATGCCACCCCCACGGCCTGGCCGAAAAAGGCCACCAGCATCAGCATGATGCGGTAGGCATACTCGATCCAGGAGATTCCTCCCACCGGCAGGAAGCTGCCGAAGAACTTGGAAAAGATCTCGGTGGAAAAGGTCATCGTGAGTCCGAGCATGAGGGGCAGCGTCAAGCCGACATAGCGCCGCAGTTCATGGTGGCGCCAATCGAAGCAGGGCCGGAAGGTCATGCCCGCCCGCCGGGCCCCCCAGAGCTGAAGCAGGAAATTGCCGGCCAGGCTGCCGGCCAGCACCCCCCAGGCGAAGCCCTCCATGCCCAGGCGGGGGGCCAGCACCAGCCCACCGGCCACGATGCCGAGGTTGTAAACCAGGGGGGCCAGGGCCGGAATCCCGAAGCGCCCCTTGGCGAACTGCACCGCGATCAGGATGCCGCCCCAGAAGAAAAACAGCTGGGCCGGCATGATGATGCGGGTCATGCGCACGGCCAGGTGTTTGAAGAGGGGATCGGTGCGCCCCGGGGCCAGGAGGTCGATCAGCGCCGGGGCCAGGCAGAACGCGGCCCCGGTCAGGACGGCCAGGAGCAGCCCGAAGACGGTGAGGATCAGGGCCGCCACCCGCCAGCCTTCCGCTTCCCGCCCGTTGGCCAGGTAGGTGGAGAAGATGGGAATGAAGGTGACGGAGAGAAAGCCGCTGGCCAGGATGTGGTTGAGGATCTCGGGCACCACGAAGGCCACCCGGTAAGCGTCCACGGCGGCATCGGCCCCGCCGATCCAGGCGATGGACATCTCCCGCACCAGCCCGGCCACCCGGCTGAGAAAGATGGAGCCCATCATGATCAGGGAAGCCCAGCCGATTTGTCGGTAGATCCCGGTGGTCATGGATGCCTTTCCGGCAGCAGCCCCCCAAAGGCCCGCGGAACCGCCCGCAGCCTCCAGGGACTGCGCTGTATCTATCCCGCACGGCCGGGTTTGTCCACCGGGAACCGGCCCTGCCCGGACAGGCGGCCCTTGACCGCCAAGACCGGGAAGCCTATCAGTGACCCTGGCAGCGGCGCGCCCCTGGGGCGCCGGCTGCCGAAGGCCCGCACCCCCACCCGGAGGAGACCGTGCCCCCCATCGCCGCCGTGATCTTCGACCTGGACGGCACCCTGCTGGACACCCTCGCCGACCTGGCCGATGCCGCCAACCGCATGCTGGCCCGCCGGGGCCTGCCGTCCCATCCGCAGGAGCGCTATCGCCGGTTCGTGGGCGACGGCTCACGCATGCTGGTCACGCGCTGCCTGCCGCCGGCGCGGCGGACGCCGGAAACCATCGACGCCTGCCTGGCGGACTTCCTGGACGACTACAGCCGCCATTGGGACATCGCCACACGCCCCTATGCGGGCATCCACGGGGTCCTGACGCGCCTGGCCGCCCGGAGCCTGCCCCTGGCCGTGGTCAGCAACAAGCCGGAAGACGCCGCCCGGCGCTGCATCCGGCGCTTCTTCCCCGGGGGGGCCGTCCGCCCGGTGCTGGGCCAGCNNCCAGCGCCCCGGGCGCCCGGTCAAGCCCCATCCCGGGGGCGCCCTGGAGGCCGCCGCCCGCATGGGGGCGCCACCCGCGGCCTGCCTATTCGTGGGCGACAGCGGCGTGGACATGGACACCGCCCGCGCGGCCGGCATGGTCCCGGTGGGCGCTGCCTGGGGGTTCCGGGGGGCGGCCGAGCTGGAACGCCACGGGGCGGCCATTCTCCTGGCGGCTCCCGCCGATCTTCTGGCGCTGCCCCTCTGGCAGCCGCGTTTCCCCCCGGCGGAGGCCACGGGGCCCTGCGCCGGCGGCGCCTGACGGCGCGGAGCGTCCCATGCCCCCCCACCCCCCAACCCCCGCGGCCCCTGAC
>DJGG01000218.1 GCA_002432195.1 Desulfobacteraceae bacterium UBA5852
GACCGGCGCCGCGACCCGCCGGGCGCCGATCCGGGCGGGCGGGGCACCGCCTTTCCGATCCGCTGAATGGCGGGGGGGCGGGCTCCTCGCCCAAGTGCTCACCACCAACCGATGGAGGAGGATCGTATGCAGACGAGAGCTTTAGCCCTGGCCCTGGCCCTGGCGCTGGCCCTTCTGGTCCCCGGGCAATCCCCGGCCCAGCCCATCCAGTTGAGCTACGCCAACTTCCCACCGGCGCCCACCTTCCCCTGCGTGCAGATGGAGCGCTGGAAGACCGAGGTGGAGAAGCGCACCAACGGCAAGGTGGCCGTGAAGACCTATCCCGGGGGCACCCTGCTGGGAGCCACCGAAATGATGGACGGCGTCATCGCGGGGCAGGCCGACATCGGCAACCTGTGCATGGCCTACCAGCCGGGGCGCTTCGTGCTCACCAACCTCACCAGCCTGCCGGTGGGCATTCCGGATGCCCGCACCGGCAGCCTGGTGCTCCTGGACATCTACGAGAAGTACAAACCCAAGGAGTTCGCGGGGGTCAAGGTGCTGGCCATGTTCACCACGGCCACCTCCAACATCATGTCCAAGGTGCCCGTGCGCAGCCTGGCCGACCTCAAGGGGCTCGAACTGCGGGCCTCCGGTGTGCCGGCCATGTGCCTGGAGGCCTGGGGCGCCAGCCCCGTGGGCATGCCCAAGTCCGACTACCCCGAGGCCCTGCAGAAGGGCGTGATCAAGGGCGAGCTGTCGTCCCTCGAATCCCTCAAGGATTTCAAGTTCGCCGAAATGTGCCCCTATGCCACCATCACCGACACGGTCATCTACCCCTTTGCGGTGGTCATGAACCAGGCCAAGTGGGACAGCCTGCCGGCGGACGTCCGGAAGGTCATGGAGGACCTCATCCGGGAGCAGTCGGAGTGGACCGGCCAATACATGGACGATCACGTGAAGGAATCCGTGGAGTGGTCGCAGAAGAACCACAACCTGGAGCTCATCACCCTAGATCCGGCGGCCAAGGCCCAGTGGGATGCCCTGCTGGCGCCGGTGAAGGCCAAAGGCGTGGCCGAGGCCACGGCGGCGGGCGTCGACGCCCAGGCCGTGATGGCCGACATTCAGGCCGCCCTGGCAAAATACGCAAAATAGGGCGCGAGGCCGCATGCTGTATTACATCGAAAAGCTGGTGCGCGGGCTGAACGGTCTGCTGGTGGTCCTGGGCGGCGTGTGCCTGACGGCGATGATTGTCCTGACCTGCGCCAACATCGCCTTCCGGGCGGTCTGGGTGCCCATCACCGGCACCTACGAGGTGATGGCGTATGCCGGGGCGTTGGCCGTGGCCTTCGCCCTGGCGCCCACCCAGGCCCGTCGCGGCCACATCGCCGTGGACGTTCTGGTGAACCGCTTCCCGGGGCCCGTGCGCCGGCTGCTGAACGGCTTCAACGACCTGGTGTGCGCCGTGTTCCTGGTGGTGATCGCCGCCCAATTGGTGCAGAAAGCCACCGGGTTCTGGCGCACCGGGGAATTGTCCGAAACCCTGCGGATCGGGTTTGCCCCGGTGATCCTGGCCGTGGCCCTGGGTTGCGGCGCCATGGCCCTGGTGTTCCTGCTGGACCTGGCGCGCAGCCTGGCCCCCCGCGACGGAGCCCCCCGATGAGCGCGGCCATGGTGGGAATTATCGGCATCGGCCTGCTGCTCTTCGTGCTTTTCTTCCTGGGCATGCCCGTGGGTCTGGCCATGGCCCTCGTGGGCTTCGGCGGCTTCTGCTACCTGGTCTCCTTCCAGGCCGGTCTGCACATGGTCAGCTCGGTGGTCTGGGACACCTTTTCCAAGTACGGGCTCACCGTCATCCCCCTGTTCATCTTCATGGGGCAGGTGGCCTTCTACTCCGGGGTCAACGCCAAGCTCTACACCGCCGCCTACAAGTGGGTCGGACACATCCGCGGCGGCATCGCCATGGCCACGGTCCTGGCCTGCGCGGCGTTTTCGGCCATCTGCGGGTCCAATGCCGCCACCGCCGCCACCATGACCACCGTGGCCCTGCCCCAGATGCGCAAGTTCAACTACGACGCCCGGCTGAGCACCGGCACCATCGCCTGCGGCTCGACCCTCGGCGTGGTCATCCCCCCCAGCGTGGTGCTCATCGTCATCGGCCTTTCCACCGAACAGTCCATCGCGCGGCTGTTTTACGGCGGCGTCGGGGCCGGCCTGCTGCTGATGCTGCTGTTCATGCTGTCGGTGGCCGCCATCTGCCGCCTGCACCCGGGCTGGGGACCGGTGGGACCGCGCTTCAGCCTCCAGGAACGCCTGGCCTCCCTGAAAGGCGCCCTGGAGATGGTGGTGCTCTTCCTGCTGGTCATGCTGGGCCTGTTCTATGGCGTCTTCACCCCCACCGAGGCCGGTGCCGCAGGCTCCTTCCTGGCGCTGGCCATTGCCGTGGGGCAGGGCCGGCTGAGCTGGAAAGGCTTTATCGCCTCGCTGTCCGACACCCTTCGGGTTTCCTGCATGGTGATCCTGATCGTTGCCGGGGCCATGATCTTCGGGCGTTTCCTGGCCGTGACGCGCATCCCCTTCGACATCGCCGACTGGGTGGTGAGCCTGAACATCCCCAAAGCCGGGATCGTGGGAATCATCTTTCTGATCTACGTCATCGGCGGGGCCGTGATGGACGCCCTGGCGCTGCTGCTGATCACCATCCCGATCTTTTTTCCCGTGGCGGCCGAGTTGGGCTACGACCCCGTCTGGTTCGGGGTGACCATCACGGTGGTGACCACCCTGGGGGCGGTGACCCCGCCGGTGGGGGCCACGACCTACGTGGTGGGGGGCATGGCCGGGGACGTGCCCCTGGAGGACGTCTTCCGGGGGGTGGCCTATTTTCTGCCGGCCTACTTCCTGTGCATCCTGGCCCTGATGCTGGTGCCGCAGATCGTCACGGCTCTGCCCAATCTGCTGCACTGACGGAGAGGCGGCCGAAGG
>DJGG01000249.1 GCA_002432195.1 Desulfobacteraceae bacterium UBA5852
CGGGAAGTGCCGCCTTGCGGCCAATCCCGCCGCCGGCGGGACATTTCGGCCTGAGGCGCCGTTTATCCACAACCGGCTAGCCCGCGCGCGGCCCAGGGCAACCCACCAGGAGCGTTGCGCTCCCCGGGGACGCAACGCTCTTTTTTATGGGGATCCCTGGGAGGCCCCGTCCGCGGGCGCGGCGTCCGGGATCCCGGCGCAGGCGGCCCCGCGGGATTCATCCAGCACCCGGCGCACGGTCTCCGCCAACTCCCGGATCACGAGGGGTTTCTGGACGAACTCGCGGATCCCCAAGGCCTGGGCGTTCGCCTTGGAGATGCCGGCACTGTACCCCGTGCTCAGGATCACCGGCAGCCCGGGGCGAATGGCCAGCAACTCTGCGGCCAGGCGGTCTCCCGTGAGATGCGGCATGGTCAAGTCGGTGATGACCAGGTCGAATTCCCCGGGGGCCTGGCGAAAAAGGGCCAGGGCTTTCCGGCTGTCCCCCACGGCCACCACCCGATAGCCCAGCCGTTCCAGGCTCAGGCGGCCGATTTCCACCAGGGCGACCTCGTCGTCCACCAGGAGGATGCGCTCGCATCCCGCCGGCATGTCCCCGGCCACCGCCGGCGCGGTCGGCCCCAGGGGACGGAGGGCCGGCAGGTAGACCTCGAACGAGGCCCCCTGCCCCGGGGCGCTGTGCACCAGGATGAAGCCGTCATGGGTCTCCACGATGCCGTGCACCACGGCCAGCCCGAGCCCCGTCCCCTCCCCTTGTTCCTTGGTGGTGAAATAGGGGTCGAAGATCCGGGGCAGCACTTCCGCGGACATTCCCGGGCCTGAATCCCGCACCGTCAACCGCACGTAATCTCCGGGGCGGGCCGCCGGATGCCGGCCGGCCTCCTCCGGCCCCAGGCGCACGTTCTCCAGGCTCACCACCATAAGGCCGCCCGTGGCCTGCATGGCGTGACCCGCGTTGGTGCACAGGTTCATCAGCACCTGGTGCATCTGGGTGGGGTCGGCGGCCACCAGGCGCACATCCGGGGCCAACTCCCGGCGGATGTCGATGGTGGTGGGCAGCGAGGCGCGCAGCAGTTTCAGGGCTTCCCTGGCCACCAGGGTCACGTCGGTGGGTTTGCGCTCCTGCTCGCTCCGACGGCTGAAAGTCAGGATCTGCTTCACCAGGTCCCGGGCCCGGCGGGTGGCTCGCAACACCTCCCGGAGGTGGCGCCCCATGGGGTGGTCGCCGGGCACGTCCATCTGGGCCAATTCCGCGTAACCCAGGATGGCCCCCAGGATGTTGTTGAAGTCATGGGCGATCCCCCCGGCCAGGGTACCGATGGCCTCCATTTTCTGGGACTGCCGCAGTTGGTCCTCGAGCACCTTGAAGCGGCGCTCGGCCCGGATGCGCTCGGTGACGTCCCGGCCGGAACCGCTGACGAAGGGCGCCCGTCCCTCGGGGGTCACCAGGGTGTTGCGGTATTCGATGTAGCAGACCTCACCGGAGGATCCCACGGTGGTGAACATGCCCTCGGCCTGCCCTTCCCGGCGGATCACCTCGAGGTAGTGCGTCGCGAAGCGCGCGGCCTGCTCGGGATTCATGAAATCCGTGAGGGCGCGCCCCACGATGGCTTCCGGCGGGTAGCCGAGGACATTGTCGGCGGCCGTGTTGATGCTCAGAAAGCGCCCCTCCAGGTCGTGGGTGAAAATGAAGTCGCTGATGCTGTTGAACAACTCCCGGTAGCGGTTTTCGGACTCCCGGATGGCCTCCTCGGCCGCCCGGCGCTGGGACACGTCGCTGTGGGTGCCCATCATCCGCAGACCGCGGCCGCGATCGTCCCAGGTCACCAGGCGCCCGCGGGAATTGATCCACTGCCAGTCCCCCGACCGGTTGCGCATGCGGAAATCCATGCTGAATTCCCTGCCGTTGGCCGCGTGGTCCCGCACCACGGCTTCCGTGGCCTCGCGATCCTCGGGGTGTACCAGACGGATCCAGGCGTCGTAGGCATGGGGAAAGGCATCCGGAGCATACCCCAGCATGGTGAACCAACGGGGGCTGAAGTAGGTATCGCCGGTCTGGAGATTGAGGTCCCACAAGCCGTCGTTGGCCGCTTCCATGGCCATTTGAAAGCGGGCCTCGCTTTGCCGCAGATGCTCGAAGGCCCGCACGTTGGCGATGGCCAGGGCCATCTGGGAGGCCACCCCCTGGAGCAGGTATTCGTCGCTGGAGGTCAGGAGGCGTTCCCCGTTACGGTTGAAGACCGCCAGGACTCCCAGGGACTGGAGCTTGTAGACCACCGGGACACCCAGGAAGGATTGCAGGCCCATGGCACCGGCCGCCGCCGCCCACCACCCGCCGAAGCGCCGTTGGATGTCGACCGCGTCGTTGATCACCAGGGGGCGGCCGTGGTGCTGGATCCACCCCACGGGGCCGGCGGCCTCGCTTTCCCCCGGCTTCCCGTCGAGATCGGGGACCGCCAGGCGGTCCAATTCGTCCCGGGAAAGACCGAAGGAGCCGGCCAGACGCAGGCCCGCCTGATTTTCCTCTGCCAGCAGGAGCACCCCCGCATCGAAGGCGGTGCGCCGCTCGAGCACGGCCATGACCGCCAGGGCCACCCCGTCCAGTTCCATCACCGAGGAAGCCGCCCGACCCGTCTCCTCCACCAGCAGGGCATTGTTGTACCGGCCGGCCACATCGGCCATGTGGGCGCCGGCGGCATCGCCCTGGCTGAGCACCATGGACCGCAGGCTCCGGTTCTCCAGGCTGGCCGTGTGAACCATGATTCCCAGTACCAGGGAGAGGCAGGCGCCGGCCAGGGTCAGGGCCGGCCAGAAGGGCAGCAGCGCCCCCCCCAGACCCACCCCGGCGGCCCCGGCCACAAAGCTCCAGCTGCGCAGCCGCTTCCAGCGCATCTCGGGTGTGTTCTCCCAGGAGATGACGTACCGGCAGTGGGTTTGCCCCCGATGCACACAGGCATCGTGAGCGATGGCGGGCAGGCGGTGGTTGAAAATCATGGCCAGCGCCTCCAGCGTGCCCATGCGGTTGGCGCATTGGAAGGGGCCCTCCCGCACCCCGGGCCGCGGGGTGATGATCACCTCCACCGTGTTCTTCCGCAGCGAGCGCGCCTGCACCTCGTGGCCGCGCACCCAATGGGCCAGGAGCTTGCCCAGACCGAGATAGGCCGTCAAGGGCGTCACGAAGCCCAGGGCATACTGGCGCAAGGCCCCCGAGGTCCGGGAGACGCCTGCAAATCGGCCGACTTTCTTGGGGATATCGGGATCCGGAATCAAGCGCTGCAGGTATTCGTGGAAGCGGTTGACCTGGTGCTGGCAAATCCAGTGGCCCGGGTCCTCCAGCTCATGGGCCCGGATCCCGGCATGCGCCAGCAGCGGGGCAATGTCCGTCTCCGGATACTGCTGCCGCAGGAACTCGGTGTAGTTCCTCAGGATGCGGCTGTTGTAGATCGGCGTCTGGTCATCCATGCCGCTGGCACCCGTCACCGCTGCGCGCGGGAGTCCTGTTGTCCGGGCGTTGCGGTCCGTGGAGGCGACCCCGGGCGCTGCCGGGGGGCGGGCCTGACAGCCCGAGAGGGCCGCACGGCGCTTGCCCATCGGCGCCCACCGCGCCGCTCAGCCGGAAGATTGTAGCAGGAAGACCATTTAGACCGATTGCGCCCGCCACGTCAAATCGCGGTCATGGGCCGACCGGCAAGGGCAACGGCGGGGAGGCGCCTGGGTGCCCGGCAGGCGGCGGCGCAAGGCGCGGGCCGCATACCGCATGGCGCCGCCCCGTCGGCCGCCCGCATACCGGCGGAAGCCCTGCCGCTCCCTTTGGGCGGCAACACCTGCCGGTGGAGGCTCCGTGCGGATGTCAGGCCGCTTCCCCCACGGCCGCCGAGGGCTCGTCGGTGAGGACCTGATCGATGTCCAGCAGCATCTTCACCCGGCCGTCCAGGTTGGCCATGCCCAGGAGGTATTGCGCGGCGACCTTGGTTCCGAAACTGGGCGTTTCCTGGATGTCCTCGTCGCGAATGTTGAGGACTTCGGACACCGCGTCCACCACGATGCCGATGTGCATGTCGCGGGAGGCACCGGCGATTTCCACCACGATGATGCAGGTGCGCTCCGTATAGTCGCTTTCCCGCATGTCGAAGCGCAGCCGCAGGCTGCTTACCGGGATGACCTTGCCCCGCAGGTTGATGACGCCCTTGATGTATTCCGGCGTTCTGGGCACGGGCGTGATCGGCAGCATGCCGATGATTTCCTTGACCTTCAGGATGGCAAGGCCATAGTCCTCGTCGGCCAACTTGAAGGTCAGGTATTTGCCTGCCAGGCTCATGCTCATGGTTCTTGCCTCCCCGTCTGATGGTGCGCCTTCCGGTACGGCCTCCCCCCCTCCGTGGATCCAGCGGACCGGCGGACGGGGTGTAACTGGCCTGTGCGGCTGTATCTCTATCGACGGATCCGCCGCGCAACTTTAGCAGGCTGTGGATAAACCAGCATCGGGCCTCAAGGCAGGGCGCAGCGCCATGCGCCAAGCGCGAGCCAACCTCGAGGGGGTGGTGAGCATTTTCGCGGGAGTCCCAAAAAGAGCGGCCCCCGCAATGGGGGCCGCCGGTGATAAGGAGGCACGGACCGCGATCAATTGATGGCGATCTGCTTGGGCTTGTACTCCTCGGGCTTGGGGATCTCGATTTTGAGGATGCCGTCCTTGAAATCGGCCGACACCTGGTCGACGCTCACCTCCATGGGCAGGGTGAAGGCCCGCTCGAAGCGCCCGAAGACCCGCTCGCGGCGGTAGTAGCTCTCCTCGCTGACTTCCCTGTCGCTGGATCGCTCGCCCCGCAAGGTCAGGATCCGCCCCTTGACGTCCAGGGATATGTCCTTTTTCTCGACGCCGGGGAGCTCCGCCTTGATGACGATCTGGTCCTTTTCCTCGAAAATGTCCACCACCGGGCTCCAGTTCCAGAACGACGCGTCGTCCTGGGTGCGCGCGGGGGGAAAGACATCCTCGAAAAGGTTGTTGATCCGGTTGCGCAAGGTAAACATGTCACGCCAGGGAGTCCAAAGTACCAGTTCCATAATGACACCTCCTGTGAATGGGTGGCTGGTTTGCACCTGCCGTCACGCATTGATTTGGCAAGAAATTAATCCACCCCCACAGGTTGTCAAGTAACGTTACTTAATTTTTTATTACTTATTAGCATTTTTATTTATTGGTAATGGAAACGGCTTGCGGTCTGGACGCCAACCCCGCCGGAAGCCCCATCCGGCTGCGCCGAGCGGCTTGTTCCCCAGCCGGTCACCCTTCCACCCGGATGCGCAGGGTAATACCCTGCCGGCGGCTCCCGCCCGGAGCACCCGGGATGTGTACGCGGGTGCCCGCGGCGACCCCCGGCGGGATTTCCAGGGCAACGGCCTGGTGCATCCCGAGCACGCCGTGGCCCCCGCAAACCGGACAGCCGCCGCTTTCCGGCCACTGGCCGCCGCGGCAGCGAGGGCAGGCGACCGCCCAGGGGACCCGCAATTCCATACGGCCGCCCCTGCGGGCTTCGGCCGGTGAGAGGATCAGTTCCCACTCTCCGCCTCCCGCACGGCCGTCCAGGACCACCGCCAGCATGTCGGCCAACCAGCCCCAGGGAGGGTGAACCGGACGGGAGAAAACCGGACTTTCCGTCGCCACCGCGTGGCAGCGTGTACCGACCGGCGGGAGCCTTCCGGTCTGCGCGTCATAGCGTCGCCGGCGTGCGGGATCCCCCAGGGTTTCATAGGCTTCCCGGATCGCCCGGAAGCGCTGCCCATCCTGTCCGCAGCCGGAATCGGGATGGTACTGCTTGGCTTTCCGGCGGTAGGCCCGCTTGAGGGTCTCGGCATCCGCGTCGGGCCGCACGCCCAGCTGCTCATAGAAATCGGCGGCCATACGTCCCTCCTAACAAGCCCCCCGGAAGGCCCGCCGACCGGAGGAACTCCGCCAGGGGGCGTGATGCAGCATCAGGTCACCCAATATTATAGATTCGCCGACGCACCCCGTAAACCGGTCGGGAGTTGGCAAGGGCGGGGAAAGGGAGACGGGACCGCGGAGCCCCCGCGCAGCTGCAGGGCAGGTCGCCGTCCCGGCGGGCACCCCTGGAGAGGGGTGCCCGCGGAAGGCTTTTCCTCCGGAGGGGTTCAGCGCCCCGGCACGATGATCCGGGAGGCGTCCTGGCGCTTCTGCTCACGCTGCATCTCCTGGAGTTCCTCCAGGGTTTCGGCCATGGCGCCCTGCATGGCGGCCGGAAAGCTGTTCAAGGCTTCGGCAAAATTGTTGGCCGGCAGCACGGCCTGGACCGGCAGCGGCCCACCGGGGGTCATCAAATGGGCGGTGCCGACAAACACCTCGGTGCGCGCGGGATCCGGGGTGCCGTCCGGGTGCACAGGGATCAAGCGGCGAATCGCCCCCACGTTGAGGTCGGTATAATTCTCCTCCCGGTAAAGGTTCTGGCGATCCAGCGCAAAGTCGACGGAAGATGGTGCCTGGGGCATGGTGCTGGTTTCCTTCAATGCGTAACGGCCCGACCGGGAGGTCGGGCCGGAGGGGGGCGCCTACCAGCCTGTGGATAAACCAGCAGCGGGTCGCAAGGCAAGGCGCGGCCCGATTCGCCGTTTATCCACAGCCTGCTACACCCGTTTGCGGGATTCCACCAGGATCCTGGTCAGCAGATCCTGGTAGGGGCTGTCCGGCGGCAAGGCGTCGGCCAAAACCCGTGAGTATTCTTCAATTTTTTCCATGGCTTCGGCCTGGGCCTGGATGATGGTTTCGTACTCCTTCTGCATGCCGAAAACATTGTCGATCTTGCGCCCCAGGCTGCGCAACAGCCGCTCCACCTGTTCGTCGGGGATATCGTCCCGGTTTTCCAGCACGCTCAACACCTGGTTGTAGAGCGTGCGGTAGATTTCCAGGGTATCGCCGGCGTTGATGAAGCGCCGGTATTCCAGAATGCGCTCGATCTTCTCCTTGAGTTCGTTCAAGGGGATGGGCTTCATGATGTAATCGAAGGCGCCGAGCTTCATGGCCTCCACGGCGGTCTCGATGGTGGCGTAGCCGGTGATCATGATCACCTCGGATTCCGGCATCTGCTCCCGCACGAACCGCACGATTTCCATGCCCCCCTCGGTGCGGCCGCTCAAGTCGGGCATGTTCTTGTCGGTCAGAACCACGTCGTAGCGGTTCTCGCGCAGCAGCGCCAGCGCCGTGTCCACGGAATTGGCCACATCCACCTGATAGCCTTGCTTTTCGAGAAAGCGCGAGAGCAGATCGAGGATGCTCTCTTCATCGTCGGCAACCAGTATTCTGGCACTCATGGGCTATCTCCTGGGAGCTGAGCCGCCGGGCTCGGAATGCGTTGCACGCTGGTCCCCGCCCTGCCGGCATGCTCCGCCGGCGTCGGCGGCTACCGGCGCGGGGCCGGGCCTCCGGGGGGGTACGCCACCCCGGCATCAACCGTTGGAAGCGCCGTCGGGAATCCCTTCGGGGGTTTCCAACTGGTAGCGCTTGATCTTCTCCACCAGCGTGGTCCGATTGAGGTGGAGCAGCTTGGCTGCCTTGTTCTTGACCCACTTGGCTTTTTCGAGGGACTGCAGGATCAGGGCTTTTTCGAACTCCGTCACGGCGGAGTTCAGCGAAATCCCCTCGTCGGAAAGTGCAATTTCCGTAGGCACCGGCGGCGCCTGGGGCCTTCCGTGCAGCCGGGCCGGCAAATCGTCCACGTCCACCATGCCCTCCTGCTGCAGAACCACCAGGCGCTCCACCAGGTTGCGCAGCTCGCGGATGTTGCCGGGCCATCGATAGGCCGCCAGCAGCGCGAGCGCCTCCGGGGTGAAGCCCAGGACATTCGATCCGCACTTGGCGTTGAATAGATTCAGGAAGTGATCGGCCAGAATGGGGATGTCCTCGGTGCGGCGACGCAGGGGCGGCAGTTCCAGGGGGATGACATAGAGACGGTAGTAAAGGTCTTCGCGGAAAAGCCCGGCGGCCACCCGTGCCTCCAGATCGCGGTGCGTGGCGGCCAGGATGCGGACATCCACCCGGATGGTCTGATTGCCCCCCACCGGTTCAAATTCACCCTCTTCGATCACCCTGAGGACCTTCACCTGGAGATCGGGGCTCATGTCGCCGATTTCGTCCAGGAAGAGCGTGCCGCCATCGGCCAGTTCGAACTTGCCGGTCTTGTTGGCCGTGGCGCCCGTGAAGGCCCCCCGGAGATGCCCGAACAGCTCGCTTTCCAACAGGTTCTCGGGGATGGCGCCGCAGTTGATGGCGATGAACGGGTTCTGGCTGCGCCGGGAGTTGGCATGGATCACCCTGGCGGCCAGCCCCTTGCCGGTACCGGTTTCGCCGTTGATCAGCACGGTGCTGTCGGCCGGCGCCACCTTGGCGATGATCCGGTAGACCTCCGCCATTGCGTCGCTTTCGCCAATGATGTCGCCGGTTTTGATCTCAGGCACCGCTAAGCTTCTCCCTGGTGTGCCCCGGTTTCACCTTGCCGGTGGGAGGGGGCCGGAGGTGCCGGACCCCACCGTGAATCGGCGCACTGGAGGGGATATTATATAGATGGCGCGGGTAGGCGTGTCAACCGCCGGCGGCGCGCATGCGGCGCCGCCCCGGGGCGCCCGCGGGGCAACCGCCATGGCATGGGCATGGAAAACCCCGGTCCTCAGGGGGTGCTGAAAAAGCGCTGCAGCCGGGTGGCGATCCACCTCGCCGGCCGGGCGAAAACCACCCACCCGATGGCCGCCAACATCAGGAAGATCACGTAGCGCCCCAGGGTGGTGATCTGCTCGGTCATGCCCATGATCCGGGGAGTGCCGTAGGCGGCGATGGCCACGCCGAACAACACCCGCCAGGTGTCGGGTGAAAAGAGGATATAGAAGACCACGTACAGCGGGGAAAGACGTTTTTGGGGGTCGCGCACCGCTTGTCTCCTCGTTGCCGCCCGGGGGGCGCTAGTGGGGGGCCTTGGCCGAGATCTCCGGAGGGGTCAGGATGATCTCGATCCGGCGGTTCAGCCGTCGCCCGCTTTCGCTGTCGTTGGGGGCCACGGGGCGATGGTGGCTGAGGCCGCAGGCCACCAGCTTTTCCGGGGGCACGCCCGCGCGCTCCTCCAGAAAGCGCACCACGGAGATGGCCCGCGCGGCGGACAGCTCCCAATTGCTCGGGAACCGTGAGGCCAGGGCCGGCCCAATGGGCATGTCATCGGTGTGACCCTCCACGAGAATGTGGTTCGTCTGGGCATCCCGGAAGCTCGGCCCGATCTTCAGCAGGGCCTGCTGCCCCTGGGGATTGATGACATCGCTGCCGGTGCCGAAAAGAATCTTGTCCACAAAGGTCACCTTGAGCCTGCCTTCCAATTCCTCGAGCTGGATGTCGCGTGAGGCGATCTCTTCGCGCAACTGGGACTCGATCTGCCCGCGTGTGGCCTGGATGCGCGAGATGACCGTTTCCTGGGTCTGAATGATGGCCTCCCGCTTCTCCACCTCCAGTTCCAGGGCGGTCAGGCGGGCATGCATCGTGGCATTGATCTGCTCCACCTTGGCGCGGCGCTCCTCGGCTAGCTCCGCGGCGCCCCGCAGGCCGGTGTTCTCTTCGCGCAAGGCTTCCAGCTGTGCCAGCAGCCCCTGGCGTTCGGTGTCGAACTGCCGCCGCTGGGCATCGGCGCCGGCCTGTACTTCCCGGTACCGGGAGCGGGAAACACACGCCGCCAGGCACACCGTCAGCACCACGACCAGCATCCATGCAGACCTTCGGCGCATGCGCCACCTCCCCGGCGCCGCGCCCGAGCCCCTCCCCGGCGCCGCGCCCGTTTTCGTCACCATGGGTGTCAGGCCCCCGGGAGCAAGCTGCGCCGGCAGAAGGCCACGGCGGCGTCCCGGAAGCCCTCCCCGCCCAGGGCCGGAAACAGCGACCGTTGACGGTTCATGCCGTTGATCAAGGCGATCATCACCTGCACGGTTTCCTGGACCGGCACGGAAACGAACTCCCCCGAGGCGATACCCCGCTCCAGACAGCCCGAGAGATAGGCCACGTGCCAGTCGTAGATGGCCCGCATGCGTGTGTAGCAGATGTGGCGGGAGTCCTTGATGCGCGCGGGGCATGAGCTCATGATCAGGCGGATGCGCCGCGGCATGTCGTCCACCGCCTGCTGATTCACGCCGATCAGCTTCTCGATCTTCGCGAACTCCGTCACCGTATCCTCACGCAGCGATTCCAGACGGCGAAAATATTCATCGAACGCGTCTTCCAGGATGTGCGTGAACAGCTCTTCCTTACCCCGGAAGTGGTAGTAGATCAATGGCTCGGTGACGCCCGCCTCGCGGGAAATCTGCAAGGTGGTGGTGCCGTCATACCCCTGGTCGGCGAACAAACGCACGGCCGTATCGATGAGATTGCGCTTTTTGCCCATGATCGTATCCCAGCAGAAAAGGGGGAGGGGTGGCGATGGAGGCCCCCCGGGTTCTTTAGTATAACTTAAGGCTAGTCGCCTTCTTAAAGCAAAAACTTTAGAAGTGCAAGGTGCATCCCGCAGCGTCGGTCGTCAAGCCGCCGCCGAAGCATGGTCGGGCGCACGGCGGAGCCCCGTTCCCGGTACCTTCCTCCAGGTGCCGACGGCGGAAATGCAGTTGCCTTTTCACCGCCGGGGGGGTAATGCCATGCGACGCCCGTTCCTCCCGCGCGATGCCGCCCGCGGCGGGGGCGCGGGCTCCGGCCGTCAACGCCTCCCCCGAAGGTGCCCCCCATGCCCAGCCCCGCGGCTGCTCCCAGCGAGTTTCGGGAGCGTGACATGCTTGCGGTATACGTGGTGGCGGCCCTGTGCCGCCTGCTGCTCAACACCGCCCGGCGCTTCCCCTACCCCTTCGCCCCGACCCTGAGCCGGGGGCTTGACGTGCCCCTGACCGCCGTCACCTCCATGATCGCCGCCAATCAAGCCTCGGGGCTCCTGGGCGCGGCGGTGGGGCCCTGGGGCGACCGTCTGGGCTACCGCACCATGATGCTCGCCGGCCTTGGCCTGCTCACCGGCGGGATGCTGCTGGGGGGGGCCGTGCCCCTGTATCCCGCCGTCCTGGCGGGCCTATTCCTGGCGGGCCTGGGAAAAAGTGTCTTCGATCCCGCCATTCAAGCCTACGTGGGCGCCCGGGTCCCCTACCACCGGCGCGGCCTGGTGGTAGGGCTGATCGAGATGAGCTGGGCGGGCAGCACCCTCCTGGGCATTCCCCTGGTGGGGCTGCTCATCGAACGCCAGGGCTGGCGGGNNCTTTTTCGTTCTGGCCGCTCTTGGCCTGGCCGGCCTCGCGGCCGTGGGGCGGGCGGTGGCCAAAACCCCGGTCGCGGCTCCCCGCACGGCGGACCCCCGTTGGTTCCTGGCGGCCTGGGGGGAGCTGTTCCGCAACCGCGCCGCGGCCGGCATCCTGGCCTACGTGATGTTCACCAGCATCGCCAACGACAGCCTCTTCGTGGTCTACGGCGCCTGGCTGGAAAAATCCTTCGGCCTGGGAGTGGCCGGAATCGGGCTCCTCACCGGGATCATCGGGGCCGCCGAGCTCGCCGGCGAGCTGCTCACCGTGGCCCTCGCCGACCGCCTGGGCAAGCGCCGGGCGATCGTCGCAGGCCTGCTGCTCGCTTTTGGCGGCTATGCCCTGCTGCCCCTCTGGAGCGGCTCCCTGGGCTGGGCGCTGGCCGGCCTGGGGGGCATCTTCCTGGCGGTGGAATTTACCATCGTCACCTCTCTCTCCCTGGCCACGGAGGTTCTGCCGGCCCTGCGCGCCACCATGATGGCCGGGTACCTGGCGGCGGCCGGCGTGGGCCGCGTGATCGGGGCCATGCTGGGAGGACCGGTCTGGACGGCGGCCGGGATCACGGGTACGGCGGTGGTGTCGGGGGGCGCCACGCTTCTGGCCCTGGCCTGCCTTCTCACCGCCCTGCGCGGCCGGCGGCGCTGGTAAACACCCAGCGCCGCCTTGCCGGCCGGGCCGAGGCGGACTATCTTGGGCTCTCCGATTTCCGCACCCCCAGGAGACCATCGCGGGAGGGATATTATGAGGGATTGGCAATCGTGGCGCAGCATGCTAGTTCTCCTGGCGCTGGCCGGCGGGTGGGCGCTCGGCGCCGATCCCCGCGCCGCTTCCGCCGGTCCCGCCGCCGGCGATGCCCAGCCCGCGGATCCTGCCGCCATCGGCGCCATCGTGCTGGCGGCCCCCGGGGAGCCCGCTGCCCGCCGGTATCTGGGCCTGACCACGGAGGCCCCCTTTCGGCTGAACGCGGTCAAGGCACGCATCCTGGTGATCGAGGTCTTCTCCATGTACTGCCCCTACTGCCAGCGGGAGGCGCCCAACGTGAACCGCCTCTATGAGCGCATCCAATCCGACCCCCGTCTGCGGGACCTCATCAAGCTCATCGGCATCGGGACCGGCAACACGGCCTACGAAGTGGATATCTTCCGCGAGACCTACGGCGTGCCCTTCCCCCTCTTCGCGGACAGCGAGCGGCTGGTCAGCGGCCAGCTCCACGTGCGCAGCACCCCCACGTTCGTGGCATTCGCCTTCGAAGCGGATGGAAGGGTGCGCCAGTTCCACCACTCCGCGGGCAGCCTGGGCGATGTCACCCGGTTTCTGACGCAACTGGTGGAAGCATCCGCCGTGGAGGACCTGCCGCAGCCATGAACACCGCGCGTGCCCCCGCAGACGCCGGATGGCGAAGAGGCCCCCAGGCCCGCGGCCTGGTGGCGCTGCTCCTGGTGCTCCTGGCAAGCGGGGCTTGCGCCCACCTTCCCCGGCCCTCCGCCGACGCGTCCGCAGGTCCGGAAACGGCCTGCCGCTGCCTGTTCGCGGACCTCGACCGGGCCGTGGCCCAGGCGGGAGTGGGCTATGCCGGCAGCCTGCCGGTAGCGGGTTTCCCGTACCTGCGCACCAGCCGGTTCACGGCCGCCATGGCCGCGCGCGTGGACCACCGGGGGCGGGAGGCACTGCTGCAGCGCCTCCTGGAGATGGGGCGGGAGGCCCGCCGGCTGGAGATCCAGGCCCTGGGGGCCGAGGCCCGGGAAGCGCTCCGGCGCCTCCACGACCGGCCCACCGCGGCCGGGGAGGTCCTGGAGACCGACGTGGCGCGCTGCGCCGCGCTCCTCCTGGCGGCCGACCGGCAGGAGGCCGGCTTCCATCGCCGCCTGGACCGCGCCCTGGCCGACCTCCCCGACGAGTACGCCAGCTGGCGCCGCCTGGCGGGGTTCTACCCCCTGGCGGTTCTGCCGGTGGCTTTCGTCAGCGACCGGGCCTTCGACGAAATCCGGCGCCAGCACCGCACCCCGGAGAAGGAGCTCCCCCAGCGGGGCCGGCTGGTGACCTACGCCCCGGCCGGCAGCGCCCCCGACCGTGAATCCCTGAGCCCCCTGTTCGCCCCCGCCAACCGGGATGCCCTCGGCCTTCCGCGCCTGGACCCCGGGGATGCCCACCGTCTGGCGCGGGCTTACGCGCCGTGGATCACCCAGGACACGGTCGCCGACTACGACCGCATCGGAGCCCTGCGCTGGGGGGCCCCCGGACAGCCGCTGGTGGACACCCAGCGCCCCACGGTTTACTTCTACCTCTCCGAGGCCTTTCACAAGGGCCACCCCACGGTCCAGATCAACTATGCCTTCTGGTACCCCCGGCGGGACGGGCCGGCGACCCCCTGGATCGAGCGCGGGGCCATCGATGGGCTCACGGTCCGCGTCAGCCTGGACCCCGACGGCGACCCCTTTCTGGTGGACGTCATGCACAGTTGCGGGTGCTACCATTTTTTCCTGCCCGACTGGCGGCGCACGGCCCGCATCGTCTTCCGCCCGCCCCGCCTGAGCCCCCTGGTGCCGGCCTGGATGCCCCCGGACTTCCCCGCCCGTCCCCTGCGCCTGAGGGCCAGTTCCGGATGGCATCAGGTGGCGCATGTGGCCACGGGCGGCACCGCCCGGGAGACCACGGCCTACGCCCTGGAGCCGTATGCCCGGCTGGAAGCGCTGCCCCGGGCGGATGGGTCGCCGCGCAGCGTGTTCGACCACCGGGGCCGCATGCCGGGCAGCGAGCGCATCGAGGACCTGCTCTTCTTTTCCATGGGCATCCCCGCGGTGGGCCAGATGCGCCAGCGCAGCCACCACGCCACTCAGTTTGTGGGCCGCGAGCACTTCGACGACCCCGGCCTCCTGGACCGTCATTTCGAGTTCCGGTGACTCGCCGCGGGGGGGCGCGGAAGATCTCCGGAGCGGTCGCCTCCGCCCCCCCCCCGCCGCCCCGACCACCTTTC
>DJGG01000016.1 GCA_002432195.1 Desulfobacteraceae bacterium UBA5852
TTTCCCATCGGCCCGCGCCTTGTCTTTCAGCTTGATGCTTGTTGATCCACAGTCTGCTAAGCGGGTATTCCGGGATCGGTCACGGTGGCGGGCGGAGAGACGGCGGGCAGCTGCCGGCGGCAGGCGGCGGCGAAATCTTCCGGATAGTGCCCCATGATCCAGCGCAGCTGCGCCTCGCTGAAGGCCCCGGGGGAATTGGGCAGCCGCGGCAGGCAGCTCATCAGCAAACGCTGCCCGGTGGCTCCCGCGTCCAGGCGCTTGGCATACTCGATGACGGTCACCATGCGGGCGCCCAGGCCTTCCAGCACCCGCATGGCGGTGAGCAGCGCCTGATCCAGGGAGCGGCGGGTGGCCGCGTCGGCCTCCACCGGCACCGTGCGTCCGTCGGGGAGCACCAGCTGTCCNNCGCGTCGGCCTCCAGGATGTTGCCCACCGGAGCAAGGGGCATGAGCTGCAACTCCCACTGGGAGGTCTGGGCCTTGGGGACGAAGAGCAACACGCGCGCGTCACTCCACACGATCAGGTCGGCAGGCGCCTCCCGGCGGCCATCGGTGCGGCCATTGGATCGGAGGGCCCGGATGTAGGCCTCGAAGAAATCCGCGCCCGTTTGCCGGCGGTAGTCTTCCACGAAAGCGGCCACAAGGTCGCCGCAGGCAAATGCCGGCCAGGGCTCCCCGCCGTCGGCCGCCGCCGTTTCGGCCGGCACCATGGCGAACTGCTGGTGGATCTGCTGATGGGAGCCGTGCAGGCGATAGCCGCTCGCCGCGACGTCGAAACCGAAGTTCCAGCCCCAGAGGGTGGCGCTGAAAGGCGGCGGGGCCGCACCGCTTCCCAGCTTTTCCAGGATGCGGCGCCGCAGCGCTTCGAGGTCCGCCGCCCCCAGGCTCCGGCGCCCCGCCGGGCGCTCCAGCCCCAGGTCATCGGCCAGGCGCACGAACGTGCGCTGATAATAGAGCTGCCGCATGCCGGCCATGTCGGCCGGGTCGAGGTCGGCGATGCGGTAACGCACGGCGTCGTCGGCCATGTTGGCGGCGTAATGGCCCCAGGGGATGTAGCTGTTGCGCCGCAGGTACTCGAAGACGTGGCCCGCCTCTCCCGCGGCGCGCGCTTCCCCCACGATCTCGCTGTCACCCTGGGCGCCGGGCCGCAGCACCAGGACACGCTTGTAGGCATCCGGCAGGCAGGGGTTGTTCGCTAGGACCTCGACCAGCTCGGGGTGGGGGTGGTCCGGGACCCAGCGGCCCCGGGAATTCTCCCGGTAGCGCAGGCCCGCCGGGAGCGCGCCCGCAGGGCCGGGCAGCAGGGCGGCGCCCATCCGCGCTAGGAGGATGAGATCCTCCGGATCGGTGGAGGTGGCCGCCAGGGCCAGGAGCAGGGACGGCGGCAGGCTCCGGAAGACGGCCTCCCGCGCCTCCCGGCCGACCAGTCCCTCTTCGGCCAACCCGGCGAGGGCGCGGCTCAAGGAGACCTCGGGACGCGGCGGCAAGCCGATGGTCCCGGGGTCCCGGGCGGCCCGCTCGGCGTATCGCTGGCAAATGTAAGTCGTCCCCCGGAAGGGCAGGGGGTTCGGTATTTCGTAGACCCAGTCGTCCGCGGTGACCTCGACATCCCTCGCCGGGAAATTCGCGGCATTGAAGAGGTCTCGGCCCTCCGTGGTCTGCCCCAGGCGATGGCGGTAATCCCCCGGCCGCAGGTTGGCGGCACGGTAGGCCGGGCGGTGGAGGCCCACCCGGAAACGGCCTTCCGGCGTTACACAGCTTCGCAGGCTCATGGGCGTCGACTCCGCCGCGGGGTGAGGTTCAACGGGGCTGGGACAGTGGATGAGCACCCATTAGCATGGCTTTGGAGGTGGGATCAACTCGCGCGGGCAAGTCGGCCGGAGAACCCGGCGCCGGAGGGCAGGGCCTATCAGGCTGTGGGGGGCCAGGGCGTTCTCAAGACGGCGGCGGGCCGCCCATCAGGCGGCGCTGGACCTCCCCGGCCGCCCAGGCACGGTCGCCGCGGCGCTCGCCCTCCTGAAAGATCTCCACCAGGCAGCGGGCCTGCCGGCTGGCCGCGGCGTACCCGGCGGCCACCGCGGCTTCCACCCGGGACCAGTCCTGGGCGGCCATGAAGGCCGCGAAAGCCGGCCGCAGCCCGGGGAAGATTTCCCGGCCCATCCCGTCGAAAAACGCCACGAAAAAACCGAGGGAAACGGCATCGCGGGCGGCCAGGATGCGCTCCAGGGTGCCGCCGGGGCCGGTATCGGCCAGGAGATCCTTGAGGGCCCGGGCCAGCAGTTCCACCGGACTGTGGGGAAATCCGGCGATGATGGCCCGCCAGGTGTCCCGCGCCAAAACCTCCTCGTGCATCTCCCCGATCTCGTGCTGGATGTAATTGGCCTCCTGGAGGCGCATGAGCCGGTCGAGGTGGCGCTTCAGGCCGGCCGGAGTGGCGTCCGCCAGGCCGGCGCGCTCCAGGGCGAAGCGCAGGGCCGCACGGCCGGAATTCCGGATGTAGATGAGCTGGTCCCAGAAGAAAAGCCGCGCGGCATCGGTGCGCAGCACCACGTCGCCCTCCTGGGTGAGGGCCGGCAGGGTGAGCAGGTCCCGGGCCAGTTCGCGCCCCAGGACGAAGACGACGCGCCCATCGACTTCCCGCCGTTCCCTGACCTCTGCCAGAAAGAAGGTGGGCTTGAGGGCCTGGGCATAGCCGGCGCCGTAGAACAACCCCTGCCCCTCCAGATACGCGTTGATCTCCACGGTGGCGAAAGGGTCGAAGCGCCGCTCCCCCAGGACCAGGGGCGCCATCTCCGCCTCGGCCAGCTCCAGCCAAGTTTCCTCCTTGCGGCCGATCCAGTCCAGAACCTCGCCGGCGTCCTTCTCTTCCCAGGGGGGCAGCCCGTGCTCCCACTTGTACAGATCCCGCAGGCGCAAGGCGAGGCCGCAAACCGAGAAAAGCCCGGCATGCCGGGCGTCGGAAACTTCGCAATTCCGTCGCACCTGGAGGGTAAAGTCCGCCAGGTCCGAGGCGCTCAGGGGGGGAAAGGAGGGCATTGTCTTTGTCAACCCATGGCGTAGGTCTTATGCTGGGCAAGATAGGCCGGCCCGCCGCCGCGGTCAACCGCCGGGGAATGGGCGCCGGCCACAACGGGGGCGGTGCGCCCCAAACCGACCAGGAGGTACCATGGGCGCCATTGTACACCAGAGCCGCATCACCATCACCCGGGAAAAAGGCCCCACCCGCCGGGCGGAAATCGCCGGCTTCCATGAGCCGGTCTTTTACGGCGTGCACGGCGGCATCAAGCACTTCTACCGGGTGGACCCGGAAGAGGAGCACGCCGCCACCCTCGATCACATCGTGGGTGCTGTGGGCGGGTGAATGATGGGCACACTGGCCACGGTGTTGGCCGGACACAAGATCCGTACCTTCCGGGACCGCTATCGGGCCGAGGTTACCGGGGACATTGAAGCGGTGGATGGCGTGCTCAAAATTACGCGCATCCGGGTGGCCTACCACCTCCGGGCCCCCTTGGCGCAGCATGCCGCCGCCCGGGAGGCCATGGAGCGCTATCTGGTCCTCTGCCCGGGCGCCCAAAGTGTCGCGGGCTGCATTGCCCTCGAACACGAGTTGCGCCTGGAAGCATCGGCGGACTGAGCGGCCGCGCATGCGCGGCCGGCGGGCCCAAGGTGCTTTGACAGACCGGACCGCGTGGTGTATGGTCCCAAGGCTTTGGCGGTGGCTGCGGAGGGCCTGATCCGGGGCCGCCGCCCGGGCATGCAATGCACCGCGCTGCGCTGTGGCGCCGAGCGTCTATCCCGGGAACAGGCCCGGAGCCCGTCCTGCCGAGAGGATCCCGCCGCGGATTCCCGGCGGAACGCCCCCGCGCCCCGGCCCGAGGGACCAGACTCGCAAGCAACCTGCAATCCTTAGCCGAAGGGAGACCCCCGCGCATGGCGGAAGGCATCATCAAGTGGTACGACGAAAAGAAAGGTTACGGTTTCATCGCCACCGAGGGCGAGGAAGACATTTTTTTCCACACCAGCGGCATCGAAGACCAGGGATATTTCGGCCTGCAGAAGAACGACGCGGTGACCTATGAGGTCAAAGTCACCCCACGCGGCAAACAGGCCATCCGGGTGCGCCCCCGATAGCGCAGCGCCAGACCGCCGCCCCTCCCCGGGTCGGTTTCAGGGTGCGGCCACGTGCCTTCCCTGAAACCGACCCGCCGGCGGGTCTCCCCTTCCCCAGCGCCGACCGGTCTTGCCGGACCGCCCGCCGGACGGCCGTCAGATGAACTTCTTGACCTCCGCCTTGGCCTTCAAACCCTGGATATACGTGTCGACCTCCTGCCCGGCCTTCTGGCGCTTGAGTTGCTCGGTGAGGCGTTCCTTGGCTTCCTCGTAGGGCACCACCCGCTCCTCCTGGTGCTCGTCCACCCGGATCAGGTGGTAACCGAAGGGCGTCTCCACGATATCGCTGGTCTCTCCCGGCTTCAGGGCGAAGGCGGCATCCTCGAAGGGTTTGACCATCTGGCCCCGTTGGAAGACCCCCAGTTCCCCCCCGCGCTCGTTGCTGGGGCCCTCGGAGTGCTGGCGCGCGGCCTCGGCAAAATCGGCGCCCTTTTTCAGGTCTTCCTGAATTTTGACCAGCTTCGCCCGCGCGGCGGCCTTCGCGGCCTCGTCGGCGCCCTCGGCAACCTTGATCAGAATGTGGCTGGCCTTGACCTGCTCCGGACTCTTGAACATCTCCGGGTGCTCGGCGTAGAAGGCCTTGCTCTCCTCGTCGCCCACCGCCAGATCCTTGAGGATCTTGTTCTCGATAAGATCCTTGATCGCCAAGCCGCGCTGGATCTTCCGCTTGAGGTAGTCCTCGGTCATCTCGAAGGACTTCAAGGCCTGCTGGAACTCCTCCTCGCTGTCGAAGCGCTTCTTGATGTTGCCCACCTCGGCCGTCACGGCCGCGTCTTCCACGGCGATGCCGGACGTCTGGCTGGCCTGAAAGAGAAGCTCCTCCTCGATCATGCGGTCGAGCACCTGATCCCGTACCTGGGCCACCATGTCCTCCTGGATGGGCTGGCCCTGCTGGGCCATCTGGCGTACGGCCTGACCGTATTCGGTCTTGAAATCCTCCTGCCCGATGACCGCGCCGTTGACCAGCGCCACCTGTTCCGGACCCTCCGCGGCCGCGTCGGCGGCGGGTGGGGCTTGCGCAGGCGCGGCCGGCGGGGAACCGGCGACCTGGGCCCACGCCCCGGGGGCGGAAAGGCACAGGACCAGCAGCAGGATCAGGGGGAACAAACGATAGTTGCGCATGGAACTCTCCATTCGTGGGTGTGGACCGCGCCCGGGGGGCGCCGTCGAAAAGTGGGCCGCAAGCGGAGCAGCCTTTGCGGATGAATCGCCGGGGACCGGATTCACCTGCCTTGAGCGGGTCGCATGGTGCCGTGGCACGGGCGGATTCGTCGAAGCGGCGTGGGGTGCATCGTTGAGGGGCACGTCCGGGATCGCGCAGTTCGCGGCGGTGGCGACATCCGGGCGCATCATAATCGCTGCACGGAGGATGCGCAACTGCCAACCATGGGCCCGGCCGTCGGGGCGGGGCGGCGCATCCGCGGGGATCCGCCGGCAAGGCCGCTCGCTTACGGCTTTTGCGCGCGGACAATGAAATACCGCGGGGTTTTGTCCGTCAAGGGGGTCACCACCGCCGAGGCCTTGCGGTCGGGATTGCCCATCACCAGGCGCGCCAACCGGCGCATGCCGGCGCTGGCGTGGACGCGCCTCTGGCGTTGGCCGAACAGGCTGTCCCGGTCGGTGACCCATCCCACCCGGTGCAGTTCGGCCACCAGTTCAGCGGGGACGAATTCCTGCCGGTGATAACGATTGCGCGGCTTGTCCGTCAGTGATCGCGCCGCGGGGGAAGTGATGGCGCGGTTGGGACTGGAGATGAGCAGATGCCCCCGCGGGTTCAGAAGATCGTAAAGGTTCTGCAAGGCCGCACGATAGTCCTCCACGTGCTCGATGGTTTCAAAGCACGTGATCAGGTCATAGGTCCTTCCGGAGCGAAACGTGGCAATATCTCCCACAGCGAACCGGATGCCATCCCCTCCGTAGGTGTGCATGGCATAGGTCACCGCCTCCGGATTGATGTCGACCCCCTGGTAGGTGAGGGCCCCGGCGCCGATCAGAAGCGGCGCGGCATAGCCCACGCCGCAGGCCACGTCCAGTATGGACTTGCCCCGGGCGAAGCGGCCGGCAAACCGGTAGCGTTCCATATGGTCGGCTTCGATTCTGGCCTCCGACTGGCCGGGAACGAAAAACTCGCCGGTAAATTTTATGGTCGCTGTCATCGTGACCCCTGCCGGTCAGTGGTGGAGCACCCGTGGCGCCAATGCCCGGGTGCCCCTAACAGCCTGTGGATAAACTGCGCCTCAGGCTGAAACG
>DJGG01000113.1 GCA_002432195.1 Desulfobacteraceae bacterium UBA5852
GGCGCAGTTTATCCACAGCCTTCTATGCCCCGGGCGGCCTGTTTGCGAGAACCTTCACGGGAGAGGCTTTATGAGAATCCAGCCGGTCCTGGTTGCCGGGCGGCGGTCTTGCCCCCGACCGGATTGCATTCCTTTGCTGGTAGCCGCGGCCTGCGCGGTCCTCCTGGCCATGGCCGGCACCGTGTGGGGCGCCCCGGCGAAGCCAGTATTCGGTTTCGAGGACGCCGTGGCCCGGGCCCGGGATTCCGCCGCCCAACCCTTCCAGGACCCCCGCGGCGGCGTGCCGGATTTTCTGATGAAGCTGTCTTACGACCAATGGCGCGACATCCGCTTCCGCCCCGAGCAGTCCCTGTGGCGCGAGGAGAAGCTGCCCTTCGAGGTGCAGTTTTTCCATGCCGGGTTCTTTTACGACCGGTCCGTGGCCGTCAACGTCATCGATGCCAACGGCGTCTGGCCGCTGAAGTTCAAGGCCGGCATGTTCGATTACGGCGACAACACCTTCAAGGAGCCGATGCCTCCCCTTCTGGGTTTCGCCGGTTTCCGCCTGCATTACCCCATCAACCGCCCGGATTATCGGGACGAGGTGGCCGTGTTCCTTGGGGCCAGCTATTTTCGTTCCCTGGGGCAGCACCAGGGCTATGGCCTGTCCGCCCGCGGGCTGGCGGTGGACACGGGGCTGGAATCGGGCGAGGAATTCCCCTATTTCCGTGAATTCTGGATGCAGAAGCCGTCCGCCAAGGACCGGCAGATCACGATCTACGCGCTTCTGGACAGCCCCAGCCTGACCGGCGCCTATCAGTTCGTGGTCCGGCCCGGGAAATCGACGGTCATGAACGTCCAGGGAAGGGTATTCCTGCGCCGGGAGGTGAAGAAGCTCGGCCTGGCCCCTCTCACCAGCATGTTTTTTTACGGCGAGGCCGCCAACCGCCGCCCGGTGGACGATTTCCGGCCTGAAATCCACGATTCCGACGGCCTGCTCATCGACAGCGGCGCCGGCGAAAACATCTGGCGTCCCCTGATCAACCCCGAGAGGCTGTTCATCAACGCCTTTCAATCCAACAATCCGGCGGGATTCGGGCTGCTTCAACGGGACCAGAATTTCGATCATTACCAGGACCAGGAGGCCAATTACGGTTTGCGCCCCAGCACCTGGGTGAAGCCCTTGGGGGAGTGGGGCCAGGGGCACGTGGAGTTGATTCAGATCCCCACGAACAGCGAGAAGAACGACAATATCGTGGCGTTCTGGGTGCCGGACGAAATCCCCCCCCCCCAGGGCCCCCCCCTGTCCTTCGATTACGAGCTGCACTGGCGCGCGGCCTCCGATGAAAACTGGCACACCAGCGGCAAGGCGGTCGCCACCCGCACGGCCGCGGGCCCGGCGGAAGGCGTGCGTCTCGTGCTGGTGGACTTCAAGGGCGGGCTGCTGGCTAAGCTCCCGGCCATGCTGCCGGACGACGCGCCTCTGGAGGCCGTCGTCTCGGTGAGCGAGGGCGGGGAGGTCCTGGAGAAGCAACTCTTCAAGTTGACCCAGGCGGAAGCCTGGCGATTGGTCTTCCAGGTGCGACGCAAGGATGCCAGCACCCTGGACAAGGTGCTGCCCAACACCGGCCGTATGTCGCCCCTGGAGCTTCGGGCCTTCATCAAGCAGGGCAAGGACGTGCTCACGGAAACGTGGAGCTATGCCGTCTGGCCGTGATTGCCCCCCGGACCTGGGTGCAGGCAAGTGATGGGCCTGCCGCGTTCCAGTCCGCCGGCTGCGGAAAGCGCCGCAAGGCGCCGAAGGAGGCCACGATGATCGACCGACCCGTTTCACCGCCCCCATCGCCCTCCGCGGGCCAAACTCCGACCCTCGATGCGGATTGCTGGCAGGCCGCCCAGGAGAGGGTCCTGCGCTACCTCAAGGCCCTTGGCGTCCCGCCCCTGGAAAGTCTGGAGATGACCCTCCAGGTGCTCGCGCGCGCGGCCTCCGGGGCCCAGACGGGCGCGACGCTGGAACCGGTGGGGGCCGCCATGCGGGCGCTGCATCAACTCCTGGAGGACAAATGGGCCGACCTGGTGCAGCCGTCCGCGTCCCTGCCGGCCGACGCCCCGGGCATTCCGGTCGTTGCCCGGCGCCAGTTGAAAGCATATGGCCATGTGCAGGCGGCGCCGCCCCTGAGGCGGGGGGTCATGCGATCGGGCCAGGTGAAGCCCTGACCTCCCCCGTGGCAATCCGGCGCCCAGGGAGATCCACAGCCGGCTAGCCGCCGCCCGCACGCCGATTCGCCGGTCCCGTGGCGGGGATGGGCATGCCCAGGGGCATGGGGAGGGACATGGAGAGAGGCCGCCACCGCTTGGTCCATTCGTGGGAGAAGGCGGCGCATGCCAGGCGCATGCTGCTGCTGACGCTGATTCTCGCCACCACCCTGGCGGCCAGCGCCTACATGGCCAGCATTCTGCCCTACCGCGGGACCACCGTGCTGGAGGCCGCGCTGGTGGGCTTTTTCGCGCTGCTCTTTGCCTGGATCTCCATCGGGTTCTGGACCTCCCTGCTGGGATTCGTGCTTCTCCTGAGGGGCCGCGACCGCTTCGATCTGCCCATGGATCCGCCCGCCGACAGGGAGGCGCCCGAGGCCCCGGCGGCGCCCCTCACCGCCATTCTGATCCCCATTTACAACGAGCACGTCGCAAGGGTGTTCCAGGGCCTGGAGGCCACCTATCGATCGCTGGAAGCCACCGGTCGACTGGACGGCTTCCACTTCTTCGTGCTGAGCGACTCCACGGACCCGGACAAATGGGTTCAGGAGGAGATCGCCTGGGCGCGCACCTGCGAGCGCCGCAACGCCTTCAACCGCATCTTCTACCGGCACCGCCGGCCCAACATCAAGCGCAAGAGCGGCAACATCGCCGACTTCTGCCGCCGCTGGGGCCGCAACTACCGCTACCTGATCGTGCTGGACGCCGACAGCGTCATGGCCGGGGATACCCTGGTCAAGATGGTGGCGGTCATGGAGCGCAACCCGCAGGTCGGCATCCTGCAGACGCCCCCGCAGGCCGTGGGGCGGGAAAACCTCATCGCCCGCGCCCAGCAGTTTGCCAGCAGTGCCTACGGCGGCATGTTCGCCGCCGGTTTGCACTTCTGGCAGATCGGCGACGCCCAGTACTGGGGACACAACGCCATCATCCGCGCCGAGCCCTTCATGCAGCACTGCGGGCTGCCGCGCCTGCCCGGACGGCCGCCCCTGGGCGGGGATATCCTGAGCCACGACTTCGTGGAAGCCGCCCTGATGCGCCGGGCCGGATGGGGCGTGTGGCTGGCCTACGACATGCCCGGCAGCTACGAGGAGCCGCCGCCGACCCTGATCGACGAGCTGGTGCGTGACCGGCGCTGGTGCCAGGGCAATATCCAGCACTTGCGGCTGCTGTTCACCCGGGGGATTTTTCCCGCCCACCGCGCCCTGTTTCTGAACGGGGCCATGTCCTATGTTTCCGCGCTGCTCTGGAGCCTGTTCCTGGGCCTGAGCACGGCGAAGGCCATCGTGCAGGCCATACGGGAGCCGGAATACTTTCCCCAGGAGGGCAGCCTGTTCCCCACGTGGCCGGTGTGGGACCTGGGGTGGGCCGTGACCCTGCTCACCTCTACGCTGGTGATCCTGTTCCTGCCGAAGATCTTCAGCCTGTTTCTGCTCGTGGTCCGGCAGCGGCGGGCCCGCGCCTTCGGCGGTTTCCGCAAGCTGGTGCAGGGCGTGGCCGGCGAGGTGCTGCTCTCCACGCTCCTGGCCCCCGTGCGCATGCTGGCCCACAGCAAGTTCGTGCTGGGCATCCTGTTCGGCCGGAAAGTGGCCTGGAACCCGCCGCCACGCGACGACTACCGCACGTCCTGGGGGCAGGCCCTGCGGTTTCACGGCGGCGGGACGCTTCTGGCCCTGGTCTGGGGCGCGGTGGTCTATGTCTTCAACCGGTCCTTTTTCTGGTGGCTCACCCCCATCCTGGTGCCCCTCGTGCTGGCCGTGCCGCTTTCCGTGTGGACCAGTGACATCGGCCTGGGACGGCGCTTGCGGCGCTGGGGCTTCTTCCTCACGCCGGCGGAAATCGATCCGCCCCCCGAGCTTCAGGGGCTGTCCGGCAGCCGGCCGGATGCGGGCCCCACCGATGCGTCCGTGCTGGGGATCGACGCCCGGGACGGCTTCGTCTGCGCGGTCGCCGACCCCCGCATCAGCGCCCTGCACATCGCCCTGCAGCGCGGCGGGCGACGCGTGGCTCCCCGGATTGCCGCGCGCCGCCGCAAGCTCGTCGATAAGGCCCTGGACCAGGGCCCCGATCACCTCTCGAAGCGGGAGAAGACGGAATTGCTGGGCGATGCCGAATCCCTGTCCGCGCTGCATCGGCTGGTCTGGGAACTGCCGGAAGGACCCCTCAGCAGACGGTGGGGCATTTCGGCGGGCATGACGTCCCTCGAAGGAAAGGGGGCCACCCGTTGACCCCTTTCGCCGGTCTACCGCGATGTGGCCGTGCCGCCGGTGGGAGGGTGCCATGCGCACGCTGCTGATCTCCGCCAACACGGAAACGATCAACATGCCCACCCTGCCCATGGGGCTGGGATGCGTGGCGGCGGCCCTCGAAGCCGCGGGCCACGCCGTAAGGTTTCTCGACCTGATGGGGGTGGCGGACTGGCGGCCGCTGCTGGCGGCCGCCGTGGCGGAAGCGGCGCCGGAAGTCATCGGCATCTCCATCCGCAACATCGACGACCAGTCGAGCTCCCGGCCGCGCTTCCTCCTCGAGAATGCCCGGGCGGTGGTGGCCGACTGCCGGGAGCGGACCAGCGTCCCGGTGGTGCTCGGCGGGGCCGGGTACAGCATCTTTCCCGAGAGCGTGCTGGACTATACTGGCGCGGACATGGGGATCCAGGGGGAAGGGGAGGCGGCTTTCCCCGCCCTCCTGGCAAGGCTGGAAGCCAACAGGCCGCTCGGCGATGTTCCGGGTCTCTACCGGCGGGGGAGTGGCCCCCAGGCGCCGCGCACCTTTATTCCGGCGCTGGACGCATGGCCCTTGCCCGCTCCGGGACGCTTCCATGCCCGCGTGGCCGATGACCCGGCCTGCTACGTGCCCATCCAGACCCGCCGGGGCTGCCCCCTCAAGTGCAGCTACTGCTCCACCCCCGCCATCGAGGGCCCCCGGATCCGCAAACGCTCCCCGGACATGGTCGTGGCCTCCCTCGCCCGCTGGCGGGCCGCCGGTTTCCGCCGGGTCTACTTCGTGGACAACGTCTTCAACCTCCCGGCCGGCTATGCCCTGGAGCTGTGCCGCCGGATGGCGGCCGCCCGACTGGATCTTTCCTGGCGGTGCATTCTCTACCCCGGCCGGGTGGGCGCCGACCTGGTGCAGGCCATGGCCCGGGCCGGGTGCCGGGAAGCGGCCCTGGGGTTCGAGAGCGGTTCCCGGCCCGTCCTGGAGGCCATGCACAAACGTTTCCGCCCCGAGGATGTCGCCCGCACCAGTGGCCTGTTGGCCGACAACGGCATCGGCCGCATGGGCTTCCTGCTGTTGGGCGGTCCCGGGGAAACCCGGGAAACGGTGGAGGAAAGCCTGGCTTTCGCGGATGGCCTCAAACTGGAGGCGGTCAAACTGACGGTGGGCCTGCGGATTTACCCCGGCACCGCTCTGGCCCGCCACGCGCGGCGCGAGGGCGTGATCGCCGCGCACAGCGACCTCCTCCATCCCCGGTTCTACATCGCCCACGGCCTGGAGGACGGGCTGCGGGAAACGGTGCGCGCCTGGGTGGCCGAGAGGCCCCACTGGCGGCTGTAAGCCAGCCGCTCAGCCCCTGGTGACGTGAACCCATCTCAAAAAAGTCTT
>DJGG01000082.1:0-4807 GCA_002432195.1 Desulfobacteraceae bacterium UBA5852
CCATCTGGATGGTCGAGCAGTTGGGGTTGGCGATGATCCCCTTGCGCTTGTAGTCCGCCACGGCATGGGCGTTGACCTCCGGTACCACCAGGGGCACGTCGGGGTCCATGCGCCAGGCGCTGGAATTGTCGATGACCACGCACCCGTCCCGGGCGGCCGCCGGGGCGAATCGTTCGCTGGTGCCGCCGCCGGCGGAAAACAGGGCGATGTCCACTCCCCGGAAGGAGGCCTCGGTGAGTTCCTGCACCGGCAGGCGATCACCCCGGAAGCGCAGTTCCCGGCCCACGGAGCGTTTGGAGGCCAGCAGCTTGAGGCTTCTGACCGGAAAGTTGCGCTCTGCCAGACAGGCAAGCATCTGGTTGCCCACCGCCCCGGTAGCGCCGGCAACGGCGACGTGGTAGCTTTTGTCGGCCATGGCCTTCCTCCCTTTGTTGGGCCCCTACGCGAGATAACCCAGCACGGATGTGCCCGCCCGCACCTTGTCGCCGCGGGTCACGCTGACCCGCGTGTCCGCCGGCAGGTAGACGTCCAGGCGCGAGCCGAAACAGATCATGCCGAAGCGCTGGCCCCGCTGCACGCCGTCGCCCGCCTGCACCCGGCAGATAATCCGCCGGGCGATGAGCCCCGCGATCTGCACGAAGGTCCACGACGAGCCGTNNCTGCACGATGGTCAGGCGGTGTCCGGCCGCGGTATCCACGTACACGGCGTTGTGCTCGTTTTCCCGGGAAGCCTTGTCGAGGTGGGCGGAAACGAATTTCCCGGGAAAATAGTCCACCCGGCGCACGATGCCTTCCTGGCAGGCCCGGTTGACATGCACGTTGAAGACCGACATGAAAATGCTGATTTTCAGCGCCGGGCCGTGGTAGTAATCCGACTGCGCCACCGTTTCGCAGAGGATCACCTTGCCGTCCGCCGGCGACACCACGGCCCCGGGGGCGGTGGGGATCACGCGGTCCGGATCGCGGAAGAAAGCGCAGACGGCCGCGGTGGCCAGCAGGCCCGCCAGGCTGGCGGCGGTCAGCCCCAACAGGGCGAAAACCGCCGTGGCGAAGGCGGCCGCACCAATGAAAGGGTATCCCGGGCGCGCGATGGGAAAAGCGGTCTGGCCGGGCGGGTCGGCCCAGGTGAACTGGCTCATGGATGACCTGATGCGCTCTCCGGTGCCGGCAGGGGCACCACGGACATTGGGTTATTGGACCTGTTCGTCTATCAACATGGCCGGGCCTTGTCAATCGATTCCGGCTTTTGCCGGCGGGCGGGCATCCGAGGCCCGCAGGTAGCGCGGCGCCAGGCGGGCGGCTTCCCGCGGGTCGGCGCCGGCGATCCGGTGGCGGGCCAGCAACCCCAGGCTCGAAGCCCGCATGAGATGGGCCCCGGGGGGCGCCAGCCGTCCGTGGGGGCCTGCTGCCAAGAGCCGGTCCGCATAGGCCAGGGCCCCATCCCCCACCAGGAGGCAGGCCTCCGTCACGCCGGCCAGGGCTTCCTCGGGCGTTGCCGCCCGCTCGGGAGCCTCTTCGCGCAGCTGCCCGTCCACGACCCGGTAGCGGCCGGTGTAGACCTCCCGGCGACGGGCGTCGATGAGGGGCACCAGCAGCAAGGGCGAGGCGGCGCACTGGTAGGCAAGGGCTTCCAGGCTGGAGACCCCCACCAAGGGCTTGCCCAGCCCCATGGCCAGACCCTTGGCGGTCCCCATACCGATGCGCAGGCCAGTGAAGCTGCCCGGCCCCTGGCAGACCACCAGGGCGTCCACCCGCTCCAGATGAACCAGGCTGGCCCCCACGACCTGGGCCACCATCTCCAGCAGGTGCCGGGAATGCGTTTCCCCCCCCGCCGTGGTGATTTCAGCGGCGATGCGCTCACCGCAGAGCACGGCCACGCTGCAGCTGGGCGTGGCCGTGTCGATGCACAGGAGGTTCATCGCGAGCGTTGACCGGGACGGGCCTTGTCCGGGCGCCCCCGGCCTGCCGGCTTGGGCTTGGGTGGGACCTTCCGGGAGGGTGCGCCGCGCTTGCGGGGGGTCTTGGCGGGGGCCGGGGGGGCCGGCACCAGGGCGAAGCGCAGGACCTCGTCCATGTGGGTGACGGGCACGAACTTCAGCTTGCGCCGCACGTTGCGCGGGATTTCCGCCAGTTCGCGCTTGTTCTTCTCGGGGATCAGCACCGTGCGGATCCCGCCCCGCAGCGCGCCCAGGGCCTTCTCCTTCAGTCCGCCGATGGGCAGCACCCGCCCGCGCAAGGTGATCTCGCCGGTCATGGCCACATCGGTGTTGACGGGCTGTCCGGAAAACGCCGAGATGAGCGCCGTGGCCATGGCGATGCCCGCCGAGGGACCGTCCTTGGGGATGGCCCCCGCCGGGACGTGGATGTGGATGTCGTTGTTTTCGAACTGTTCCGATTTGATGCCCAGGGCCTCGCGATTGGCCCGGGCGTAGCTCACCGCGGCCCTCGCGGACTCCTGCATGATCTCGCCCAGTTGCCCGGTGAGAATCAGCTCCCCCTTGCCGCCCATCAGGGAGGCCTCCACATAGAGCACCTCCCCGCCCACCTGGGTCCAGGCCAGGCCGGTGGCCAGCCCCACCTGGCTGTCCTCCTTGTCCATCTCGGGCTGGAACTTGGGCACCCCGAGGTAACTCTCCAGATTACGCCGGGTGATGGTGAAGGGCCCCTTGCGGCCTTCGGCGATGCGGCGGGCGACCTTGCGGCAGATGGAGCCGATTTCCCGCTCCAGGTTGCGCAGGCCGGCCTCCAGGGTGTACTCCCGGATCATGCTTTCGATGGCTCCCGCGCTGAAGGTCACGTTGGACGGTTTCAGGCCGTTTTCCCGCGTCTGCCGCGGGATGAGGTAGCGCAGCGCGATGGCCGCCTTCTCCTCCTCGGTGTAGCCGGAGAGCTGGATCACCTCCATGCGGTCCAACAGGGGTGAGGGGATGGTATCGGTCTGGTTGGCCGTCAGGATGAACATCACCTTGGACAGATCGAAGGTGATGTTGAGGTAGTGGTCGCTGAAGGCGAAATTCTGCTCGGGATCCAGGGCCTCCAGCAGCGCCGAGGAGGGGTCGCCGCGGAAATCGCTGCCCAGCTTGTCCACCTCGTCCAGCATGAACACCGGGTTGTTGGATTCGCAGCGGCGAAGGGCCTGGATCACGCGCCCGGGCATGGCCCCCACGTAGGTGCGCCGGTGCCCCCGGATCTCGGCCTCATCGCGCACCCCGCCCAGGGAGATGCGGAAGAACTTGCGCCCCATGGCCCGCGCCACCGAGCGGCCCAGGGAGGTTTTGCCGGTGCCCGGCGGCCCCACGAAGCAGAGGATCGGCCCCCGGGACTCGGGCTTGAGTTTGCGCACGGCTAGGTGCTCGACGATGCGCTTCTTCGGCTTCTCCAGCCCGAAGTGGTCCTCGTCCAGGATGCGGCGGGCCTCCTTGATGTCCAGATTGTCTTCCGTGCTGACATGCCAGGGCATGGACGTCATCCAGTCGAGATAGGTGGTGGCCACCGAGTATTCGGCCGAGGAGGGGTGCATGCGCCCCAGGCGCTCCAGCTCCCGCTCGGCCTCCTTGCGGGCCTCCTCGGGCAGATTCATCTTGGCGATCTTTTCGCGGTACTCTTCGATCTCGACGTTGCCCTCGTCGGTTTCTCCCAGCTCCTCCCGGATGGCCTTGAGCTGCTGCCGCAGGTAATACTCCCGCTGGCTCTTCTCCATGTCGCCCTTGACCTGGCTCTGGATCTTGTTGCCCAGTTCCAGGATCTCCAGCTGGTTGTTCACCAGCTTGGTGACTTCCCGCAAGCGCTGCTTGACCGCGTCGATCTCCAGGATCTGCTGCTTCTGCGCCGCCGTAGAGTTGATCGTGGAGGTGATCATGTTGGCCAGGGTCCCCGGCTCCTGGATACCCTTGGCCATGGCCGCCACCTCGTCGGGCAGGCCCGGCGAGAGCTCCACGATCTTGGAGAACAGGTTGAGCAGGTTGGTCATCAGGGCTTCGGTTTCCTTGTCCCTGGTCTCATCTTCCGTCAGGTAGGTCACGCGGGCCACCAGGTAGGGCTTCTGCTGGTCGAAGCTCTCCACCCGGAAGCGGTTCAGGCCCTGGACCAGCATCTGGGTCTGATTCTCCTGGGACTTGGCCATGCGCAGGATCATGGCGCTGGTGCCGACGGCGCCCAGCTGTTTCTCCGGGTCGAGGTCGGGACTTTCGCCGGCGGCCTTTGGTCCGGCGCTGGAGGTCCCGCCGTGGGCGTCCCGGTTTTCCTCCTCCGTGGTCTGGCGGGCCGCCAGCAGGCCCACGATGCGGTCCTTGGACATGGCCTCATCCACCAGTTGGATGGACTCCCCCTGCATGATCACCAGGGGCAGCACCATCTTGGGGAACAGCGCCGTGTCGTGCAGCGGCAGGATCGGAAGCCGTTCGGGCAAGTTGGCGGTCTTGACGTCCGCCGGGGGTTTCGGATCTGTCATCGCGTCCTCCAGGTCGGTCGGTCGTCACCCTGCGCGGCATACCGGGGAGCCCGGGCGGCCGGCGGGGGGACGATCGGCATCAGCCTTGGCTGATGGGTATGCGGCGCGTCTGTTCCGCGGGCAACTTGGCCAGGCGAATCTGCAGAAAGCCGTTGGCGTAATTGGCCGAAACCACTTCCGGGTCCACCGGGGCGGGCAGGAAGAGGATGCGCTCGAAGGGGCCGTACTGGATTTCCGCCAGGCGGAAAGTGGCGTTGTTGCCCAATCGATAGGGCACACGGCGTCCGCTGATCTTGACCGCCTTGCTGTTGAGCTCCACATCGATGTCCTGCTTCTCGACCCCGGCCAGTTCCGCCG
>DJGG01000082.1:4856-4993 GCA_002432195.1 Desulfobacteraceae bacterium UBA5852
GGCTTTCGTAGATGTCCATCTGCGGCCGCCAGGAGTGCTCGCACTCGGCAAACATGGGACTGACCGATCGGAAAAGGCTGTCGAGGGTCCGCTCGAACTGGGACCCCAGCTTGCCGAAGTCGTCACCAAGGCGTATT
>DJGG01000246.1 GCA_002432195.1 Desulfobacteraceae bacterium UBA5852
GGGTGCGGTGGCCCAGGGCCAGCAGGGCCTTGATCAAGCCGGCGTAGCCGGCGGCCCCCAGCAGGTGGCCGATCTGGGATTTGACGGAGCTGACGCCGATGGGACGGGGGCTGCGGTAGACCTCCCCCAGGGTTTCCAGTTCCGCCTGGTCGCCGGCCACCGTGGAAGTGCCGTGGGCCTCGATGTAGCCGATGTCCGCGGTGGTCACCCCGCCGCCGATCTTCGCAAAGCAGCGCTGCAGGGCCAGGGCCTGGCCCCTGGTGTTGGGGGCCGCGATGGCCTTGCCCTTGCCGTCGGAGCTGGATCCCAGACCCTTGATCACGCCCAGGACCCGGTCCCCGTCCCGCAGGGCGTCCCGCATGCGTTTGAGCACCAGGACCCCGGCCCCTTCGCCCAGCACGAAGCCGTCGGCCCGGGCGTCGAAGGGGTAGGAGCCGGTGGCGGACAGGGCCCCCATCTTGCTGAAGCCCACGAAGGACTCGGGGGCCAGGTTGGTGTTCACCCCCCCCGTGACCACCAGGTCCGCTTCGCCTGCCAGAAGTTCCTTGACGGCGCAGTCCAGAGCCGCCAGCGACGTGGCGCAGGCGGCGTCCACCACGTAGTTGACCCCCTCGATGCCCAGGTGGTGGGCAACGCGGGAGGCCTCGATGTTCAACAGCTGACCGTGCACCGGTTCGTAGTCCGTGCCGTAGGCCAGCCCTTCCCGCAGGCGCTCCAGGCAGGCCGTGCGGGTATCCGCGTCCAGGGCCTGGAAATCCTCGATCTGGCCCAGGTAGTGCTTCAACTCGGGGTACCAGTACTTGAGGTGCAGGTTGTTGCCCAGTTCGTTGCCCAGGCAGGAGGCCACGATGACGGCCGTGGACGCCCGCCAGGCCGCGCGCAGCTTGTCGTCGGCGTCCAGGTAGCCGGCGTCGGCCAAGGCGCCGTAGGCGCATTGGAGCATCATCTGCTGGCTGCGGGACAGGCGTGCGGCCTTCTCCGGGGTGTAGCCGAAGCGGGCATGGTCGAAGGTGAAATCCGTCACCACCCCCGCCAGGCGGGTGTAGCTCTTGTCCTCGGCCTTGCGGTCGGGGTCGTAGTAGAGCGCGGGATCGAGGCGCTCGGGGGGCATGGGGGCGATGGCGTAGCCTTGGCCCATGACCTGCTCCCAGAGGGCGGCCGGCGAGGCGGCCCCCGGAAAGATGCAGTCCATGCCGATGACCGCGATCTCGTCCGCGATTTCGGCGCGGGCGCTGGAGAAGATCTCCAGGGCGTTCAGCGTGCGGTGGAGCTCCGCCTTGCGCTCGAAAAAGGCCGCGTGCACGTCGGCGATGGTGGTCGTGCAGGGGTTCAAGGCCAGGGCGTCGCCCACCATGAAGTTTCCCCGCGCGTACTGCTCCTCCTCGTCGAAGTGGATCAGGCAGACCTGGCCCTCGGCCTTGAGCTTCTCGAAATCGGGGCAGAAGGCCTTGGCGCCGATGAGCAGGGCGCCGATGTTCTCCTGCTCGAAGGCCTTCTTGCGCTCGGCCAGGGGCAAGCCTTCCCGCACCCGCTGGTGCTCGTTGGCGATCATGCGCGCGGCGAAGGGGGTCGCCACGGTGCGGGAGGCCAGGCCCACGGTGGTGCCCATGACGATGGTATCGTTGAGCCGGCAGACCACGTCCTGGTAGACTTTTTTGATGGCCCCGGTTTCCACGATCTCGCCGGTAAACAGGTAGGCCGTGCCCACCTGGATGCCGACGGCCGCCCCCCGCCCGGCCAGGCGCGCGGTCATGCCGCTGACGAAGTGGGACGCCCGGGCGGTGCCGATGCCCCCGGCAAACAGCAGGGAAATGCCGGCCAGCCGGTCGTCGGGGAGGCGGCCGATGACCTCCAGGGCCAGTTCCCACAGCACCAGGCTGGAAAGGGTGCCCACGTGGCCCCCGGCCTCGCCCCCTTCGAAGATGAAGCGGCGGCAGCCGTTCTGCACCGCGTTCTCCAGCATGGAGACCGAGGGCGTGTGGAGATAGGCCTTGGTGCCGGCGGCCTCCAGTTCCTTGACCTGGGAGGGCGAGCCGCCGGCGAAAAGGGCGAAGGGCACCTGATGGCGTTTCACCGACTCCAGGTGGGCGGCAATGGTCTGGTTGAAGGTTTCGATGCCGATCATGCCGGCACCGAAGCAGGGCACCTTGGCCTTGCCCGCTGCCAGGATGCCGTCGGCCAGGTGGGCCGGCAGGCTCCCCAGGGCCAGAAAGGGCAGGCCGCCGGCGGCATATACCGCCGCGGCGAAATCGGCGTTGTCGCTGACATTGGCCATGGGCCCCTGGACGATGGGCAGCCGTGTCCCATGGGCCTCGGCCAGCTTGGCGCCCGGGCGCAGGGGGTCATGCGCCTCCACGGCGGCCAGCTGGTCGTGGATCTGTTCGAAAAGCCCCCGGAGCATCCCTTCCAGGTGGGGGCTGCGGGCGGCGAAATGGCGTGCGAAGATGGCGTCCTGCCCCAGGTAGAACAGGCTCTGGAGGGGCTGCGCGGCTTCCTGGTCCAGGGCCGCGTGGTGGGCCTCGATCTCCCGGTAGAGTTGCGCCTCGGGGTCCTCGGTCCCGGAGAGGCCGAGCTCTTTTCCCTTGAGCTCCTTGACGATGCGGGTGCCCAGCTTGGCGAAGAAGCGGTAGGGCGTCCTGAGGGTCTCCCCCAGCATGGCGGAGTCCTTGTCCTCCAGGTTCCGCAGGAGGTTCTTGTAGACTTCCGCCAGGGGGGCTTCCGCGGCCAGGTAGAGCTGATTGTCCAGGACGATGCCGCTGGCCCCTGCGGCGAACATGCCGGCCGCCGTGTGCCAGCCCACGCCCCCGTGGACGAACACGGGCAGTTCGCTGTTTTCCAGGTACCACTGCATGAGCAGGAACGCGGAGAAGCGCGACACCCGCCCGGGGGCCTCATTGCCGCGCACCACCAGGGCGTGGGGTTCCAGGTCCTTGAGCGGGGCCAGCAGGTCGATATCCCGCACCTCCAACGCCATGCGGTAGTCGGGCAGCGGCGTGGCGGCGGAAAGTTCGGCCGCGCAGCGGTAGGTCAGGACCACGAGGTCGAGGTTGGCGTGAAAGCTGTTGACCAGGTAGTCCCGCAGGGCCTGGTTGCCCAGGGGCAGGCGCAGGCCGAAAACCAGGTCCTGGGCGGCCAGCCGGTCGAGGATCGCGATGACCTCGGTGTTGGTCATGAACTCGGTGTCCAGCACAGGCAGGGCGCCGGACTCGTGGCAACGGGTGAAATAGCCCAGGTCGAAGACCTTGGGGGGGTTATAGACCATCAACGGCAGGCGGGTGCCGAGGATCCGCTTGATCATGCTTCAAGTCTCCTGGTGGTGTTGGAATCGCAAAATCCCCGGACCGCGGGTCAGGTGCCGGCGTTCCGGGAAGACGTGCCGGGGGGGAGGGTTAGCAATAAGGGTGCCAGGCGGAGGTGAAAGGGAAAAGGGCCGTCATACGGCCATGGTGCCGATGCCGGGACGGCTTGCGGGATGGATGGCCGGGGATGGGGAGGGCGCTGGGTGCACGGGAGGTGTGCACCGGATGCATGCGATCCGGACCCCGGAAGCCGAGCGGTCGGCGGGCTGCGGCTGGTCGGGTGCCGTGTCCCGGACGCAAGCCTCCTGGGTGGGTTTTTCCGGGAGAGGACGCCGAAGCCCGTCAGGCGGCGCTGTCCGGGGGAGGCTCGTCGGGGAGGGCCAGTTTCTGGATCACGGTGCCCAGGGGCGGCGGCGGGGGCTGGGTGAACTTCAGGTGCAGGGTGAAGTCCCCGAAGACCAGTTGATTGAGGGCCACAACCGTACCCCGGCATTCCGTGGCGTGGGCCCGGCCGGCGGCGGCCACGTTGAGGGCGAGATGGAGGGTGTGACCGAGGAGCATGCGGGCGGATTTCTCCGTGGCCTTGATCTGCAGGGACAGCCCCGTGGCGGAAATGTCCGCCAGGTCTCCGCGGAAAGGTTTGCTCCGCGGTTGGCCGGCGGCATCCAGGACCTGGAGGGTGGCCTTGCCCTCGATTTTCACCCGTCGGCTGGCGCGCCGTTCCACGCCCCCCTGGGCGACGAACCGGCGGCTTGCCGCCTGCTGCTGGCGCAGGTGGTCCAGAAGCTTGGCCGCCAGGGACGGCAGGCGCTCCTTCCAATCGAGGAGAGTGGCCTGCTCCAGCATGCGGATTTCCACCGGGGTCAGGGCTTCCAGGGTCGCCGAGGCGCCGCAAATGGACAGGAAGGTCTCCTGGCCCGTGAGCATCCCCGGTTCCAGGGTCTGGATGAGCTGTTCCCGGCTTCCCCGGAGGAAAAAAAGCTTCAACTGGCCGCGGTCCAGAAAGTAGAGGCGCGGATGGGTTTCTCCCTGGCGCACCAGCACGTCCCCCGCGGCGTGGGAGGCGGGCGTCAGCGCGAAGAACAGGGCGTTGCGCTCCTCATCGGTGAGCCGGCCATACAGCGCCGCGAAGATCCGCAGGTGCTCCGGGTCCACGGCCGCGCTCTTGGCGGCTTCGATGATTTCGGCGCTGCGGATGATTTCGGTCAAGGCCATGTCGTCCACGCGGATCAGGCGTTCCCGCAGGGCTTCGGCCTCGGGGAAATGCCCGGCCTGGGCATGGCGCACGACGAGGTCGAAGAGGGTGCGCACGGCCCCGGCGCGGTCGCCGCCGGCCAGCAGGGTGTCGACTTGTTTTTCGAGGTCCTTGACGTCGGGCATGGGCAACCTCCAAGGAGCGGGCGCGGGCGGAGCGACGGCAGGATTGCCGCCCGGACCGCGGCCCGTCGGTCCGGGGGTGGCAGAAGGCCTTGAGGATAGGGCGCCAGGCGGCATCCACTATAAAGGAGGGGGCGCGGCCCTGGCAAGCCCCGGATCGCTTTCCGACCCACTTTCTCCTTGCAATGGCCTCGTTTTGCCGGTAAATATTTTGGCCTTTAAGAATTACTCAAATCCAAACCGGTGCCCGTATGGAACTCAACACCACGCTTCCCAAGCCGGACCCCCCGGTGGCGGTGGAGGCGCTCACCGCGCTGATCGCCCGCACCCAGCTCGCCAGCGGCGCAATACCGTGGAGCCCCGGCCAGAAGACCGATCCCTGGGACCACGTGGAATCGGCCATGGGGCTGGCCACCGGCGGCGATATCCAGGGGGCGCGTCGGGCTTACCAGTGGCTGGCCCGCATGCAGCTGGCGGACGGCAGCTGGTATGCCAGTTACCATGACGGGGAGCCTGAGGACCGCACCCGGGACGCCAACCTCAGCGCCTACGTGGCGGTGGGGGTCTGCCATTATTTCCTGGCCACCGGCGACCTGGACTTTGCGGCCGGCATGTGGCCCGTGGTCCGCCGGGCCCTGGATTTCGCCCTGTCCCTCCAAACGCCCGAGGGCCCCATCCACTGGGCCATCAGCCCCGAGGGCCGGGTGGACCCCATGGCCCTGCTCACCGGCTCCAGCTCGATTCTCATGAGCCTCAAGTGCGCCCGGCTGCTGGCCGCCCGGCTGGGCGAGGCGGTGCCCGCGTGGGCCGCCCGCCAGGCGCTGCTGGCCGAGGCCATCCGCAACCGGCGGCACCTCTTCAACATGACCAAGTCGCGCTTCTCCATGGACTGGTTCTATCCCGTCCTCACCGGGGCGCTGACCGGCGCCGAGGCCCGGCGGCGCATCGACAAGTACTGGAAGAAATTCGTCATCGAGGGCCAGGGGGTGCGCTGCGTTTTCGACCAGCCCTGGGTCACGGTGGCCGAAAGCTGCGAACTGGTGTTGGCCCTGACGGCCATGGGCTCCCGGGACATGGCCCGGATCGTCTTCGGCTGGATCAACGACAAGCGCCACGAAGACGGCAGCTTCTGGTGCGGCTACACCTACCCGGACATGGTGATCTGGCCTGAAGAGAAGATCACCTGGACCAACGCCGTGGTGCTGCTGGCCGCCGACGCCCTGTATCAGCTCACGCCAGCCAGCCGTCTTTTCGACCACGCCTTCTGGGCGCCCGCGGGGCCACGTCGCTGACGGGCCGACCGCGGCCTTGGCCGGAGATCCGCCCGTGCAAAGGGATCATCGCCCCTACCTCCTCAAGCGCGCCTACCAGAGGCTGCAGAAGTTCTACACCCGCCGTTATCTCCGGCCGCATTTCACCCACCTGGGGCGTGGCGCCCACGTCATGCGCCCCTGGCACGTGGAAATCTTCGGGGCGCCTATCGAACTGGGCGACTGCGCGACATTGATCGCCTGCGCGGATGCCCGGGTGCGCTTCAGCGTTTGGCCGGAAAGGCCGGGGGCGGGTGGGATCCACATCGGACGCTTCGCCCTGATCTGCCCCGGCGTGCGCATCAGTTCCGCGGCCCGCGTGGTCCTGGGGGACAGCTGCATGCTGGCCCACGGGGTCTATATCACGGACAGCGACTGGCACGGGGTCTATGACCGCGTGTCCACCGGCCGGCGGCAGCCGGTGGTGATCGGCGACAATGTCTGGCTGGGGGAAAGCGCCATCGTCGCCAAGGGGGTGCGCATCGGGCACAACAGCATCGTGGGGGCCGGCGCCGTGGTGGTGCACGACGTGCCCGCCAATGTCGTCGCGGCCGGCAACCCGGCCCGGGTGGTGCGCGAATTGGACCCCGACGCCACGTTCACCCGCCGGGGCGACTGGTACGCCGATCCCGCCCGCCTGGGTCGGGACTTTCGGGAGTGGGACCGGGCGCTCCTGCGGGGCAACACCTGGGGCGGCTGGCTGCGCTACCTGCTGGCCCCCCGCCCCGGGGACTGATCCCGGGGGGCGTCGCCCCGCCCCATGGCGAACAGCGCGCCACCCAGCAGGGCCGCGAGCGCGCTCATGACAAAAAGCACCCCCGCCCCCACGCGGTCGTACAGCAGGCCGTTCACCAGGAACCCCGCGAGCAGGCCGAGCCCGTAGGACGTGGCGTTGTTCACGGCCTGGCCCACCGTTTTATGGGCCTCGGGAGTCAGCCGGTCCATATAGAGGATGCTGGCCATGTGGAAGCACCCATAGGTGACGGCGTGCAGGGCCTGGGAGAGGAGGATCGCCAGGGGTTCGCGGGTGGCCGCCAGCAGCAGCCAGCGCGTCACGGCCGCGACGAAGGAGGCCACGATGACGGCTTCCAGGCTGAAACGCTTGAAGAGGCGCTGGGAGTTGACCATCACGGCGATTTCCGCCACTACGGCCGCGGCCCAGGACAGGCCGATAAAGGACCTCCCCAGGCCCAGGGCCTCGAGGTGGATGGAGAAGAATCCGTAGTAGGTCCCGTGGCTGAAGAGCATCAGAAAGCCGGCGGCCAGAAAGATCGCCGGCCGGCGGGCCGCCAGGTGGCGCAGCCCGCTGCCCGCAGGGCGGGAAGGCCGGGCGGCCATACGGGGCAGGCCCAGGGCGCCCAGGGTCTGGAAGGCCGATCCCGCCAGAATCAGCGGGACCACCAGCCCAAGTCCCCGGCGGTCCATCAGGCCACCCAGGCCCAGCACCACCAGGATGAAGCTTAGGGAACCCCAGGCGCGAAGGCGGCCGTAGGCGGCCTTGTCCTGGGCCAGGGCCTCCATGGCGAAAGCTTCCAGGAAGGCAATCAGGGGGGCGAAGAAAACCGCATAGGCGCCCACCGTGATGAGCATCCACCGGAAATCGGTGGTCCCGAGCAGCAGGCCCCAGATACCGGTGCTGGCCACCAGGCACCCCAGGTACACCGGGCGGCGGATGTCGCGGCGGTCCGCCAGGGCGCTCCACAGGAGCGGGAAGATGACCAGGGCCACCGAACGGACGCCGGAGAGCAGACCGATCTGGGCGCCGCTGAACCCCAGGTGGTAGCAGTAGAGGTTGAAGTAGGGCAGATAGATGCCCAGGGTGGCGTAGTAAAGGAAGTATTGGGACGCCACGAGGAGGCGGGCGGGCATGGGTGCTCCTGTCAGACTCGGGCCGCCGCTTCCATACCGCCCGCGTGCCGGTGGATTCGCCGCCTGCCGGCCGCGGCCGGGCGCGGCCGGCCCTCCCGCGCCTGCGCAGGGCGGAAGCGGCGG
>DJGG01000039.1 GCA_002432195.1 Desulfobacteraceae bacterium UBA5852
GTGGAAGCCACGCCCGAAGCGGAGCAGCGCATCGCGGCCACCCGCGGGCTCATCGAGCAATGGGTGGCCGAAGGCCGCACCATCTACGGGGTCACCACGGGGTTCGGGGCCTTGAGCGAGGTCACCATCTCCCCCAAGGACACCCGCCGGCTCCAGCGCAATATCCTCATGAGCCACTCGGCCGGAGTGGGCCCCCACCTGGACGCCGAGACCACCCGGGCCATCCTGGCCCTGCGCATCAAGGACATGGCTCGGGGCCACTCGGGCATCCGCCTGGAGACCTTCCGGTACCTGATCCGCCTGCTCAACGCCGGGGTCATCCCCCTGGTGCCGGAGCAGGGCTCGGTGGGGGCCAGCGGCGACCTGGTCCCCCTGGCGCACCTCTCCCTGGTGCTCATCGGCGAAGGCGAGGCCCTCTTCCAGGGCCGCCGCCTCTCCGGGGCCGAGGCCCTGGCGGCCGCGGGACTCGCCCCCCTCCAGCTGGGCTCCGCCGAGGGCCTGGCCCTGATCAACGGCACCCAGGTGATGACCGGCATCGGCGCCCTGGCGGTTTACGACGCCCAGAGGCTCTGCCGGGTCACCGACATCGCCGCGGCCATGAGCCTGGAAGTCCTCATGGGCAGCCGCACGGAATTCAACCCCCGCATCCAGCGGGTGCGCCCCCACCCGGGCCAGGCCGCCGCCGCGGACAACATGCTGCGGCTCACCCAGAACAGCGAGATCATCACCTCCCACAAGGACTGCGGCCGGGTCCAGGACGCCTACACCCTGCGCTGCTCCCCCCAGGTGCACGGCGCCAGCCACGACACCGTGGCCTATGCCCGGCGGGTGGTGGAGACCGAGATGAACGCCTCCACCAACAACCCCCTTTTCTTCCACGAGGAAGGCGACTTCCTCCTGGGGGGCAACTTCCACGGGCAGCCGGTGGCCATGGTCATGGACTTCCTGGGGATCGCCGTGGCGGAACTGGCCAACATCGCCGAGCGCCGCGTGGAGCGCCTGGTGAACCCCATGCTGAGCGGGCTGCCGGCTTTCCTGGTGCACGAGGGGGGGCTCAACTCCGGGTTCATGATCGCCCAGTACACGGCCGCGGCCCTGGTCTCGGAGAACAAGGTGCTGGCCCACCCGGCCACCGTGGACTCCATCCCCACCTCGGCCAACAAGGAGGACCACGTCTCCATGGGCACCATCGCCGCCCGCAAGTGCCGGCAGATCGTGGCCAACGCCGAAAACGTGCTGGCCATCGAACTGCTCTGCGGGGCCCAGGCCCTGGACCTCTTCACCAACCTGAAGCCCGGCGAGGGCACCCTGAAGGCCTACCAGGCCATCCGCGAGGTGGTGGGCCACCTCGCCGAGGACCGCATCCTGGCCCGGGACATCGCCGCGGTGCGGGAGCTCATGCGCTCCGGCCGCCTCATCGCCGCGGTGGAGGCCGCCGTGGGCCCCCTGAACTGAGCGCATCGCCGCGCGCCCGAACCCGGCCGCGCCCGCCGCCATCCGCCGACGCGGTCGCTCCGGGGAGCCCCCTCGACGGTCAAGCAAGCATGCGGGCGCAGGGGCCGACGATACCCGGGGGCTTCCGGCAGGGGGCCAATTTGGGATTGCAATAGCCCATCATCTGTGCCAATCGGTGCCAGGAAGGAGACCATGCCCATGGCTGCGGACGACATCGCGTTCAGCCCCACCGTGACCTTTCTCTCGGAGGTGGACCGGCTCCGGATCCACGACGGGGTGCTGGAAGTGCTCGAGACCACGGGCATGACCCTCCAGCACCCCGAGGCCTTGAAGCGCCTGGCGGAGGCCGGCTGCCCGGTGGCCGGGGACCAGGTGGTGCGGGTCCCCCGGCGCCTGGTGGAGGCGGCGCTGCAGAGCGCCCCCCGCCGCATCCCCATCTTCGACCGCCAGGGGGAGCCGGCCATGGACCTGGGGGGCCGCCGGGGCTACTACGGCACGGGCTCGGACCTCCTCTCCCGCCTGGACCCCGCCACCCGGGAGCGGCGTCCCACGCGCCTGGAAGACATCCGCAGCGCCGCGCGCCTCTGCGACGCCCTGCCCAACATCGATTTCATCATGTCCTATGCCCACCCCCACGAGGTGGACCCGGCGCGCTGCTACCTGGAGAGCTTCCGGGCCATGCTGGAGAACGCCTCCAAGCCCATCGTCAACACGGCCGACAGCCGCCGGGACCTCGGGGCCATGTGGGAGATCGCCAAGATCCTGCGGGGCGGCGCCGCGGCCCTGCGGGACAAGCCTTACTGGATCCAGTACGACGAGCCCATCAGCCCCCTCAAGCACCCCTTCAAGAGCGTGGATAAGCTCCTTTTCTGCGCCGAAACCGGCATGCCGGTGATCTATTCCCCGGCCCCCATCGCCGGCTCCACGGCGCCCATGACCATCGCCGGGCATGTGGTGCAGGGGCTGGCGGAGTGCTTCTTCGGCCTGGTGATCCACCAGCTCACGGCCCCCGGGGCCCCCTTCCTCATGGGCATCGGGCCGGCCGTGCTCGACATGGCCACCAGCCAGTGCTCCTACAACGCCCCGGAGTACCTGCTGTCGCTCATGGCCATGGTGGAGATGAGCAAGCACTACGACATCCCCAACTGGGGCTACGCCGGCACCAGCGACGCCCAGATCCCGGACACCCAGGCGGGCTTCGAGGGGGGGCTTTTGACCTTCCTGTCGGCGCTGTCGGGCTCCAACCTGAACCACGACGTGGGTTACCTCGACTTCGGCCTCACCGGCTGCCTGGAATGGGTAGTGATCATGGACGAGATCATCGACCAGATCCGCCGCCTCCAGCGGGGCATCCCGGTGAACCCCGAGACCATGGCCCTGACCGTCATCGCCGAGGGCGGACGCAAGGGGCAGTTCCTGACCCACCCCCACAGCCTGAAGCATCTCCGGGGGGTCCAGTGGCGCCCCCGGCTCATGAACCGCCAGGGGTACGACCGCTGGGCCCAGGCCGGGGCCCCCAGCCTGGCGGACAAGGCCGCGGAGCGGGCGCGCCGTATCCTGGAGACCCATCGTCCCAGGCCCGTCCCGGCCCCCCAGGCGGAGGCCATCGCCGCCCTGGTACGGGACTTCGCGGTCTAGCAGGCTGTGGATCCAGAAGCATACGGCCGAAATGCTGCGCCGCGGGCCGCCATACCCCGCCGCGGGCGGGATTCCGGCCCCCAGGCAAATACCCACACCGCACCTGAAGGAGGGGAGTATGAGGAAGTTGCGACTGCAAGTGCTCATGGTGACCCTGGCCCTGCTGGCCCTGCCGGTACTCGCCCTGGCCGCCGGGGGCGGCGTCGTCCGGATCGGCAGCCAGCCCCTGGCCAACCTGGACCCCCATTTCGCCAACTCCATATCGGACATCATGCTCCTCGAGCAGGTCTACCACCACCTGACCTTCATCGACGCCGGCAATCAGGCCGTCCCGGACCTGGCCGCCACGTGGGACAGCCCCGACGGCAAGGTCTGGACCTTCCATCTCAAGAAAGGGGTCAAGTTCAACACCGGCAAGGAGGTCACCGCCGCGGACGTGGTCTTCAGTTTCGACCGCATGCGCGACCCCCAGGTGGGCGCCCCCACCGTGAGCCTCTATGCGAACATCGCCACGGTCGAGGCCCTGAGTCCGGCCACCGTGCGCTTCACCCTCAAGGAACCCAACCCGGAGTTCGCCGCCGATGCCGGGGACTACCACTCCGCCATCATCCCCGCGGGCTCCAAGGACCCGGCCAAGGAGCGCGTGGGCAGCGGGCCCTTCATGATCGCCGCCTACATGCCCGAAGACCGCGTGGTGCTCAAGAAGAACCCCCATTTCAGCGAAAAGGACGCCGCCGGCAAGGCCCTGCCCTACCTGGACGAGGTCCAGATGATCTTCTCCCCGGACATGGGGGGCCAGGTGGAGGCCCTGCGGGGGGGCGAGCTCGATTTCCTGGGGGGCCTCACCACGGAGTTCGCCGGAACCATCGAGAAGGACCCGGCCACCAAAGTCCTCAAGAACAGCTCCAACATGCACTGGATCATCCACCTGCGCTCCGACCAGGGGCACGTGGCCGCGGACAACCGCGTGCGCCAGGCTATGAAGCTGGCCACCGACCACCAGGCCATCATCGATGCCGTGCGCCCCGGCCTGGCCGTGCCGGGAAACGGCTTTACCCCCGTGGGGCCGGCCTACGACAGCTATTACCTCGACAAAAAGCCCGTCCCCGACCTGGCCAAGGCCAAGGAGCTGCTGGCCGCGGCCGGGTTCGCCAACGGGTTGGCCATCGACCTGGTGGCCCAGAACCAGCTGGACGTGATCCCCATCGCCACGGTCTGGAAGGAGCAGATGGCCAAAATCGGGATCACGGTGAACATCCAGGTGGTGCCCTCGGATCTCTATTACGGCGAGGGGGAAAACAGCTGGCTCAAGTGCGCTTTCGGCATCACCGACTGGGGCTCCCGGGCTACCCCGGTGACCTACTTCAAGCTGGCCTACACCAGCGACGGGCCCTGGAACGGCAGCCACTGGGCCGACCCGGAGTTCGACGCCCTCACCCGCCAGGTGGACAGCGAGATGGACCCGGCCAAGCGCGCCCAGCTCTACCACCGGCTCCAGACCATCCTGATCGAACGCGGCCCCGTGATCGCCGCCTACTTCGAGATGGCCGTGGCCGGTATCAACGCCAAGCTGGAGGGCGTGGAACTGCCCTCCGACTGGGCCCGCACGCGCTTCTGGAACGTGCGCTTCACCAAGTAAACGCCTGAGGTCGGGCGGGGCCGCCCCCGCCCGGCGTGACCCCGAGGACATGCGGACCATGGGCCTGGAGACCGCCCACGCACGCCCCCCCCAAGCCGCCCTCTACTGGCAGCGCCTCAAGCGCAACCCCCTGACCATCGTGGGGGCGGCCGTTTTTCTCTTCTTCCTGGCCATGGCGGCCGTGGGGCCCTGGCTGGCGCCCTACGGCCACCAGGAGCAGAACATCGCCCAACGCCTGCGGCCGCCTGCGGCCGATCATCTCTTCGGCACCGACCAGTACGGGCGCGACATCTTCAGCCGGGTCCTGGTGGGCTCCCGGGGCATCTTCCTGCTGGGAGGCACGGGGACGCTGCTGGCGGCCTTGATCGGCACCACCATCGGCCTGTTCTCCGGATACTGCGGGGGGTTGGTGGACGAGATCGTCATGCGCCTGCTGGACATCCTGCTGGCCTTCCCGCCCCTGCTGCTGGCCCTGGTTCTGCTGGCCACCACCGGGCCGTCGCTGGCCAACCTCGTGGCCGTGGTGACCATTCTCTACGTGCCCATGCTGGCGCGCGTGGTGCGCAGCATGGTGCTGGATCTCAAGACCAAGGAGTTCGTGGAGGCCGCCAAGACCCGCGGGGAAGGCCAGCTCTTCATTCTCTTCCGGGAGATCCTGCCCAATGCCCTGGCGCCCCTCCTGGTGGAGACGGCCATGCGCTTCTCCTACGCCATCTTCCTGGTGGCCTCCCTGGGCTTCCTGGGGCTGGGGGTACAGCCCCCCTCCCCGGACTGGGGCCTGCAGATCAACGAGGCCCGCTCCTATTTCGCCTCGGCCCCCTGGATGCTGCTCTTCCCCGCGGCGGCCATTTCGCTGCTGGTGGTGGCCACCAACCTCATGAGCGACGGCCTGCGCCAGGTCCTCCACCCCACGGCCGGCCGGAGGTAGGCATGACCGCCCCCGTCCCCCCCAC
>DJGG01000166.1:0-21862 GCA_002432195.1 Desulfobacteraceae bacterium UBA5852
ACGAGAAGGGCGCCTTCACCGGGGCGCTGCAGCGGCGGGCGGGCCGTTTCGAGAGCGCCGACGGGGGGACCCTGTTCCTGGACGAGATCGGCGCGATTCCCCCGGCGGTCCAGTCCAAGATCCTGAGGGCCGTGGAATACGGCACCTTCGAGCGGGTGGGCAGTGCGGACCCGGTGGAGGTGGACGTGCGCATCGTGGGCGCCACCCACGCCGACCTGCCGGCCCTCGCCCGGGAGGGCCGCTTCCAGCAGGACCTGCTGGATCGCCTGGCCTTCGAGGTGCTCTTTGTCCCGCCCCTGCGGGTGCGCCGGGGAGACATCCGGCTGCTGGCCGAACACTTCGCCCGTCGCATGGCCGTGGAAGTGGGGCGGGAGGAAGCCCCCCCGTTCAGCGCCGCGGCCCTCCAGGCCCTGGAAGGCCACGGCTGGCCCGGCAACGTCCGGGAACTGAAGAACGTGGTGGAGCGGGCCGTGCATCGCAGCGACGGCAACCCCATCGCGGACATCGTTTTCGACCCCTTCCAGTCCCCCTTCGCGGCGGAGCCCCCGCCGCTTCCGCCGGCGGAGGGGACGGTCCGCCCGGCCCTCGACCAGCCCCCCCTGCGCCCCCTGAAAGCGGCGGTGACCGATCTGGAGGTCAGCCTCCTGCGCCGGGCCCTCACCGCGGCGCGCTTCAACCAGAAGCTGGCCGCACGCCTCCTGGGGTTGAGCTACGACCAGTTCCGGGGGCTGCGGCGCCGGCACGCGCGGCGCCTGGAGTCTCCCGCACCGACTCCCCCAAGCCCCGCGCCCCCGTGACCCCGGCGCCACCTGGGGCCGAGGGGCGGCGGCTTGCCGGCGCTTACCCGGGGAATTGCCCTTTCCCGGCGCATGCGCCCCAGAACCCCTCTGAAAAGGAGTCCGACCATGGTCAAGATCAAAACCTTCGCCAGCCCCCTGACGATCTTCCGCACCCGCAACCAGATCGAGGAGCTGGACCAGGCGGTCAACCGGTTCATTGCCGCCGAGGGGGTTACCCGGGTGGTGACGGTGAGCGACACCTGCACCACCGACGACACCGGCGCCACCATCGGCGTGCTGCGGGTCCTGGCCTACGAGTGAGCCCGACGGCGGCTGCCCGGGGGGAATTCCGCCCTAAAGGTGCGCCCGGACGTTCGCGGGCGGCGGGTGGCCGCGCCGGGGATGGGCGGGCAGGGGCCTTGGCGGGCTAGGAAAACCGCAGGAGCAGCCCGCGGGCGGCGTAGGCCACCAGCATGCCCAGGCCGAAGCTGAGGAAGGTGCCGATGATGATGTACTCGGCCTCCATGCGGTGGCGGGCTTCCCGGACTTCCCCGAACCGCAGGATGGACTTGGCGGCCAGCAGGAACCCGATGCCGGCGGCCTGGTCCATGAGGATGAAGAGAAAGATCAGCAGGCGCTCGGCCAGGCCGATGACATACCCCCCGTTGGACAGCCCCCGGCCGGTGCCGGGAGGAGATGGGGGATCCGCCGGGAGAGCGGCGATCTGCTCCAGGAAAGGCCTCACCAGCATGCCGATGACAATCCCGCTGGTCTTGGTGGCCACCACGGCCCCGGACAGCAGTACCAGCCCGGGCAGGTAGGCGGCCGGCCATAGCCGGACCCAGGTGAGGTCGCTGGCCTGGAGGTGGGGCCCCCGCCACCAGGCCAGCGCCACGAGGATCCCCAGGTGGGCCGCCTGGTCCAGCAGGAAGGCCCGCAGCCCGTTGCGGCTCAGGTGGGTCTTGGCGGCGTCCAGCGCGGTGTGGGTGAGCAGCAGGGCGGCCGGGATGCGCCACTCCCGCCAGACGCCGGCGAGCAGATAGGTGGCGGCGGTGACGATGGCCACGTGCTTCAACAGCACCGCGACCCGGGATTTGTCCCGGACATCCCTTTCGGTCTGGAGCAGGAAATCGCCCACCAGGTGGGCGGCCACCAGGCAGAGCAGCAGTTGGTGGGTGGGGTTCGGCATTCGTGGGTCGGTCCTTCACACCCCGGCGGGGTGTCGCACATCATAACAGGTCTATGGCGTTGTAGTGTGTGTAAACAAGTTTTATGGATTGTTTATCCCGAGCGCTCCAGGACACCTTCGAAATAGACGAGGCCTTCCCCGATGGTGTGCCACCCGGCCCGCTGGAGGTGCTGGGCCACGGCCTGCTGGGTGATGGCCGGCTGCCAGCAGGTCGCGGCGATCTCCTGCTGGGTCAGCCCGCGGAGGGCGCCCCCGACGGCCCGGGCCTGGGGGACTGTCCAGTTCCAGGCCCACTCGTCGATGAGGCGCACCACCACCCGCAGCGACCGGGCCAGGAGGGAGTCGGAAGCTTCCGCCAGGCCGAAATCCATCCGCTCCCGGCGCGTCATGGACTGCAGCAGGCCGCCGGAAACCCGGAAGGCAGGGCCGTCGCCTGCGGAAACCCCCTCCGGCGGCAGAAAGTCGATGGGTCCCACCCCGATGGCCAGGCGACTGTCGGCCCGGTCCTCGCCGGTATGGGTCTTGAGCAGGGCGCGGAAGGCCAGACCCACCCGGAGGCTCAGGCGGGGGTCGCGTACCAGCAACTGCCAGCCGTCTCCACGGTAGACATCCAGGGGGCGGGGAATGGCCGGGCCGAACCACGCCTGGAGGTCCGCGGCCACGCGGGCCATGGCGGCATGCAGGCGACGGCGCTCCGCGCCGGTGTAACGGCTGGAGTCGACGATGTCGCCGGTGATGATGGCGCAGGGCGCGCGCTGGTCGCTGGCCATGAGGACCCCCGGAAGGTTTGGGGCAGGGGGGGCGGGTGGCAGGCGCCCCCCGAAACAAGCCTTAGCACTTGTTATGCACCGGCACAACCCCGTTCATGGACCGGGTGGAGCCCCAGCGTTGATCCAGCGGCGGGCCTCCTCCGTCTGGTCCGCATCGAAGTAGGCCGTGGAAATGCCGCTGAAGAGCCCGAAGAGGGCCGTCCAGGTGCGCTTCCAAGCGCGATCCCCCACCACGGCCAGCCGCTCCAGGTGGGGCGCGCTCAGCCGGGCGAAGCGCAGGTCTTCGTAGAGGGCCTCGGCGCTGTTGAAGGAAGGGTAGTGCTCCACCCCCACCAGCAACCGCACGGGTCCGTGCCGTTGGGCGTGGGCGGCGATGTGACGGATGATGTCGTCGGTCTCGCGGTCGCCGATGGGGCCTCGGATGGACAAGGCCAGCAACGGTCCGGGGAGTGTGGGAAAGAGCCGGTGCATGCCCGCCTCCTGGGGGCCTGGAGCATACGCCGCCGCCGGGGCCGCGGGAGTGGGGCCTCCACGGGCGGCTCCCTGCAATATGGTGATGCTCACCCCCCGGGGCAAGCCCCGGCGGCCGCCGGCGCGCAGCGGTAGAGGGAGGAATTGTTCGAGCTGGCCAGGGCCACCGGCGCAACGCCGTGGCGTTCCCCTGCTGCTGCCCCGGAGGAATTTGACCGGTTTCCCGCCCCCCTATCCCCGACCCGCCCAGCGGTAGCGGACGGCTCGGGGATTTTTTTCGGCGGCTTCCGGGAAACCACGCCCATCAGGCGGGCCGGTGCTCCGGGGGACCGGCCGGGTGCACCCGGGCCGCTTCCCACCCCAGGATGGCCTTCTTGCGGGCCGGTCCCTCCCCGTAATGGCCGAAGATCCCCATCTTGCGGATCACGCGGTGGCAGGGGATCAGGAAAGGGATGGGGTTGCGGCCCACGGCGTTGCCCACGGCCCGGGCGGCCCCGGGCAGCCCGATGTGCCGCGCGAGGTCCTCGTAGGTCACGGCCTTGCCCAGCGGGATGCGCAGCAGGGCCTGCCAGACCTGGATCTGGAAGTTGGTCCCCCGCACGTGAAGGTGCAGGGGGGCCGGCGGCTCGAGGGGTTCGCGGGGAAACACCCCGGCGGCCAGGGGCGCGGTTGCCGCGGGATCGTGGCGCAACACCGCCCGGGGCCACTGGGCCTGCAGCCAGGCCGCCATGGCCGCCGTTTCCCCGGGGGGGACGAAGCGCAGGTTGCAGATCCCCCGGTCGGTTACGGCCAGCAGGCAATCGCCGAAGGGGGAGGGGTGGATGCCGTAGGCGATGGTCAGGCCCCGGCCGCGCTGCTTGATCTCCCCGGGGGTGGCCGCCTCGCAGGCCACCATCAGGTCGTGCAGCCGACCGGCCCCGGAGAGGCCCGCATCGTAGGCCGCCTCCAGGACGCTGGCCGAGTCCTGGATGAGCCGCCGGGCGTATTCCTTGGTGAGAAACTGGAGGAAGCGCTTGGGGCTGATGCCCACCCAGCGGCTGAAGAGGCGCTGGAAGTGGAATTCGCTGAGGCCCGCGGCAGCGGCGATGTCCGCCAGGGGCGGCTGGTGCGCAAAGCCGTCTTCGAGAAAGGCGATGGCCGCCTCGACGCGCTGGTAGTCCCGGCTGAGTTGGGTCATGTCGGTCATCGGGCACCTCACTGGGGGGGTGGCGGGTTGATGGACGCCCCCACCATAGGGCCCGCCGCCGAGGGGGACAACCCGATTCTTGCGTTCAGGGGGGTGTGAGGGTCTCGGGAACCTGCCGGTCCAGGAGGCTGCCGAGGTGCCGGAGGTGGGTTTTCTCCTCCTCGGCCAGATCGAGGAAGACCTGGCGGTCGGCCTCCGCGGCAATCCGCCGGCCGAGGCGCAGGTAGAGGTCCAGGGCCTGGGTTTCCAGTCCCATGGCCAGGTCCAGGACCCCGGTGACCGTCTCCACCGCGGGGCCCTGGAGGCGGATGAAATCCTCGGTGGTGACCCCCCCCTCCATCTGTCCGGCATCGATGCGCTCCTCGAAGGCCCGGCGTTCCATGGGCTGGGGGAGGAGGCGGGTGTAGAGCTGGAACAACCGCTCCTTGTGGCGGTCCTCCACCGCCGCCAGTTCTCCCAGCAGCAGGGCCACCCGGGAGTTTCCGGAGGCGGCCGCCATGGCGGCGTAAAAGCTCCGCAGACCCTCCTCTAGGCCGTAACTCAGCACGATCCACTCGGCGGGGGTTTCATTTCCGGTGAAAGGCGTCAGGCCGGCCTCGGGGGGCCCCGCGGCCGTGCGCCCGTCCCAGGCCTTGATGCCCCCCTGGAGGTTGTAGACCGTGGCAAAGCCCTGGCCCGCCAGCAGCTGGGCGGCCGCCCGGCTGCGGCCCCCCACGGCGCAATAGACCACCACGGGGAGCTCCCGGGGAATTTCCCCCAGGCGGCCGGTCAATTCGGGAAGGGGCACCAGGGTGGCGCCGGGTATGCGGGCGTTCCCGTATTCCGAGGGCTGGCGCACGTCCAGGAGGGTGTAGCTGCCTTCCGCATGGCGGGCCATGAAATCCCGCAATTCCTCGCCGGCCATGGCGGCAACGGGGGTGAAGAACTGTTTCCAACGCATGGGGCGGCTCCGTTATTTCCGGTAATAGCGCAGGGCTTCGGGCAGGTCGCGCTGGATATCGGCGATGCGCGTCTCCGGGGCCGGGTGGGTGGAAAGCAGTTCGGGGGGGCGTTCCCCGCCCCCGGCGTTCATGCGCTCCCAGAAGGGGATGGCTTCCCGGGGGTCGTAGCCGGCCCGGGCCATGATGATCAGACCGATGTGGTCGGCTTCGCTTTCGTGCAGCCGACTGTAAGGCAGCAGGAGGCCCATGTTGGCGCCCACCCCATAGGCCTTCATGAACAGGCTCTGGGTGGCCGCCGGTTGTTGGGAGAGGGCCACCGACAGGGCCGTGGCCCCCATCTGGGCCATGAGGCCCTGGCTCATGCGCTCGTTGCCGTGGCCGGCGATGGCGTGGGCCACCTCGTGGCCCAGAACCACGGCCAGGCCGGTTTCATCCCGGGTGTATTTCAGGATCCCGGTGTAGACGGCGGCCTTGCCCCCGGGCATGACCCAGGCGTTGGCGGTCTTGTCGTCCTCGATGAGGTTGAACTCCCATTTCAGGTCCTTGATCTTGTCCCCGTGGCCCTGCTCCTCCAGAAAGGCTTCGGCCGCCTTGGCGATGCGGTTGCCCACGCCGCGCACCATTCGCACCTTGGCGGTGTCGCCGGAGAGCTTGGCGTCCTTGAGCACCTCCTGGTACTGCTGCAGGCCCATGGAGGCCAGTTCGCCGTCCGGCACCATCTGAAAGCTCTGACGCTGGGTGAAGGGCACGGTGGTGCAGCCCGCCAGCCCCAGGACGGCCAGCGCCGCCAGCCACAGACCCTTGCGCGCCCAAGCGCCCGCAACCCGTGTGCCCGCGGCCGGTGGCCGCGGTTGCGTAACTCCGCGCATGTCGGTTCCCCTTTCCCTGGTTTCCTGGTTTTCGGCCTTCCCGCGACCCCCGGGAGCGATGGCCGCGCCCCGTCACCTCCGTGAGGTCCCCGGCGGGGTCCTTCCATTTTTAAGCACCGGAACGAAGATGTACAAGCCGATGACGCCTGCCGGCCGCCCGCAGCGGGACGTGCGAGACCTTGAAACGGGACACGGCGGTGGCCATCTTGCGCCACGGATCGCCGCGTGGCCCGGCGCCCGGGACGCCGCCGGCGCCACACCCACCCACCCGGAATCGAAAGGGGCCGTGCGCTTGGGTCCGCCTGACGGTACGACATCCCCGCCGGAGACCTCGGCGGGACCCGCCCCTCCCGGTGCCGACCCCCGGCCCCCCTCCTTCGGCGAGGCCCTGGCATTCTGGCTCAAGCTGGGGTTCATCAGCTTCGGCGGGCCGGCGGGCCAGATCGCCATCATGCACGCGGAGCTGGTGGACCGGCGCCGCTGGATCAGCGAGGCGCGCTTCCTCAACACCCTCAAATACTGCATGCTGCTGCCGGGCCCCGAGGCCCAGCAGCTGGCCACCTATGTCGGCTGGCTGCTCCACCGGATCCCCGGGGGGATCGCGGCCGGGGCCCTGTTCGTGATCCCCTCCATCTTCATCCTGATGCTCCTGAGCTACGTCTATGCCGCCCATGGGGCCGTTGCCTGGGTGGCGGCGGTTTTCGGCGGACTCAAGGCCGCCGTCCTGGCGGTGGTGGTCCACGCCGTGATCCGCATCGGGCGCACGTCACTGAAAAGCCCCGTGCTGCTCGCTGTGGCGGCCTCGGCCTTTGTGGCCATCTACGCGTTTGAAACACCCTTCCCCCTCATCGTCCTGGGTGCCGGACTGATCGGCTACCTGGGGGGGCGCCTGCGTCCGGCGCTTTTTGGTGTCATGCCCGCCCCCGGCCGGACACAAGGCCCCGCGGGCGGCGCGGAGGTCTGCGGTGACGCGGGGAGCTGCCACATTGTGCCCTCACCGCGACGCATGGCCAAGCTGCTGGCCGTCTTCGCCCTGCTCTGGCTGGCACCGGTCGTGGCCCTGCACCTGGGTCCCGCCAACCCGGTCTTTGCCACCGAGGCGCTCTTTTTCACCAAGGCCGCCCTGGTGACCTTCGGCGGGGCCTATGCCGTCCTGGCCTACCTGGCCCAGGCCGGGGTGAGCCACTACGCCTGGCTCACCGGGCCCCAGATGCTCGATGGCCTGGGCCTGGCGGAAACCACCCCCGGACCCCTCATCATGGTGGTACAGTTCGTGGGCTTCATGGCCGGCTGGAACCACGCCGGCGCCTGGTCCCCCCTGGCCGCGGCCGTGCTGGGGGCCCTGGTGGCCACCTACTTCACCTTCCTGCCCGGCTTTCTCTTCATTTTCCTGGGGGGACCCTACATCGAGAAGTTCCGCGGCCACCGGCTGCTCTCCGGGGCGCTGTCCAGCATCACGGCGGCGGTGGTGGGGGTGATCCTCAATCTGGCGGTCTGGTTCGGCCACCAGGTGCTTTTCCCCGCCGGCGGGGCGCTGAACCCGGGGGCGGCGGTCATCGGCCTGGCGGCCTTCGCGGCCCTCCAGTGGCTCAAGGCGGGGGTCGTCACGGTGATCCTGGGGGCGGCGGTCGCGGGGTGGGGGGCGCATCTGGTGTTCTGAAGGCCGGGTGGGCCCCGTGCCCGCCCCCGGCATCGCAGGGCAGCCCCGGTGGCAGCCGCGCCGGGTTCCGGCTGCGGCGCTTGGCAGGGGCTACAGGGGGGTTTCGTCGGCGCTCCGGTCCGGCGCGACCTCGCAGCGGCCGTGCAGGCCGAAACAGGCCAGCACGAAATCGGCCAGGTCCTCGAGGGCGCCGGGCGCAAAGCGTGGCACCCCCCAGTCCAGGTCCGCGCCGCATACCACCGCCAGCAGGTGGCGGTCCCCCCGGCAGGCGGGGGGCTTGCCCAGTTCCGGCCGGAAGACCTCGATCTTGGGCAGGGGCGCGCGCTTGAAGCCCTCCACGAGGACCATATCCGCCGGTCCCAGCAGGGGCAGCAGTTCTTCGGGGGTGTAATCGTGATCCGCGTCGCGCACCAGGCCGATGCCCCGGGGCGACGAAATCAGGGTGGCCACGGCGCCGGCCTGCTTGTGGCGCCAGGTGTCCTTGCCGGGCTGGTCCATGGCGAAGCCGTGGACGTCGTGCTTGATGGTGGCCACCCGCAGGCCCCGGCGGCCGAGGGCGTCGATGAGGCCCACCGTCAGGGTGGTCTTGCCGGAGCCGGAAAAACCCACGATTCCCAGCAGGGGCGGCGCGGGCGGACGGGCCAGGAGGCGCAGGGGCGGGCAGGGGGTGGACGACATGCTCATTCTCCGGAGGCCCAAAGGCAGCGGACCATAGCCGGCCTGTGGCCGGCGGGCGGCACCCGGGTCATGGCCGGCTCCCGGCCGCTGGATCTGGAGGAACCGATTCCCGCTGGGGCGCGCCGCTCTCCGGGGGGAGCCGCACGACGGCATCCCCCGGCCGCACCGTCCCCCCCGCCAGCACCCGGGCGAAGATCCCTTCCCGGGGCATGACGCAGTCCCCCACCTGGTGGAAGATGGCGCAGCGCTGGTGGCATTCCTTGCCGATCTGGGTGACCTCCAGGAGCACCTCCGGACCCAGGCGGAGCCGGGCGCCGATGGGCAGGCGCCAGAGCTCGATGCCCGTGGTGGTGATGTTCTCGGCGAAATCCCCGGGATGCACCTCCAGGCCCTTGGCCCGGATGCGGGCGATGCTCTCCACGGCCAGGAGGCTCACCTGGCGGTGCCAGTCCCCGGCGTGGGCATCCTGGGCGAGCCCGTGGCCGGGAACCAGCTTGACGGATTCCTGATTGATCTTCTTCATGCCCTTGCGGGGGCTCAGCGATACCGCAACCACCGATGCGTCCGGCATGTCTCGAATCTCCTCCAGGCGGCCCGGCGCAACCGTTTCAGGTCCCCTTGCCGAAGGGGCAGTGGGGGTGGGTGCACTCCGGACAGTCCCGGCACAGGCCCCCGTGGCCCAGGAAGGCCAGCTCCTTTTTGCCGATGCGCTCCCCGGCCAGGATCCGCGGGAGCACCAGGTCGAGCACGGTGACCCGGTGGTGCAGGCCGCAGGCCGGCACCCCCAGCAGGGGCACATCGTCGATATAGGCCACCAGGAACATGGCCCCGGGCAGGGCCGCGGCGCCGTAATGGGCCTCCCGGGCGCCCGCCTCGGCGACGGCCTTGCGGGTGACGTCGTCCGGGTCCACGCTCAGGCCGCCGCTCAACAGGATCAGATCGCAGCCGGCCTCCAGGTGGCCCCGGATGGCCGCCGCGATGCGGGCCTCCTCGTCCGGGGCGAAGGCCACGGCCGTCACCTCCGAGCCCAGGGCCTCGATCTTCCCGGTGAGCACCGGGGCGAAGCGGTCCTGGATCAGGCCGTGGAACACCTCGTCGCCCGTGATCACGAGCCCCGCCCGGGCCCGGCGCAGGGGGCGCACGGCCACCACCCCGCCGTGGCGCGTCGCGATGGCCGCGGCCCGCTCGACAGGGGCGCGCTTCATCACCAGGGGAAGGGCCCGGGTGGCGGCCACCAGCGCGCCTTTGGCCACCAGGGTGTGGCTGTGGAGGGTGGCGCACATGACCTCCTCCACGAGGTTGAAGGCCGCCAGGGCCGCCGTGTCCACCTGGAGGAGGCCGTCCCGGGCGGCGTGGAGACCGATCTTGCCCTCCCGGGGGTTGTCTTCCCAGGTGACGCCCTCGCCGGCCAGGGCGCCCGCCAGGATGGCGGCGGCCTGGTTCTCGTGGATCTCGTCCGCCTCCAGGTCGATGAGGTAGAGGTGGTTCTTGCCCAGCTTCTGGAGGTGGCAGATGTCCGCGTCGCAGACCTCGTGGCCCTCGCGGAAGGCCGGCCCCTTGAACTCGCCGGGGCGGATCTCGGTGATATCATGGGCCAGGCGGGTGCCCACGGCGTCTTCGGTCTTGATTTTTTTCAGCACGGCAACCTCGCTTTCCGGGTCGTCGATGGGTGCCGGGTAGCGCGTCCATGGTCCCGTTGCCCGGCCAGACCCGGCGGCTGGTGTCGGCAGTGAGAATCGGCCGGCCGCAGTGATTGGCCGAGTGCCGCTTTCCCTCCGTTGCCTCCAACGGCCGCCGAGATTCCGCCGGTTCCGGGGCACGAACGTCTTCGTGGGTTGCGCGGCCCGACCCTCGGCCAAGGTGGCACGGGCCATCGGACTTGTAAAGGGGGCGGTGGAGGAAAGCGAATTCCGATTCCCGGGCGCCGGCGGTCCCCGACCTGGTGAAAGGTGCTGGAGGCAGAGGCACCACATGCCTGGACGCTTGACAACCGGGGGCGGGCCGTATACATACTGCATGCCTATATGGTCATGTGGTATGGAGGGAGCCATGCGCGATCTGATCAAAGTCATGAAGGCCATGTCCGATCCGGGGCGGGTCAAGATGCTCAAGCTGCTCCAGCGCCGCACCCTGTGCGTGTGCGAGCTCCAGGCGGCCCTGGGGTTGTCACAGCCCAACATCTCCAAGCACCTGCGCATTCTCCAGGAGGCCGGGCTGGTGGATTCCCGCAAGGAAGGCCTGTGGGTGAACTATTCCACCGCCGACGGATCGGCCAACCCCTATGCGGGCGAAGCGCTGGAGCGTCTCGCGAGCTGGCTGGAAGAAGACCCCGAGATGGTCGAACTGCTGGCCCGGCTCCCCGGGATTCATCGCGAAAGCCTCCCCAACTGACCATTCGCCAGCAACTATAACCATGCGCCGCGCAGGCCGCATCCGGGGGTGAGGGTTGACGGAGGAAAGGCGCTCAAGTGCTTCGAGCCTGAGCATTCGGCGGGTCCAGGTGGCCGGCACGCCGGCCCTGGTGGTGGACGGCCGGGTGTGGTGCGTGGGGCGCTGGCCAGGCAGGGAGCCGTTGCGCCAACGGCTCCAGGAAGCCTGTCAAATCAACCGAATCTAGAAGGAGGTTTGCGTGGCGCCTGACAAACGGAAATCGGCCGCCTGGGGGCGGCTCTGGGTGCTGCTGGCTGCGGTCGTGGCGGCGGCGTTTCTGCCCAACGCCGCTTTCGGGGATTTCGGCCATCTGCCCGTGAAGGGCGTGGTCACCATGATCGACCTGGGGGCCACCAATTGCGTCCCCTGCAAGATGATGGCCCCCATCCTGAAGAAAGTGGAGAAGGACTACGAGGGCCGCGCGGTGATCGCCTTCATCGACGTCTGGCAGCATCACGACCAGGTGGCGCGCTTCGGCATCCGCGCCATCCCCACCCAGGTGTTCTACGACCCGGAGGGCCAGGAAGTCTATCGGCACGTGGGGTTCATGAGCGAGGCGGACATCGTCAGCCAGTTGCGCCGCATGGGCGTCCAGTAGGCGCGGCGCCGGACCACCGCCGGCGCGCTTCGGGGACCACGGGGAGAAAGTTCATGCTGCTGGAGAGCTACCGCCTGGAGATCTTCAATTCGGAGTGCAACCCGGCCGCCAGGTCGGTCCAGTGCATGGCCCACCTGGACCAGGACGTGAGCGCGGCCCTCCCCTACCTCAACGCGAGCCTGGGGGGTTTCGCCTACATCCCGGACCCGCCGGCGGTGACCTTCCGCTCCCAGGGGAAGCTCATCACCGTGCACGGCCGGAAAATCGCCGTCAACGCCCTGCGGGACGAGGCCCAGGCCCGCCAGATCGTGGAGTGGCTCAAGGGCGAGATCAACGCCGCCTGGGAGAACCGTGCGGCCATCGTCCCCTCCACCACGGCCGCCCCGCGTCCCCAGGTCATCGAGCTCCTCAAGCGGCTGCCCCGCACCAATTGCCGGGCCTGCGGGGTCCCCACCTGCCTGGTGTTCGCCACCCGCCTGGCCGAAGGCGCCGCCGCCCCGGGGAATTGTCCGCCCCTGGCCCCGGAGGCCCGGCAGGCGCTGGAGGACTACCTGCGCCCCTTTCACCTGGATGTCTGAGCGGTTGGCGGCGATGGCGATTTTGGGGCTTGACAAGGAATGGCGATGGATATATCTCTATATGCCAATTTAGTTATGTAATCCTCTTTTGGGAGAAATCGCCATGTCCACCGTCAGTCTCCCCCGCACCGGAACCGCGGCCGCACCCGGCGCGGACATCGCGCCGGAGGAATCCGCCACCCCCAGCGTGATCGACTGGAAGGCCATCTGGAAACCCCTGAGCCTCATCGTGGGGGGCTTTCTGGTCTGTTTTTGGCTGCCCCTGGAGAGCGCGCGCTTCACCGGGGCCGTGATCGAATCCCTGGCCTTGGTGAAATGGTATGCCCAGGAGCACGTGCTCCTCTGCCTAGTGCCGGCCTTTTTCATCGCCGGGGCCATCGCCTGCTTCGTCTCCCAGGCGGCCGTCATGAAGTACCTGGGGGCCAAGGCCAACAAGGTCCTGGCCTACGGTGTGGCCTCGGTGTCGGGCTCCATCCTGGCGGTCTGCTCCTGCACCGTGCTGCCGCTCTTTGCCGGGATCTGGAAGCGGGGGGCCGGTCTGGGGCCGGCCATCGCCTTCCTCTACTCCGGGCCGGCCATCAACATCCTGGCCATCGTGCTCACCGCCCGCATCCTGGGGCTCCCCTTGGGCATCGGTCGGGCCGTGGGGGCCATCGTCTTCAGCATCGTCATCGGGCTGCTCATGCACTTCTTTTTCCGGAAGGAGGAAGAGGCCAAGGCCCTGGCGGCCATGCACCTGCCGGCCGCAGGCGAGGATCGGCCCCTGTGGCAGACGGCGGCCCATTTCGCCGTCATGGTCCTGGTGCTGATCTTCGCCACCTGGGGGCAGCCTTCCGAGCCGGTGGGCTTTTTCAACGCGGTCTTCGGGGTCAAGTGGTATCTCACCGGGTTCTTCGCCCTGGTGCTGGGGGGGATGCTCACGGCCTGGTTCCGGGTTCATTTGTATAAGGTGGCCCTGGCCGCGGCGGTGGTTCTGGCGCTGGCCCTGGCATTTCCCCACGAACCCCTAGTGAGCTTCTCGGCGGGGCTCGTGGCTTTCACCCTGCTCCTCACCTCCACCCGGGGGGAGACCGAGACCTGGTTTCTTTCCACCTGGGACTTCGCCAAGCAGATCACGCCCCTGCTCCTAGGGGGGGTGCTGGTGGCAGGGCTCCTGCTGGGTCGGCCGGGGGGCGAGGGGCTGATTCCCTCCGGGTGGGTCAACGGCCTGGTGGGGGGCAACTCCCTGGGGGCCAACCTCTTCGCCTCCGTGGCCGGCGCCTTGATGTACTTCGCCACCCTGACCGAGGTGCCCGTCCTCCAGGGGCTGCTCAACGCCGGCATGGGCCAGGGACCGGCCCTGGCGCTGCTCCTGGCCGGCCCGGCGCTGTCCCTGCCCAACATGCTGGTGATCCGCAGCGTCATGGGGACGAAGAAGACGGTGGTTTTTGTCTGCCTGGTGGTGGTGATGTCCACCATCACCGGAATGATCTTCGGGAGCATTTTTCCGTCCTGACCGAATACGAGTGGATTCGGAGCAAGCGCACAAAGGAGAACGCAATGGAAATCAAGATCTTGGGGCCCGGCTGCCCCAAATGCCAGCAGACCCTGCGCCACGTGGAGCAGGCCGTCGCCGAAACGGGTGTGAGTGCCAAGGTGGAAAAGATTACCGACACCCTGAAGATCGCCGAGTACGGCGTCTTCGGGACCCCCGCCGTGGTGGTGGACGGGGAGGTCAAGAGCGTGGGCAAGATCCCCACGCCCCAGGAAATCAAGGGCTGGATCAAGGCCTGATGGCGCAAGGGCGGGTCAACGCAAGGGGAGGCGGGACGTCATGCTGAATGCGTTCTTCATCGCCGTCAACGAATGGATGACCGGCGGGCTGGTCCTGGCGGGCGCGGGAGCCTTCCTCTGGGGCATGGTGAGTGTGCTCTTCAGCCCCTGCCACCTGGCCTCCATCCCCCTGATCGTGGCCTACGTGGGGGGGCAGGAGACCGCCCTCCACCCCCGGCGGGCGGCCGGGTACGCCGGTGCTTTCACCTTCGGCCTCTTTCTCACCATCGCTTTTGTGGGGATCGTCTGCGCGCTTCTCGGCCGCATGCTGGGGGACGTGGGCCTCTGGTGGCAGGTGCTGGTGGGGGGGGTCCTCATCTGGGTGGCCCTGGGCATGCTGGGGGTGCAGGCCTGCACCCTGTCCGGGAGCCTGCTCTACCGCTTGAAACTCCGGGGGATCCACGGGGCCTTCGGGCTGGGGCTGGCCTACGGGGTGCTCTCCGGCTCGTGCACCTTCGGGTTCATCACCCCCATCCTGGCCATCGTCACCGTGCAACAGAAGATCGTGGCCGGCTCCGCCATGATGATCCTCTTCGCCCTGGGGCACTGCCTGCCCATCGTGGCGGCCGGAAGCTCCACCGCCCTGGTCCGGCGCCTGACGGAAAGCAGCGCCTGGCAGGGGGCCGGCCTCTGGTTCCGCCGGGGTGCGGGGGTGGTGATCGCCCTTCTGGGAGTTTATTTTATGGTCAATCCGTTTCTGGCCGGCGCCTGAGAAGGGGCGGCGGCCCGGGAGCCGCTTGGCNNGGCCGGACATTGACCGGGGAGGGCCTTCATGTTGCGCAACCCAGCAAACCCATGGCGACAGGCCCTCTGGCAGGTTCCTGCCGTGATTTGCCTGGCGGCGGCCATCGGGCTGGCCGCCAACCGATGGCGTCCCGATCCCCTGGCGCTCCCGGGGGACTGGTCGGCCGAAACGCGCCTCGGCGATGCCGCGGGCGCCGGCCTGGCGATTTCCCTCGAAGAGGCCCGGAGGTTGTATGCCGATGGAGCTGCCGTCTTTCTGGACGCCAGGCCGGCCAACCAGTATGCCCAGGGACACATCCGCGGGGCCCTGGGGCTTCCCTGGCAGGAGGTGGACCGGTATTTCATGGAGGTGGCCGAACGGTTGGACCCCGGGCAGACCGTCATCACTTATTGCGACGGGGAAACCTGCGACCTGAGCCACGAGCTGGCCCTTTTCCTGAAGGACATGGGCTTTGCCGACGTGCATGTGCTGGTCAACGGCTGGAGCATGTGGCGGGAAGCCGGGCTGCCCGTGGAGAAGAGTGCTGATTGAATGAACGCCGAACCCGCCCACAAAGACGCCGGCCCTCGAGGGCCAGGGCCCGGCTCCGGGAATCCCGTAGGAACAGCGTCCTTCCTGCGGCGGCTCCCGCCGTTGCTCCAGCATGGCGCGCGGTGGTTCCTGGGAGGCGTGTTCCTCTATGCCAGCTACGACAAGATCCTGCACCCCCAGGCCTTTGCCCAGGCCATCTTCAATTACCAGATCCTGCCGGACGCGGCGGTGAATCTCGCGGCCCTCGTCCTGCCCTGGCTGGAATTGCTGCTGGGTCTTTGCCTGTTGGCGGGGTTCTGGTTGCCGGGAGCTGCGGCCTTGAGCACCTTCCTGCTGGCCGTTTTTCTGGGAGCCCTGGCCTTCAATCGGTGGCGCGGTCTGGATGTCTACTGCGGCTGCTTTTCGACCCAGGGCCCCGCAGGGACGGCCGACCTGGGAACCTTGGCCCGTGACATCGGATTTCTGTTGCTGTCCGTGGTGGTGACCGCCGCGGCATTCTCCCGGCGCGGGACGGGGCCGCCTCCCATCCGCGCTGCCCGGGGAACCGCGGACAGGCCCGGGTGACCGGTACAACCCTTCCGTGAAAGGATGACGCCACGCCATGCCGCCCGCCCCAACCGGTCCGGGGGCGGCCGGCGCGGCGGAGGCCGTGGTTCACTACCGCCGGGTGCGGGACGAGGTCCGGGCCTTCGTGGAATCCCTGCCCGAGGCCTTGAACCCCAGGATGGAGGAGGCAATCGATCATGAGGGCAACTCCCGTCGCGGCCAACGACCGCAAGATGACCAGTGTCTTCGAACGCTACCTGACCCTCTGGGTGCTCCTCTGCATCGCGGCCGGCATCGTGTTGGGCAAGTTCGCCCCTGGCCTGGCGCATTATCTCGACGGCATGGCCATTTACGTCAACGAGGCTCCGGTGGTTTCCATTCCCATCGCCGTCTGTCTCTTCTTCATGATGTACCCCATCATGGTGAAGATCGACTTCGGTTCGGTGATCAAGGCCGGCAAGAGCGGCAAGCCGGTCTTCCTGACCCTTTTCGTCAACTGGTGCGTCAAGCCCTTCACCATGTACGGGATCGCGCTCTTCTTCCTGGGGACCCTCTTCCACGGTTTCATCGGTTCCGAAGCGGTGGATCTGGTGAGGATGCCTTTCGGCCTGGACCTCCCGGTGGGCGCCACCCACGGCGCCGGCACGGTGGTGCTGGTGGACGGCGTCAAGATGATGGAAGTCCCGCTGTGGCGCAGCTATCTGGCAGGCTGCATCCTGCTGGGGATCGCCCCCTGCACGGCCATGGTGCTGGTCTGGGGATTCCTAGCCCGGGGCAACGACGGCCTCACCCTGGTGATGGTGGCCATCAACTCGCTGACCATGCTGGTGCTCTACGGCCTGCTGGGGGGTTTTCTCCTGGGGGTCGGGCGCCTGCCGGTGCCCTGGCAGGCCCTGGTGCTGTCCATCGGCATCTACGTGGCCCTGCCCCTGGTGGCCGGTTATTTCTCCCGCAAAGGGATCATCGCCTCCAAGGGGGAGGCCTGGTTCAAGGAGAAATTCCTCCACGTCCTCACCCCGGTGACCATCACGGCCCTGCTCATCACCCTGGTGCTGCTCTTCAGCTTCAAGGGGGAAGTGATCCTGGCCAATCCCCTCACAATCCTCTGGATCGCGGTGCCTCTCTTTCTTCAGACGGTGCTCATCTTCGCCCTGGGCTATGGACTGGCGCGGTTCCTGAAACTGTCTTACGAAGATGCGGCCCCGGCCGCCATGATCGGGGCCTCCAACCACTTCGAGGTGGCCATCGCCACGGCCACCATGCTCTTCGGGCTCTCCTCCGGGGCGGCCCTGGCCACGGTGGTGGGGGTGCTGATCGAGGTCCCCGTGATGCTCATGCTGGTGAAGATCTGCACCAACACGCAACACTGGTTCCGTCGAAGATAGATTCCGGAACAACGGCGGAGGCCCCATGGAAACCCCTCAGCGGAAAAGCCCCGGCGCCATCGGCGCGGGGCTGGATGCCCTGCAGGTGCTGGACGCCCTGCCCGACGCCGTGATGGTCATCGACCTCGATTTCACGGTACGCTACGTGAACGCGGCCTATACCGTCCTGTCGGGGGTGCCGCGTTCCCAAGCGGTCGGAAGCAGATGCCATGACGTCTTCCCCGGGGATCGGTGCCGGACACCGGGCTGCCCCATGAACCGCATCGCCAGGGGGTTGGAGCAGCTGCGCTACGAGGGCGACAAGCATTGCGCCTGCGGGCGCAGCGCGCCCGGGATCGTCACGACGCGGGCCTACCGGACGGCGGACGGCGATTTGGCCGGCATCATCGAGATCGTCAGCGACATGACCCCGCTCTACGAAAGCCGGGAGCGCTTTCGCAAGGCCATGGGCGGCGTGATCCAGGCCATGTCGCTCACCATCGAAAAACGCTATCCGTACACGGCCGGGCACCAGCGGCGGGTCACGAAACTGTGCCGGGCCATCGCGGAAGAACTGGGCTTTTCCTGGGAGCGCACCCAGGGGCTGCGCATGGCCGCCGCCATCCACGACCTGGGCAAGATCCTCGTGCCGGCGGCCATCCTGAACCGGGCGGGTGAGCTGTCCGAGCCTGAAATGGCCATTATTCGCGCCCATCCCCAGACCGCCTACGACATCCTCAAGGACATCGATTTCCCCTGGCCCCTGGCGCAAACCATTTACCAGCATCACGAACGCCTGGACGGCTCGGGGTACCCCCAGGGACTGACGGGGGACGCGATTCTGCTCGAGGCCCGCATCCTCGCGGTGGCCGATGTGGTGGACGCCATCACCTGTTTCCGGTCCTATCGCCCGGCGGTGGGTCTGGAGGCGGCCCTGGCGGAAATCCAGGCCCAGCGGGGGAAGCAATTCGACCCGCAGGTGGTGGATGCCTGTGTCGCGGTGCTGACGCAAGGCCGGGTGGTTCTTCAGCCCCGGGACGGCATCCCCATGGCGCGCGCCCTGCCGGCCCAAGCCGAGGAGGAATCATGAGCGCCGCAACAGGATCGACGTCGTCCAGGTTGAAACTGCTCTTCCTGTGCACGGGCAACTCCTGCCGCAGCCAGATGGCCGAGGGGTGGGCCCGCCACCTGAAGGGTGATTCCATCGAGGCGGCATCCGCCGGAGTGGAGGTCCACGGCTTGAACCCCCTGGCGGTGAAGGTCATGGCCGAAGCCGGGGTGGACATCTCCGGCCAGCGCTCCAAGCACGTTGACGAGCTCCGGGACCGCGGCTGGGACGTGGTGGTGACGGTCTGCGGGGCGGCCCACGAGAGCTGCCCCTTCTTTCCGGGGAAGACCCGGGTGGTGCACGTGGGCTTCGACGACCCGCCGCGCCTGGCCCAGGGGGCGGCGAACGAGGAGGAGGCCCTGGCCCATTACCGCCGGGTGCGGGACGAAATCCGGGCCTACGTGGAAACCCTGTCCGAGGCCCTTAAACGCTGAGTGGGGCGTGACACGGATGTATGCCCATCACCCCTTCATCGAGACGCGGCACCATGCCTGACAGCCCCCGCCCGCCGACAACGGACGAGCCCCCCGAGGCCCTGGCCCGGGGGGTTGTGGCGGCCTGCGCGGACTGCGACGTCTGCCGCACCATGCTGGTCGATGGCGAGTGCCCCGTCTTCGGCGCGCTCTACCGCCTCCACGACCGGGAGGCCGAAGGCCGTGGCCCCATCACGGGCGAGGATCTGCGGGGCATGGTGGGGCTCTGTACCTTCTGCGGCCTGTGCGGCTGCGCGGACATCCGGGGAAAGATCATCGCCGCCAAGACCGGATTCGTGGCCCGGGAGGGTCTGCGGTTTTCCCTGCGGGCGCTCTCCGACGTGGGGCGCCTGGGGAAGATCTGCGGCGCCTTCCCCGGCCTGGTGAACCGGTTGGCGGCTGACGGATGCCTGGGGGCGCTGGCCAAACGCCTGGTGGGGATCCACCGGGAGCGGCGGCTGCCGGAAATTCCCGGGGAGGATTTCGACGCCTGGGTTCGTCGCCGGGGGCTCCACCGCCCGACGACCGACGATGGCAGGCCCAAGGTGGCCTATTTCGTGGGGTGCAGCGGCCGGTTTCTCTTCCCTGCGGTGCCCAGAGCGGCGGTGGCCCTGCTGGAGGCCGCCGGGGCCGCGGTCTTCGTGCCGGCGCAGGTTTGCTGCGGCATGCCCACCCTGCTGGAGGGCGACCGGGAGAAGAGCCTGAATCTGGCGCGGGCCAATGCGGCCCGCCTGGCGCGCCTGGTGGATGACGACTTTACCGTCGTCACCTCCTGCCCCACCTGCGGCTACGTGCTGCGGAACCTCTGGCGGGAGCGGGCTTATTTCTCCGAGGCCTATCAGGCCCGGTCGGGGGGCGATGCGGAGTTCCTGCGGGTCCCGGGGGAAGGGCCGGCGGCCGACGACGGGGGCTTCGTGCGCCTGCGGCGCTCCATGTACGGCAAGATCCTGCGGGACGACGGCTATTTCGCCCCCGTGGACCCCCTGGCGCGGATCCGGGTGGGGGAGAACGTGCGGGACCTGGGGGAATACCTCCGGGCGACCGGCGGACTCCGCCGGGCCGCGACCCAAATGGAGGCGCCTCCGGGGCGGCTGGTGTATTTCGCCCCCTGCCACCAGAGGGAGCAGAAGATCGGCAGGCCCTACCAGGAACTGCTGGCGGCCATTCCCGGCATCAATCTCACGCTGGTGGACGGGGCCTACGACTGCTGCGGCACGGGGGGGCTGATGGGCTTCAAGAAAGACTTCCACCGGCAGTCGCTGGCGCTCGGCCGGCCGCTGGCGGAGAAGCTGCTATCCCTGCGGCCGGATCGGGTGGTCACGGACTGCCTGAGCTGCCGCCTGCAGCTCCGGCAGATGACACCGTATCCGGTGAGCCATCCCCTGGAGGTGCTGGCGCAGCCCGGGGAGTGCGGCGCGGCCGGGCCGGCCTGACGGGGGGGAAGGGGGGGCGGAGGTGCCGGAGGCGGAGCCGGGAGATCAGCGGATCACCAGCACGGCCTGGTCGCCGGCCGCGTGGAGGATCTTCTGGGTGACGCTGCCCATCAGGAAGCGGCCTGCCGTGGAGCGCCGCCGGCTGCCCACCACGATGGTGTCGTACCCTTCCACTTCCGCCGTCGCCAGGATATCGGAGGCCACATCGTCCACCAGCCGCTGGAGCTTGAGGTGGATCATCCGGGAGTCGAATCCGGCCTTGATCAGCAGTTCGCGGCCGGCTTCCAGGGTCTTGCGGATCCGGTCCTCTTTGCTCTCCTCCACGGTGCGGCAATAGTCCGGGTCGATGCGCAGGGCGACGTCCTGGAGGTAGAGGGGGTCCATCTCGCAGAGCAGGTCCACCACGGGAACGATCCCCAGCAGGCAGATCTCCAGCGGCGGCTTGAAGATCCGGGCCGCCTCCTCCACGAAGCGCAACGAATTTTCGGCATCGTCCATGGCGATCAACACTTTCCCGTGCACCGGCCACCTCCCCTGATGGTTCTCTGCGGTAGGCGGACCATACGGCAGGCTCTCGAGAAAAGCAATCCACAGGGCAGCGGTTCCCCAGGGGTTTCACCAGGGCCCGCGGCGCGGCACGCTGAGCGTGTGGTAAATCCGGTCCCTGAGATCCTGGCGGGACTGCATTCGGCAGGGGCAGGCGTCGGTGTCCCGCGCGGCGGCCATTTCATCCGGGCACCCGTGGCAGGGGTCGGCCATCCGCAGCAGGCGCCGCATGGCCGTGGTATCGCGGCATTCCGCCAGTTGCCGCAGCATGTGATCGCTGTCGTCGTGGCACATGCGGCTAAAATCCGAAGAACGCCGCCCCATACTNNCTGACGATGAGGATTCCCGCCAGCATCCACTTGATGGCACGGGCCGGAACGAATTTCTGGCAGCGCGCCCCCAGGTACATGCCGGCCGTACCCCCCAGCCCGAAGAGCAGCCCCAGGGACCAGTCCGGGGCCACGGACAAGGCCGGGTAGAGGGGCGCGATGGCCTGGTAGAAGGCCACTCCGGCCACCGAGGTGACGCAAGTGCCCATGAGGGCCGCGCCGGCCACGGTGTGGACCGGCAGGCCGAAGAAGGCAACGAAGAAGGGGGCGATGATGGAGCCTCCGCCGATGCCGTAGACCCCTCCCACGATGCCCACGAGGAAGCTCACGGCTGCGAGGCCCCGGACGGAGACCGCGAAGTCTTCCCCGAGAAAACAGTAGCCCAGGCGCCGGGGACTGCAGTGGGTGACCCGCACGGCTGGAAGGGGGGTGCCCGTGTCCGCGGTAGGGACGATGTCGCCGTTGCGGTGGCGGCGCACCAACTCCCGGAAGCGCTGCTCGGCAGGCTTTTTGTCCCGGTCCGGCGGCGGCCGGCGCAGAAGGTCGGTCGCCATGCGCCCCCCGATGTAGAGCAGCACGGTCGCGGCGAAGAGCTTGAAGTGGCGCGGATCGGGAAGACAGGACACCCGGACGAGGGCGCCGATGAAAACCCCCGGCAGGGTGCCGGCCACCACGATGGCCGTGAGGGGCCAGACCATGCGCCCCTCCCGGAAGTAGCGGTAGACCCCGCTGGGAATGGCCACGATGTTGAACACCTGGTTGGTGGCGCTCACGGACGGGTGGGTGTAGCCCAGGAACGACATCTGGAAGGGGAGCAGCAGAAAAG
>DJGG01000166.1:21942-22110 GCA_002432195.1 Desulfobacteraceae bacterium UBA5852
ATGGGTACTCTCCTGGTCGCAATCGGCACGAAAAATAGAAGCATCGTGCTGATGATCCATATGCCCATTCGCCGGGGCGGGTCAAGCCTTTAGTTGGAAGACGGCGGCGGGTGGAGACGGGGAGGCTGCGGGGTGGGCCTGGTGTTGTGTCCCGGAAGAAATGGACCT
>DJGG01000166.1:22173-31031 GCA_002432195.1 Desulfobacteraceae bacterium UBA5852
GGGGGTGGGGGGTTGCGCTCCCAGGGAACGGGCAAAACTCGCCCTCAAGAGCGCAACAGCCTGTGGATAAACTGCGTTTCAGGCCGAAAGGCGGCGTTGCGACCCTCGGGAAAATGCTCACTACCCCTTATGGTTGCTCCGCTTTTCCCAGCGGGCCGGGGCCTGGGATGGGAGCCCCCCGGCCTTTCACCGCAACCACACTGCAAAGGGACAAACCAGTAAGGGCTATATTTCCGGGACACAACACTAGGCCCGGGGCTTGCGGGCCTCGATGGCGGCGGAGGCCACCCGGTCTTCGATGCCGCTGCCCGGGAACCACTCCTGGATGATGCCGCGGCTTTCGGGGCGCACGGTGACGCGGACCTCCTCGAAGCCGCAATCGGTGAGGGTCTGTTCGAGATCCGCCACCTGGGCGGCTCCGGCCACGCAGCCGGCGATGAGGTCGAGTTGGGCCTGGACCTCCGGGGGCAAGGGGCCTAAAGCCACAACGTCGCTAACGGCCAGGCGCCCCCCGGGCTTGAGCACCCGGAAGGCTTCCCGGAAGACCGCCGGCTTGTCCGGGGAGAGGTTGATCACGCAGTTGGAGAGGATCACGTCCACGCTGGCGTCGGCCACGGGGAGGTGCTCGATCTCCCCTAAACGGAACTCCACGTTGGGCATGGCGGCTTGGGCGGCATTGGCCCGGGCCTTGGCCACCATGTCGGGGGTCATGTCCACGCCGATCACCCGGCCCTCCGGTCCCACCCGGCGGGCCGCCAGGAAGGCATCGAAGCCCGCTCCGGCCCCGAGATCGAGGACCGTCTCCCCGGGCTGGATGGCGGCCAGGGTCTGAGGGTTGCCGCACCCCAGCCCCAGGTTGGCCCCTTCGGGGACGGCGGCCAGGTCCTCTTTCCCGTAACCCAACGCTTCCGTATAGCGTTCCAACACCGGGGCGCCGCCGCAGCCGCAGCCGGATGAGCCGCCGCAGCAGCCCGTGCTTCGGCCGCTGGCCACCTGGCTGTAACGGGTGCGCACGGCCTGGCGGATGGTTTCCTGTTTTGTGGCGTCCATGGGAGGTCTCCTTTTTGGGGGCCGGCGGCGCGTCCCGTGACGTTCGCCACCGGTCAATAGGTGAAGAAATCCTTCAATTCGTTGAGGATCTCCGGGTCCACCCAGCAGGCGATCTTCTGGCCTTCCCGGCGGGTGCGGATGATCCCGGCCCGGCGCAGTTCCTTGATATGGTGGGAGACCGTGGACGGCACGATGTCCAGCTCCCGGCCCAGGTCCCCCACGTAGGCGCTGCTTTCGGGGTCCACGAGACTCACCGTGCCCGGGGCGCAGCAGGTGGTGAGGCGCCGGAAGATCGTCAGGCGGTGAGGGTTGGAGAGGGCCTTGAAGATCTCGGCGTAGCGGTCGAGTTTTTCAGTTGGATTGTTCGACATGTTTCGAACTATACAATCGAACCCCGGGCTGTCAAGGGCCGATTTCGCCAGGCTGGCATGATTTTCGCTCCCTATCCGGCAGCGCCAGGGGCCTTTGGGGCCCCAGGGCGCCGTCGGCGGTTGGCGGGAGCCGCTTAGCCGCTTTCCGCGGGACGGCGGCGGAGTGTTACATTTTTACCCCTCAGGGGGGGTATAAAATCCCAGGTGTGTTTACAAATTACCCGGTTTCGGTTAGGGTGAGGTACGCGGCACCCTTGATGCTTGTTTATCCACAGCCGGTTGACCCCCCGGCTGTTTTGTGCAACGGCGGAAGGGACCCTGCATGGCCTTTCGGTTCCGATTTCAGCGTCCCCGACCGGTCCGGGGCGCCTCCTACTCCCCCTGGCTGATCCTGGGGGTCGTGGCGGTGCTCCTGGTGGTGGTGGCGGCCCAGGCCGTCGAGAACATCAACCGCGAAAAACAGGTCATGTCGAAGATCCTGGCCGAAAAGGGCGCGGCCCTCATCCGGGCCGTGGAGGCCGGGGCCCGCACGGGCATGATGGGCATGCTGTGGGGGGGCGACCAGGTGCAGATGCTCGTGGAGGAAACCGCCCGCCTGCCGGACGTGCTCTACCTGGCGGTGACCGACGCCGCCGGGCGCATCCTGGCCCACAACGACCGCTCCCGCTTAGGGGAAGCCTTCCCCACGGCCTTCTCCATGGAGCGCCTGCGGGGGGAGCACACCCTCCACTGGCACCTGGTGGGCCTGGAGGATGGCCGCCGGGCCTTCGAGGTCTACCGGCAATTCCAACCCATTTCCAACGCGGAATTCCGCCGGCGCCGGGGCGGGCGGACGGTGCCGGGGCGCATGGGCGGTCCGGGGCGGCCCTCCTGGTGCCTGCCCGAGGAGTGCGGCGGTGCTCCCGCAGCCATCTTCATCGGCCTGGACGTGGCCCCTTTCGAAGCGGCCCGGCGGGTGGACATGCGCAACACCCTGGTGATTTCGGCGGTCCTGCTCCTGCTGGGGGTGGGCAGCTTCGGCTTCATGTTGCTGGCCCACCATTACCGCGCCGCCCGGCGCCAACTCCAGGACACCAGCGCTTTTGCCGACGAGGTGGTTTCCAACCTTCCGGTGGGGCTGATTGCCACCGATGCCGCGGGGCGCATCGCCTTTCTCAACGAAGCCGCCGAGCGGATCACGCGCCTGCGCTCCGAGGCCGTGCGCGGCAAGGACCCCGGGGAGGTCCTGCCCGCCCACTGGTGCGGCCTGCGGGAAGCCCTGGAACAGGGGACACCGGTGATCGAGCAGGAGATGGAGTGCCGTTTCGCGGACGGGCAGCCGGTGCCGGTGAGCATCAGTGCCGCGCGGATCGTCAACGAGGAGGGGGGCTTCGTGGGCCACCTCCTGATCCTGCGGGATCTCGGGGAGGTGCGCCGGCTCCAGCAGGAGATCCGGCGCCAGGAGAAGCTCGCGGCCCTGGGAAGTCTGTCGGCCGGCGTGGCCCACGAGATCCGCAACCCCTTGAGCTCCATCAAGGGGCTGGCGGCCTATTTCGGGGCCAAGTTCCCCACGGGCAGCGAGGACCGGCAGGCGGCGGACGTGATGATCGGCGAGGTGGAGCGGCTCAACCGGGTGGTATCGGAACTGCTGGAGTTCGCCCGGCCGTCCGACCTGAACTTCCAGACCGCGGAGGTCAACGCCATCCTGGAGCATTCCCTCAAGCTCATCCAGCCGGACGCGGCCGCCCAGGGGGTGCGGGTGGACTTCCAGCCCGGCCCGGGGCTGGCCGCCAGCCCCCTCGATCCGGACCGTTTCGTCCAGGCGCTCCTCAACCTCTACCTGAACGCCCTCCAGGCCATGGCCCCCGGCGGTGTCCTCACGGTGCGCAGCGGGCCGGGGCCCGGCGGCGGCCCGCGGGTGGAGATCCAGGACACCGGCACGGGCATCCCGCCCGAGGAACGGGAGAAGATCTTCGACCCCTACTTCACCACCAAGCCCACCGGCACCGGCCTGGGGCTGGCCATCGTCCACAAGATCATCGAGGCCCACGGCGGGCGCATCGCCGTGGACAGCCGGCGGGGCGGGGGCACGGCCATCACCGTCGACCTGCCGGGCGACCAGGGCCGCACACCGGCCCCGGGGGAACCATGAGCCCAGACCCTGCGCCCCATATCCTGGTGGTGGACGACGACCCGGGTCACCTCACCGCCCTGAAGACCATCATCAAGAGCTGGGGCTACCGCGTGGACGGCGTGGACGACGGCGCCGCGGCCGTGGAGCGGGTGCGCGAGACCCCCTACGACCTGGTCCTGATGGACGTGCGCATGGCCCACATGAGCGGGCTGGAGGCCCTCAAGCGGATCAGGGGCTACAACCCCGCCATCCCGGTGCTCATCATGACGGCCTACTCCTCGGTGGCCACGGCCGTGGAGGCCCTGAAGGCCGGGGCTTACGACTACCTCACCAAGCCCCTGGACTACGAGGTGCTCAAGCTCGGCATCGAGCGCGCCCGGGACCACTCCGGGCTCAAGTCGGAAAACCAGGCCCTGAAGGCCGAGCTGCGGGCGGCTTTCGATCTCCAGAACATCGTGGGCAAGAGTCCGGCGATGGTGGAGCTCATCGACATGGTGGCCCAGGTGGCCCCCTCCGAGGCCACGGTCCTGATCACCGGCGAGAGCGGCACGGGCAAGGAGCTCATCGCCCGCGCGCTGCACGTCAACAGCGGCCGCCGGGACAAGCCCTTCGTGGTGGTCAACTGCGCCGCCCTCACCGAAACCCTGCTGGAATCCGAGCTTTTCGGCCACGAGCGGGGGGCCTTCACCGGGGCCGACCGGCGGCGGGAAGGCCGCTTCATGCAGGCCCACCAGGGGACGGTCTTCCTGGACGAGATCGGCGAGATGTCCCCCTCCATGCAGGCCAGGCTCCTGCGGGTGATCCAGGAGCGCGAGATCCAGCGGGTGGGGGGCACCGAGGTCCTGGAGGTGGACGTGCGCATCCTGGCGGCCACCCACCGGGACCTGGCCGCGGAGGTGGCCGCCGGCCGCTTCCGGGAGGACCTTTTCTACCGCCTCAACGTGGTGGCCCTCAAGGTGCCCCCCCTGCGGGCGCGGCGGGACGACATCCCCTTGCTGGCGGCGCATTTCCTGGCCCGGTACGCGGCCAGGAACCGCAAGGCCGTGCGCGGTTTCGCCCCCCGGGCCATGGACCTGCTCCTGCGCCACGGGTGGCCGGGCAACGTGCGGGAGCTGGAGAACGCCGTGGAGCGGGCGGTGATCCTGCTCGCCGGCGACTACGTTTCGGCCAAGGAGCTGCCCCTGAGCATCACGGCGGCCCCGGGGGCGGCGCCTGCCGGGGATCCGCCGGCGGCGGTCCCCGACGGCGGCCGCACCCTCCAGGACATCGAACGGGACGCCATCCTGGCCACCCTGCAGCTCACCGAGGGCAACAAGAGCAAGGCGGCGGAAAAACTGGGCATCACCCGCAAGACCCTGTACAAGAAGCTCAAGACCTACGGTGAGGAGTAGTCGCCGCGCGGCCGCGGATTCCGCCATGACCCTGGTGAACTTCAAGCCGGCGGTGCCGGTGACCTGGCTGCTGGCTCTGGCCGGAACCCTCTGGGCTGCGGCCGGGCTCCTCCTGGGACGGCTGGCCGTTACCTGGCTGCGGCCCCTGCCCCTTGGTCGGGCCCTGGTCCTGGGGGCTCTGGGTCTGGCCCTGGCCGTGGGAAGCCACCGCTGGCTCTTCCGGGGGCTGGCCCGGCGCAACATCGCGCGCATCGGCCGTTACGCGGACAAGGGCTGCCTGTTTGCCTTCCAGGCCTGGCGCAGCTACCTGGTGATCGCCCTGATGGTTGCCCTGGGGGTGGCCTTGCGGCACTCGGCCCTGCCCCGGGAGGGGCTGGCGGTGCTCTATATCGCCATGGGGGGCGCCCTGGCGCTGGGGAGCCTGGCCTATTACCGCCACCTGTGGAGGCGCCGCCAGGGCCAGGACCCGCTGAACAACGAACCACCCGGGAGCTGACGCCCGGTACCGCTTGCATGCGTTGGAGGAACCCCATGGCCGAACTTTTCGAGCCCATCCGCATCGGCCGCCTGGCCCTGGCCAACCGCCTGGTGCGCTCGGCCACCTGGGAGGGCCTGGCGGACCCCGGGGGCGGGGTCACCCCGCCCCTCGCGGCCAAGATGCGGGAGCTGGCGGAAGGGGGCGTGGGCCTCATCGTCACGGGCCACGCCTTCATCTCCCCGGAAGGGCGCGCCGGACCCGGGCAATTGGGCGTGGCGGCCGACGAGGCGCTGCCGGCCCTGGCCGGCATGGTTGCGGAGGTGCACGGGGCCGGCGGGCGCATCGTGCTGCAACTGGCCCACGCCGGGGCCCATGCGGACGTGAAGCTTTCCGGCCGCGAGGCCTTGGGCCCGTCGCCCCTGGAGGGACGCTGGGGCGGAGTCTGCCGGGAGATGCGCGCCCACGACCTGGCGGCGGTGACCGCCGCCTTCGCCGCGGCGGCCCAACGGGCGCAGGCGGCGGGCTTCGACGGGGTCCAGGTGCACGCGGCCCACGGCTACCTCCTGAGCCAGTTCCTCTCGCCGGCCGTCAACCGCCGCACGGACGGCTACGGCGGGGACCCTGCCGGGCGCGCCCGTCTCCTACTGGAGGTGGTTGCGGCCGTGCGGGGTGCGGCGGGGGCGGATTTCCCCCTGCTCGTGAAGCTCAATTCCGAGGACCTGGCGCCGGGGGGCTTCAGCGTGGAGGCCATGCTGGAGATGGCCGGGATGCTGGCCGCCGCCGGAGTGGATGCCGTGGAGCTTTCCGGGGGCCGGGTGGTCAACCCGCCGGAGGCCCAGGCCGCGCGCCTGGCGCGGCCCGCTGCAGAGCCCCCGGAGCCCTATTACCGGGCGGCCGCCCGGCGCTTCAAGCTGGCCGTGGGTCTGCCTCTCATCCTGGTGGGGGGCATCCGGGAGGCGGAGACCGCCGAAGCCCTGGTGGACGAGGGTGCGGCGGACCTGCTGGCCATGAGCCGGCCTTTGATCCGGGAGCCCGGCCTGCCGCGGCGCTGGCGCTCCGGGGACCGGCGGCCGGCGGCCTGCCTCTCCTGCAACCGCTGCTACGTGCCCATCCGCGCCGGCCTGGGGCCTTCCTGCCCGGTGCGGGAAACCTCCCGGCGGGCCGGCCTCTGAAGGGCCGCGGTTGGCGCGAACACCGGAGCCGGCCGGCCGGGTCCGTTCACTTGCCGCCCCGCCCGGATCGGGCTGCGGCATTGCAATTTCGCGGGTTTGCCCCTACCTTGGCCCAACACGGACCCGTCACGCACAAGGAGAACGGTATGAGCCGATTGATCAAGGAGTCGGAGGGCACGGGAAGGCTGCACATCGATTCGCCCCTGATGGGGGAGTCCCTGGTGAGCAAGGCGCTGCTGGCCCGCACCGAGGCCACCGAATACTTCCGGATGCACCCGGACGTCAACGTCCTCAAGATCGGCGGCCAGAGCATCATGGACCGCGGCGGGCAGGCGCTGTTCCCCATCCTGGAGGAACTCATCCGCTTGAAGGAGCGCCACAAGATCCTGCTCATGACCGGAGGCGGCACCCGCGCCCGCCATGTCTACAACATCGGGGTGGACCTGGGCATGCCCACGGGCGTGCTGTCCAAGCTGGGGGACAAGGTCTCCTGGCAGAACGCTGAAATGCTCGCGGTGCTGTTGTCCAAGCACGGCGGGGTCAAGATCGGCCACGGGGACAACCTGGAGCAGCTCACCATGTTCTGCCAGTTGGGTTACCTGCCCATCACCTACGGCATTCCACCCTACGGTTTCTTCGAGCACCCCGCCGAGCACGGCTCCATTCCGCCCCACCGCACCGATTGCGGCGCTTTCCTGCTGGCCGAGAACATCGGCGCCCGTTCGGTGATCTTCCTCAAGGACGAAAAGGGCCTCTACGACCGCGATCCCAAGAAGGTCCCCCAGGACCAACGCGCGGCCCTCCGGTTTTTCGAACGCGTGACCGCCGGGGAGCTGCTCGCCCTGGACCTGGACGACCTGATCATCGAGCGGCCCATCCTGACATTTCTCCAGCGGGCCAAGTGCCTCAAGGAGATCCGCATCATCGACGCCTTGAATCACCCGGAGTACATCGCCCGTGCCCTGGAGGGGGAAAACGTCGGTACGCTCATCACCAAGGACTGACGGATACCCCGGGGGATCACTGCCCCCCGCCGTCCTTGTGCCCCTCGCCGGCTTCGAGCATGACGACGGTGGCCCCGGTTTCGGCCTGTATCCGGTCGAGTTCCTTTTTCCGGATGTGCTGGACGTAGAGCTTGACGTCGCCGCCGCTGACGCCGACCACCCGGAAGCGGGGTTTCTTTTCGCCCTTTTCGATCTTGCGGCGTTCACGCACGAATATTTTGCTGGCCATCGCTCGTCTCCCTGGAAAATGGGTTATGGAAGGCCTTGCAGGCCCGGAGTTATTCAACAAAGGAATATATCCTTGGAGGATATATGTCAAAAAGAAAAAATAGCGGGGCCGAATCCGGGGGAAGGCCGGGGGCCGGCAAGCCCGAGCGGTACATGCAGCCCAGCATCCTGATGGCCCTTCGTCGGAAGCCGTCCTACGGCTACGAGCTGATCCAGGAGATACCCCGCTTCGGGTTCCTGGAGGGGCCGGCGCCGCCGGGCATGATCTACCGGCACCTGCGCGACCTGGAGGGCGACGGGCTGGTGGTCTCCGAGTGGGAGGCCGAAGGCAGTTGGCCGGCCAAGCGGGTCTACCGCCTCACCGGGGACGGGGAGGCCGTGCTGGCCCTCTGGGTGGATTACATGCTTCGGCAGGCCGGCCATCTGACGGCCTTTGTGGACCTTTACCGGCGGGGGTGACGCCGCTGGGAGGATGTTTTTTCGCGGACCTCAAGGAGACCCGGGCGGATCCGGCGGCGTGGAAGGCCCCTGCGGGGTCTGGCGGCCCCGGCGCTTGGCGTGGAGATTGATCCAGGTCCCGTCGCTTGCAGGCTGCACCAGCAGCACCGGCCGGTGCCCCATCAGCCGGGGGCGCACCCAGCCGTTGGTGGCCACCGGGTCTTGCGCGCCGGGCACGGTGCCGTCGCGCTCGATGGAGACCACCTCGATGCCGGCTTCCCGCAGGCGCACGGCCGGCACCACCGCCGGCCAATCCCGCAGCCCCTCCAGGTCGATATAGCGGCCGCACCAGCCCGAGGCCGTCAACCCCACCGCCGCCGCCGCTCCGATGACACCGTCCCGGGTGCCTCCGTGCCCGGAAAGATGCGCCCGGCCGCAGGCCCGCCGGGCGTCCGCCTGGGTCTGCAGCCTATCGGTGCAGGCGCGGCCGAAGGCCGTCAGGGACGTTAGGCTGGGGTCGCCCTCGGCTACGACGCAAAGCCCCGGGTCGCTCCCCTCCAGGGACTGCGCCTCGATCTGTGCCACGGCCGCCGCGATCACCGCCGGGATCAGA
>DJGG01000166.1:31070-34270 GCA_002432195.1 Desulfobacteraceae bacterium UBA5852
CCCCGGCCAGGCGACAGCCCGCGGGAAGCCGGGCGGCCAGCCCCCGGGCCACCTTGCCCGTCCCGTAAGGGGCGTCCAGGCGGTCGGTGTCGTCGAATCCGACATACAGGCGCAAGGGGGTCACAGCCATTGGAGGTCCTCGTCCCGGTAGGTTAAGACCACGGGACGCCCGGGCAAGAGTCCTTCGGCCGCCACCCGGTCGCGGGGGAGGTGCAGGTGGACGGTGAGGCCGGCCGCCTGGCAGGTGACCGTGAGGTTGTCCCCTTCCTTCTCCAGGCCGAGGCCCGCCACGGCTCCCTGGAGCCGGGCGGGGCCGGCCGGATCCCCCGCCGGAAGCGCGAGCCTGGCCTGAAACCGCAGCACGGCCTCGTCTGTGGGCGGCGCCGGCACCACCAGGCGCTGGCCGTCGGGGAGGAGCTTTTCCGCGCGGCCGTCCGGCCGAGGCTCCCATGGGCCGTACACCAGGCTTTCCCGGCCGGCCGGAACGATCCGCCCATTGGCGAGCTGCATCACCGTGTCGCAGACCACCTGCAGCCAGAGCCGGTCGTGGCTGGCGATCACCAGGGTGGTGCCCCACTCCCGCCGGGCCCGTAGGGCGGCGGACTTGATGAGCTCGGCGCTGTGGGCGTCCACGCTGGCGGTGGGCTCGTCCAGCAGGAGTGCAGCGGGGCGCAGGATCAGGCGCGCGGCCAGGGCCACCCGCTGGGCCTCGCCGCCGGAAAGCGCCCGCCAGGAGCGCGGGGCGAAGCGCTCAGGCGGCAGGCCCACGAGGGTCAGGGCCTCCGCCACACGTGATTTCAGGTCCGGCGTGCCCCCCCGCAGCTCCAGCCCGTAGGCCACGTTGCGTTGGACGCTGCGGCGCAGGAGATAGGGCTCCTGGGACAGGAGGGTGATGCGGGAGCGGACGGTCGGGGCGAAGGGCGCCAGGGGCCCCCCCTCGAAGTCGATGCACCCCCGGCGGGGGGTCTCCACGGCGGCGAGCAGCCGCAGGAGGGTGCTCTTGCCGCTGCCGTTAGGCCCCACCAGGCCCACGATGGTGTGGGGCGCAAGCGTCAGATGGGGGATGTCCAGCACGGCGCGTCCGCCATAGCCGTGCTGCAGGTCGTGAATGGCGTAGATCGGTTCCGTCACCCTCAACTCCGGCGCCGCAGGAAGTTAACGGCCAGGTTCACCCCGAAGGCGATGGTGAGCAGCACGACCCCCAGGGCCACTCCCATGCCGAAGAGGCCCTTGTTGGTTTCGAGGGCGATGGCCGTGGTGATGGTGCGGGTGTGCCACTTGATGTTGCCCCCCACCATCATGGCGATGCCCACCTCGGTCATCACCCGGCCGTAGGCCGTGACCCCCGCCACGAGGATCCCGTGGCGCGCCTCCCAGAGGGTGCTGAAGAAGAGCTGCCGCCGCCCGGCCCCCAGGGAGATGAGCGTCACCCGGAGTTTGGCGTCCAGGCTCTCCACGGCCGTGGCCGTGAGGGCCACCACCACGGGGAGGGCCAGGATGGCCTGGCCCGCGGCCATGGCCGGCACGCTGAAGAGGAGCCCCAGCTCACCCAGGGGCCCGCGCTGGGTCAGGAAGGCGTAGACCAGGAGTCCGATGAAGACCGTGGGCAGGGCCAGCAGGGTGTCCACCACCAGGCGCAGGGGGCGCTTGCCCCGGAAGTCGAAGTGCCCCAGGCCGAAGCCCAGGGGGATCCCCAGGAGCAGGCTCACGGCCATGGCGTAGCTGGAGGAGCGCACCGTGACCGCGATGGCGGAGTAGGTTTCGGCATCCCCCGCGAGAAGGAGCCGGAAGGCGGTCACGAGGCCTTCGAGGAGGAATTCCATGAGGACCCAGGTCGGCTTTCGCAGGGGTGGGGCTCAAGCAGGCGCGCCCTTGGACTGCGGAATGGGTGCTGCAACGGGGAGGGGCCGCGGCGGCCCCTCCCCGGCAGGGTTCACTTGGCGTTGGGGGTGAAGAGCGGCTTGCCCAGGAGACTGAAGTCCCCGATGAGCTTCTGGCCCGCGGGGCTCACCATCCAGTCGCCGTAGCGCTTGGCCAGGTCGTGCTTCACCTTGGGGCACTTGGCCGGGTTGACCTCGATCACGCTGTACTGGTTGAGGAGCACGGCGTCGCCCTCCACGAGGATCTTCAGGGGCGGGTTGCCCCCCCGGTCGCTCTCGTACTTGATGTAGGTGCCGCGATCCGTGAGGGTGTAGCCGTCGCGCTCCGCCGCCACGTTGATGGTGGTGAGCATCCCCTGGCCGGTCTGGACGTACCAGGCCTCCTTTTCGGGGAGGCCCTGGCCGAGCTTCTGCCAGAGCTCCTGCTCCATCTTGTGGGTGCCGGAGTTGTCTCCCCGGCTGACGAAGACGGCCTGCTTGGTCCGCAGCGCCGCCAGGGATTCCTGCACGCTGCGGCCCTTGACGGCGGCCGGGTCCGCGGCGGGGCCGATGATCACGAAGTCGTTGTACATGGTCTCCCGGCGGTTGAGACCGAAGCCCTCGGCCACGAACTTCTTCTCCGCCCCGGGGGCGTGCACGAGGAGCACGTCCACATCGCAGTTTTCCCCGAGTTTCAGGGCCTTGCCGGTGCCCGTGGCGGTCCAGCGCAGCTCGATGCCGGTGTCCTTTTTAAAACCGGCGGCCAGGACGTCCAGGAGGCCGGTGTCGTCGGTGCTGGTGGTGGTGGCCATCATCAGGACCGGCGCCTCCTGGGCGGCGGCCGGCAACGTGGCGGCGGCCCCGAGGAGGGCGGCGCAGAGGGTGAAGAGGGTGGCGACGGTGCGGCGGGTCATGGGGGGCGCTCCTTTCGGGTGGCGGTTGCGTGGCCTGGGTGTGCATGCCCGGGCTTATAAGCAAAATTCGTCAGTTGGTGTCAATATTTTTTTCGATTATGGTTTAATAAGGCATTTGATAGGGATAAACATACCTAAAATAACCATAAATAACATTTGTACGCGCCAGACTTGATTGCGGTTACGGCCCAGGGGTTTGATTTTTCAGCCGCGACATCCGACAATGGGCCCCCCCACCGGCGGGGCTCGTGCTCCCCCGGCGGCGGCGATTCCCACCATGGTGTCCCCAGGAGGCAGATATGCGACCTCGACGCTCGGTGTTGTCCGTCCCCGGCCACGTGGCCCGGATGCACCCCAAGGCCCTGGCGAGCACGGCCGATGTGGTGATGCTCGACCTGGAGGACTCCGTGCCCCTGGACGAGAAGGC
>DJGG01000166.1:34316-41146 GCA_002432195.1 Desulfobacteraceae bacterium UBA5852
CGGGGGGCGCGGCCTGGCCGTGCGCATCAACGGCCTGGACACGGCCTTCGGGTACCGGGACCTTCTGGAAGTGGCCGAGGCGGTCGGCGGGCGCCTGGACACCGTGGTGGTGCCCAAGGTGGAGCACGAAGGGGACGTGTACGCCGTGGACCGAATGCTCTCCGGGGTGGAGAAGGCCCTGGGGCGGGAGGCGCCGGTGGGCATCGAGGCCTCCATCGAGAGCGCCCGGGGGCTGGAGCGGGTGGCGGCCATCGCCGGGGCCAGCCCCCGTTTGCGCAGCCTGGTCTTCGGGGTGGCCGACTACGCCGCCTCGGTGGGGGCGCGCCTGGTGAGCCTCTCGGGGCACGGGGAAAACGAGGAGGCGGTCTACCCCGGCCACCGCTGGCATTTCGCCCTCTCCCGGGTGGTGATGGCCGCCAAGGCGCGGGGGCTGGCCGCCATCGACGCTCCCTATGGGCATTTCCGCGACCTGGAGGGCCTGGCCCGGGCGGCGGGTCTGGCCGCCGCATTGGGATGTGACGGCAAGTGGGCCATCCACCCGGACCAGCTCGAGACCATCAACCGCACGTTTTCGCCCTCGACGGAAGACATCGCCCGTGCCCGGCGGATCCTGGAGGCCGACGCCGCCGCCCGGGCGGCGGGCCGGGGGGCGGTGGCCGTGGACGGCCGCATGGTCGATCAGGCCACGGTGAACCTGGCCCGCAAGCTCTGGGAGCAGGCCGCGCGGCTGGGGCTCTGCTGACCATCGCCGGTCCGCCACTCCTCTCCGCCGCCGGCCAGCGCCGCGGAGACGTTGAGCGCCCGGGCCGGGCAGAGGCAGGGCCTGGTGGACCGGTTGGTACGCCTGGTGGAGGGGCGTGCGGCCGGTGCCCGGAGGCGGCGCTGCTGCCGCCAGGGACCCCGATTGCCATGGCGATGCATGGCATCTTGTGAATTCTCCAGCGGTTGTGTAAGAAGCCGGGAAGATTTTCCCCCGGCGGAATCCCGCCTTGCCTTGACAGATCCGGGGGGCGGCGCCACAATTTCCGGCATCGGATCCAGCCATCGACCGCTTCCGGGCGCCCGGGGAAAACCGCGCCGGGGTTCCCGGAGCGGCGCACACGAGGAGGCGCGCATGAAGATCACCAACCTCTACACCGCCGCCGGCTTCGGCGATGTCAGCCACAAGAGCCTGCTGGTGCACGACTCCCCCTATTTCAAGGTCCTCAATTTCAACTTCCGCCCCGGCCAGGGGCTGCCGGTGCACAGCCACGACCTCGAGGGGCAGGTGAGCATCGTGGTGCTGGAAGGCGAGGGGGAGTTCCGCGCCCGGGACGACGCCCGCCTGCCGGCCCGCAAGGGGGACGTGCTGGTGTGCGACATCGCCGAGCCCCACGGGGTCATCGCCACCTCGGAGATGCGCGTGCTGGTGACCATCGCACCCCCCATCTGACCGCCCGGAGGGAGTTGCACCCGCGCGCGGCGCCCAGCCCCAGGAGACCCTCATGCCCACCACCGATTGGCGGATGCACAACCCGGCCGGGAGCCGGCGGGTGATCGTCACCAAGGAACTGCCCGGAAGGCGTTGGCTGGAGATCCTGGCGGCGGCCGACTGCCGCGTGGAGATCTGCCCCTCCCTGGAGGTGCTCACGGCCGCGGAGATCCGCGCCGCCCTGGGCACCCGGTGCGACGGAGCCATCGGCCAGCTCACCGAGGCCTGGGGGGCGGAGCTCTTCGGGGCCCTCCAGGCCGCGGGGGGCAAGGTCTACAGCAACTACGCCGTGGGGTTCAACAACGTGGACCTCGGCGCGGCCACCGCCTGCGGCATCCCCGTGGGCAACACCCCGGGGGTGCTCACCGAGACCACGGCGGAGATGGCCGTGGCCCTCACCTTCGCCGCCGCCCGCAGGCTGGGGGAGGCCGAGCGCTTCCTGCGGGCCGGCCGTTACCGGGGCTGGCTGCCGACCCTCTTCATGGGGGAGCTGCTGCGGGGCGGGACCGTGGGCATCATCGGTGCGGGACGCATCGGGGAGGCTTACGCCCGCATGATGGCGGAGGGCCACCGCATGCACGTGGTCTACGCCGACCTCCGCCCCAACCCGGGCCTGGAGCAACACATCGCCGCCTACGGGGCGTTCCTGGCCTCCCGGGGCCTGCCCCCCGTCACCTGCCGCCGCGCGGAGACGGTGGAGGAACTGCTGGCGGCGGCGGACTGCGTCAGCATCCACACCCTCCTGGACGCCACCACCCACCGCCTCATCGACGCCCGGCGCCTGGCCCTCATGAAACCCAACGCCGTGCTGGTGAACACCAGCCGCGGCCCGGTGATCCACGAGGCCGACCTGGTGGCCCACTGCCGCACCCACCCCGAATTCCGGGCGGGTCTCGACGTCTTCGAGGACGAACCGGCCCTCGCCCCCGGGCTGGCGGACCTGGAGAACGTGGTCATCGTCCCCCACATCGCCTCGGCCACCGGCTGGACCCGCCGGGGGATGGCCGACCTCGCGGCGGCCAACGTGGCCGGGATCCTGCGGGGATTGCCCGTCTGGAACCGTCCGGATGTGACGCCCTTCCTGGAGGGGCCCCCGCCCGCCGCCACCCCCAGCATCGTGAACGCCGGGGAGCTGGGGCTGACCCCAATGGCCTGAGCCGCCGGTGGAAAGGAGCGTCGCGTGAAACGTTTCGGTAACCGGACCCCTTGGGTTCTGGTGTTGGCCCTGGCCGCGCTGGCGGCCACGGGGGCATTTGCCTGGGCCGGCGGCGGGGGGGAATTCCCCCGGGACCTCTACAGCTACACTCCCCCGGCGGCGCCGGGGGTCCTCGCTGTGCTCGCGTCCCGGGTGCGCGCGGAACCGTTCAACCTGGCGGCCAGTCTGATCTTCCTGGCCGCCATCGTGCACACCTTCCTGGCCGGCCGCTTCCTGACCACGGCCCACCGCTGGGAAAAGGCCCACGAAGCGCGCAAGGCCCGGGGGGAGGTCCCGCGGCACTCGGTCTCCCACGGGGCCGAGCTGTTCCACTTCCTGGGGGAGATCGAGGTGGTTTTCGGCCTGTGGGCCGTGGCCCTGGTGGCGGCCATCGTGCTCTGGTTCGACTGGCCCACCACCGTGGGCTACATCACCCGGAAGGTGAACTTCACCGAGGCCCTCTTCGTGGTGGTGATCATGACCCTGGCCTCCACCCGTCCGATCCTGAAGCTCGCGGAGACCAGCCTGCAGAAGATCGCCACGCTGCTGGGGGGCAGCCTGGCCGCCTGGTGGCTCACCATCCTGACCCTGACCCCCCTGCTGGGCTCCTTCATCACGGAGCCGGCCGCCATGACCATCGCGGCCCTGCTCTTGGGGCAGCGCTTCTACCCCCTGGAACCCACCCGGCGGTTCAAGTACGCCACCCTGGGCCTGCTGTTCGTCAACATCTCGGTGGGCGGGACCCTGACCCACTTCGCCGCCCCCCCGGTGCTGATGGTGGCCGGACCCTGGCAATGGGACACGGCCTTCATGCTGGCGCAGTTCGGCTGGAAGGCCGTCGTGGGGATCCTGCTGGCCAACGGTCTCACGTGGCTCATGTTTCGACGGGAGCTGGCCACCCTGCAGGAGACCTTCGCCGTGCAGGCTCTCAAGGGGGAGATCCAGGCCCGCTTCCTGGAACGGGAGAAGGTGGAAGCCCAGCTGGACCGGATGCTGGACCAGGTGGACGAGGAACTCCACTTCCGGGAGGTGGTGCAGGAGAAGATGCGGGCGGTCGTCGACGCGGTGCGGCGACGCCTGGAAGCGCGCTACCTGGAGAGCATCGACGGCCAGGGGATCGATCCGGAGCTCGCCCGGCGGGCTTTCCAGGGCCGATTCGAGGAGATCGTGCGCTACCGGCTGCGGCGCCACCTGCCCGCCCTGCTGCCGTCGCAGGAGCGCGCCCCGTTCCTGGACCCGGACTGGGACCGGCGCGAAGACCCGGTGCCGGCCTGGGTCACCCTGGCCCACCTGCTCTTCATGGTCTGGACCATCGTCAACGTCCACCACCCGGAGATTTTCGTCCCCGGGCTCCTCTTCTTCCTGGGCTTCGCCCAGGTCACGGCCCCCTTCCAGAACCGCATCGACCTCAAGCCGCCCCTGCTGGTGGGCTTTTTCCTGGGCGGGCTGGTGATCCACGGCGGGCTCCAGGGCTGGTGGATCCAACCGGTGCTGGAGAGCCTCTCCGCCGCGCCCCTGATGCTGGGGGCCACGGTGCTCACGGCCTTCAACGACAACGCCGCCATCACCTACCTGAGCACCCTGGTGCCGGGTTTCACGGACCCCCTCAAGTATGCCGTGGTGGCCGGGGCCGTAGCCGGCGGCGGCCTGACGGTGATCGCCAACGCCCCCAACCCGGCCGGCCTGGCGATTCTGCGGGAGCATTTCGCGGACGGATTCTCCCCCCTGGGCCTGCTCATGGGCGCCCTTCTGCCCACCGCCATCCTGTGGCTGGTGTTCTACTTCGCGGGCTGACCTCGCGGCATCAGTCCAGAACCTTGTAGATGCCCTGCATCCAGTTCTCCAGGTCGGAGATGTACCACGGGGAGAAGCGCCGGTCGGATGGCCCTCCGGCCAGGTTGGTGTGTAGGCAGGTCTCCCCCAGGTCGGCCACGAAGCGGTAGGAGGGGCTGAAGGTGGTGGTGCGCCCGGCGCTGCGGAAGATCTGCCCCTGGGGGATGGTGGCCCGGGAGCCGGGCAGCGCGATGGGCCCGCGGTCGAACCCCAGGAAGCGGGGCAGCTTGCCGCCGAAGAGCAGGTGGCTGAGCATCACCCGGCGGGTCTCCCCGTAGGGCCGGGGCGCTTCCGCCAGGCCTTCGGCGAGGGCCTGGCGGTAAAGCTCGTCCCGGGGGCGGCCGGCAAACCAGGCCGAGGTGGGGGACAGCAGGATGCGGTCCAGGTTGGCGTAGTAGTCGTTGAACAGGCCGGTTTCGGCCAGGATGTGGTCCACCACGTCCCGCCCCAGGCCGCCGTCCCCGAAGACCACGCGCACCAGGGACCGGTAGACGGCCTCGAACAGGGTGGCCCCCCTGGAATCGGCGGCATAGGTGCGCTCCCAGGCCGCGAGCAGGCGGCCGTGGGGGGTGTCCGGCAGCAGGGGCCTCAGGACCTCCATGAAGGCCTCGGCCTGCGGGGAGTGCAGGTCGAAGTGTACGGCTTGCATGTCCGCGGCGGTAAGACCCGCGCGCCCCTCCAGGAGCCGGCGGATGCGCTCCGCCCGGTAGATCCCCATGGGGAGGTTGATGGGGCGGCTGCGCCCCAGGTGGTTCAAGTCCTGGTTGGCGGTGACGACGAGGCCCTCCGGGGGGTTCAACTGGGTGGGGAGGTCTTCCATGGGGATGAAGCCCCGGGGATCGAAGCGCGCCTCCCAGCCGGGCGTGGGCAGCAGGCCGCTGACCCCCGGCGGGCGGTTGAAGCCGCGGCCGCTCATCTGGTAGCCGATGTTGCCGGCCGTGTCGGCCACCACCCAGTTGAAGGCCGCGGCGTCCATCCGCCGCCAGAGCGCCAGGGCCTCGGGAACGGTTTCCACGGTGGGCATGGCCAGCAGGCCGTTGAACATCTCCGCGCCGCACCCCCGGCGGGCCGACCAGCCCAGCACCAGGCGGTAACCCTCGGGCTCCGGGTCGCCCTCCAGGACGCCGTGCTCGTTTTCGTAGACCGTGAGGGTCTGGGGGTTGCCTTTCTTCACCCGGATCACCTCCTCCCGCGCCCGAAAGGGCTTCCAGCCCTCCGCCCGGCGGTACTGCCCGTCCCGGCAGTGCTCGATGCGGTAGTCCAGCATGTCCATGAAGGCGTAGGTGGCGCTCCAGGCCAGGTGTCGGGTGCGGCCGATCACCAGGCCGGGAACGCCCGGGATGCTGGCCCCCAGCAGGGTCTGCCCGGGCAGGCGCATGACCGTCTCCTGCCAGACGGCGGGCAGGCGGTTGACCTCCAGGTGGGGGTCGCCGCACAGGATGGGGTGTCCCGAGCGGGTGTGGGCGCCGGAAACCGCCCAGTTGTTGCTGGCGTTCAGGCGCGGCAGCACCCCCAGCCAGCGGACGGCCTCGGGCACCAGGGGCTCTTCCAGGCGCACCTGGCGGATCAGCGCCACATCGATGTCTTCCTCCAGGTAGGGGAAAAGCTCCCTCAGCCGGGGGGCGTCCACCCCCTGCTGGATCATCTGCACCAGGAATTTCTCCATCTGCCCCTGGGCGTCGGCCAGGCCGATGAACCCGATGGCCTTGGCCACGAGCAGGCTGTCCCGCAGGTCCCAGGGCTCCGGGCGGTACCCCAGGAGGCGCAGCTCGAAGACCGTGCCGCCATCGGTCAGGCCGCGGTTGAACCCCTCGGCGTAAGCCGTGAGCTGGAGGTGCGCCGGGGCCTCCAGGGCGGCCACCTGGGCGTCCGGGTCGGGCAGCAGGTCCAGACGGCGCATGAAGCGGTCGATGGCCACCAGCGCCGGGTCGCCGGCCAGCTGTTCGGCGGCCCGCCCCCGGAGCAGGCTGCGGGTCAGCAGGACCTGCAACTGGCGGTCGCGGGCGTGGACCCAGCCCAGGCCCAGGGCCAGGTCTGCGGGGCTGCGGGCGTCGATTTCGGGGATGCCGTGGGCGTTGCGCGCCAGGCGCACGGGTCCGTCCCGGCCGTCGAGGGTCAGAGGCAGGCGATGACGCGGCATGCGAGCTCCTTTGCGGTGGCGTTGGCGAGGGCGGGCGGGATGCGGCGGGGCCGCTTCCCAGCCACCGGCATCCTACCGGTATGCCCCCCCGGGGAGCAACGGAAATCCGGTTGTGCCGGGGCCTATCCAGTGCCCGGCTTCCCTAACAGGCTGTGGATAAACTGCGCCTCAGGCTGAAATGCTGCGTTGCG
>DJGG01000157.1:0-766 GCA_002432195.1 Desulfobacteraceae bacterium UBA5852
GCTCGAAGGCCTTTTTCGAGATATTTCCGGAACACCACACTAGGTGCCGCCTTCAATGCCCTGGAAGGAAGCGACCCAAACGCTTCATCTGCGCGAGGCGCAACGGGACCTGCCCGGGCCCAGCGCCCTTCCACGCGGCCGGCACCGCCGGTGCGGGGGCAGCGGCGCTCCCGCCCCCGAAAGCGCTCAATGCTCGACCCATATCAACCCGCGCGTGTCGAAACCCAGGGCCTCCGCCTCGGCCGTCAGGGAGTTCAACACATCCCCTTGAAGCGCCGGCTCCCGGGCCAGAATCCACAGGTACGACCTGTCGGGACCGCACACGAGGGCATGGCGGTAATGCTCCCGGTCCAGGGCAAACACGATGTAGGAGCCATAAAAGGGGCCGAAGAAGGATACCTTCAGATGGCCCCGATCGGATCGATCGACAAAATAGCCCTTCCCTTCGATTTCCTTCCACGCCTGGTCCTTGGCCGAATACCCCCGGTTCAGGACGCTGACCCCGCCGTCCTCCCGCAGGCGGTAATCCGCGGTCACGCGGCTCAGCCCCCGCTCGAAGGAGTGATCCAACCGGGCGATTTCGTACCATCGGCCCATGTACCTCTCCACCTCGAAGCCATCCACCGGCCTCACATTCTCCGGTATGCCGGTGCACCCCAGCAGTAGCAGGAATAGGGTTGCCGCAAATTTCCGCATGGTGGTGATTTCCTTTCCGCCCGTAAAACCACTTGTAGAACCCATCTCCAAAAACGGATTTTGGCCCCCA
>DJGG01000157.1:791-2544 GCA_002432195.1 Desulfobacteraceae bacterium UBA5852
GCAGACAACCGGCTGGTTGTCGGCCAATGCGCAATCCCATGCCGCCTCCGAAAGGGAGACCTCCTCCTCACCGCTGAAATAGGCGGCCAGCACCAGGGCCACGCCGATGGCCATTACGATGACTTTGTACCTGCTTGGAATAGCCGCGAAGGCGCGCGTCACTCCAGTCCCTCGACGATCCGCAGGTCCCGCACGGCCCCATCCCCGAGGGCCGCGAGGGCGGCCCGGTACCCCTCGCTTTGGTAAGCCTCGACCGCGCGTTGGACACTGTCGAATTCGATGACGACGGTGCGCTGCATCAGGCCCGCCTCGAACACCCGGCTGGGCAGGCCGCGGGCCAGAAAGCGCCCCCCGTGGCTCTGGAGGGCCGGGCCGGCCAGCCGGGCGTAAGCCTCCAATTTGCCCGGATCGCTGACGGACCGGATGGAATTGACCCAATAGGCCTTGGCCATGACGTTTCTCCCCTCAGGCGTGGGTTGACCGGTGAAGGCCGCAATATAAGCAGTGCGGAGGTCTGTGAAAGGCCGCCCCCCGGGGATGGCGCCGGACGGGTCGGGATCGGGGCCGCCAGACCCCCGGAGGCGCGCCGCCCTTCCCGCGGGCCGCAGGGCCGGGGGATGCCGCCGGGCCCGGGCGTTTGGGCCGCAGATGCCGGGAGCCGATTTGCATCCGGGGCCGGCAGGCCGCATCTTCCCGGGAGGAAACGACCACGCCCTGTTTACCGAGGAGGTGCGCCATGCCCAGAATTGTTCGATTCCACGAGACCGGAGAAGCCGAAGTGCTTCGACTGGAGGACCTGCCCCTGGCGGTCCCCGCTGAAGGGGAAGTCCGCCTGAAGGTGGAGGCCATCGGCCTCAACCGCGCCGAGGTGGTGTTTCGCCGGGGGCTGTACCTGGAGAGCCCCCGATTGCCCTCGCGGATCGGCTACGAAGCCGCCGGGACCGTGGATGCCGTGGGCCCCGGGGTCCGCGGCGTGCGGGTGGGCGAGCGGGTGAGTACCATCCCATCTTTCTCGGTGGGCCGCTACGGGGTCTACGGTGAAAGTGCCGTGGTGCCGGCCCATGCCGTGGCGCCCTACCCCTCCAGGCTCTCCGCCGTGGAGGGCGCGGCCATCTGGATGCAATACCTGACCGCCTATGGCGCCCTGGTGGACCTGGGGCGGTTGCAGGCGGGCCAGGTAGCACTCATTACCGCGGCCAGCAGCAGTGTCGGTTTGGCCGCCATCCAGATGGCCAAGTCCATCGGCGCCCTGGCCCTGGCCACGACCCGCACGCCGGAAAAGCAAGCCTTCCTGCGGGAGGCGGGGGCCGACCACGTCATCGTGACCGACGCCGAGGATCTGGCCGCCCGCACCAAGGCGCTGACCGCCGGCAAGGGCGCCGACCTGATCTTCGACCCGGTGGCGGGCCCGTTTCTCGAGAAGCTGGCCGCTGCCGCCGCCCCCGGCGCCACCATTTTCGAATACGGCGCCCTGGCGTCGGCCCCGACGGCCTATCCCCTCGTGGAGGCCCTGGTCAAATCCCTGACCGTACGCGGCTACCTGGTGTTCGAAATCACCAGGGACCCGGAGCGGCTGGCCGCCGGCAAGCGCTTCGTGACCCAAGGGCTGGAGTCCGGCGCCCTCAAGCCCGTGATCGACCGCACCTTCCCCCTGGAAGAGATCGTCGCCGCCCACCGCTACATGGAGTCCAACCGCCAGAAGGGCAAGATCGTCGTGACCGTGGGGGGCTGAGCAGCCTGTGGATAAACAAGC
>DJGG01000157.1:2565-8890 GCA_002432195.1 Desulfobacteraceae bacterium UBA5852
TCGGCGGGACATTTCAGCCTGAGGCGCAGATTATCCACAGGCTGTTAGACCTCACCGGGGTGGCCCATGCACGACGGCCCGGTAGTTGTCCGGGTCCGTGTCGCCTTCGGTGCTGAAGCACAGGAGCACGGAGGACGCGTCGAGTTGGATTTGCGCCTTGATCCCGGCAAGCGCGCCGTCGGCCGCCAGCCGACAGGCAAGACCGAGGCCCACGGCGCCGGATTCCCCGGAAACGATTGCCGGATCGCCGCCCACGGGCCGGGCGAGTTGCCGCATGCCCACGGCCGCCACCTCGTCCGCGCAGGAGACAAACCCCGCGGCGAAATCCCTGAGGATCCGCCAGGCAAAGGGGTTCGGCTCCCCACAGGCGAGCCCGGCCATCATGGTCTTCAGCTCCCCGCCCACCTTCCGGGGCGTGCCGTCGTCGGCCAACGCGGACCGGTACATGCAGTCGGCCTGGTCCGGCTCCACGATGACGGTTCGCGGACAGGCCTCCCCCAAGGCGTTCGCGTAGTAGCCCAGGACGGATGCCGCCATGGAGCCCACACCCGCCTGGAGAAACAAATGGGTCGGCAGGGCCAGCTCCCGGTCGCCGAGCTGCTCCAGCACCTCGCGCGCCATGGTGGTGTAGCCTTGAAGGATCCAGTCGGGGACCTGCTCATACCCCTCGAAGGCCGTGTCCTGGACCAGATGCCAGCCATTTTCCCTGGCCGCCGCGGCGGCCAGGCGCACGGCGCCGTCGTAATTGCGGTCCGTCACCCACACCCTGGCGCCCTCCTTTTCAATCGCCCGCACCCGGCTGGCGGCGCTGCCGGCGGGCATGTAGACCACCGCCCGGCAGCCCAGCTGCGCGGCCGCCCAGGCGAGCCCCCGCCCGTGGTTCCCATCCGTGGCCGTGACGAAGACCATGTCCCCCACGTGGGAAGCCGCCTGCTTCAACGCGGGGAAGTCGGTATCCGCCAGCGGGCGCCCCAGTTTTGCGCACAGAATCCCGGCCACGGCCCAGGTGGCGCCCAAGGCCTTGAAGGCATTGAGCCCGAACCTGCGCGACTCGTCTTTGACATAAATATTCCGGATGCCCAGGTGACGGGCAAGGGCCGGCAGGCAGTGCAGGGGGGTGGCCTGGTACCCCGGCAGGGATTGGTGAAAGCGGAAGACCGGCTGGAGGTTCTCCCGCTTGAGCGCCGCCGGGAAGGCGGGGATTTTCTTGGGGGGAAATACCGCTTTTATGGATGGATCATCTGTCATCGCACACCTCTTGGGGGTCGCTCTCTGGTTTTGCGCTTCAGCGCCGACAGCGCCCTGCGCGTGGCCCGCTGCTTCGGCACCGCCGTGGAATTCTGGACCGGCTTGCAGGCCCATTATGATACCGAACGGGCTGAAATGGAACTGGGTGACCGGCTGGAAAAGGAGGTCAAGCGGCGGCAGCCGGTGGCCCGCCATCCTGAGCGGCAGTGCGGACGATGCCGGCATCTCACGGTTGGGAATCAGGGCCCAGGAATAACGAGCGGGTCGTCTTTCCCCGGCCGCACCGCCAAGCGGTCCAAAAGACGGGCATAATCGCGATTGTCCCGGAAGATCGCCCGCCGGGCAATCCCACGATTATTTGATGCAAAGCACCGGGAGGCTCGATGCTGGCGGTTCGAGGCCTGGCCGAAAACTAACGGGTGAAATACGGCCTTGCATCTTCAAATGTAGGGAACCACCCTGGTTACTCCTTCTGGTTACTCCCGCCCATGGTTACTCCTGGGGACGCCGGAGCACCTTGCCCCATCGTTCCGTTGAAAGCCCATCCGCCGGCAGGGCAAGCCGGCCGTTCACCCAGACGCAGTGAATGCCCAGCGGGCTCACATTCGGCTTTTCATAGGTGCCGCGGTCGGCAACCGTCATCGGATCGAAGAGAACGATATCGGCGGCACAGCCCGGCTGCAGGCGGCCCCTGCGCGCCAGTCCAAAGGTCTCGGCCGGCAGCCCGGTCATCTTCCAGACGGCTTCCTCCAGACGAAGGCTCTCCATGTCCCGCACATAGCGCCCCAACACTCGCGGGAAGGCGCCGGTGAAGCGGGGGTGAAAGAGGTCAGAGCCAAAGCCGGGCAGCCCGTCCGTGGCCACCATGGCAAAGGGGCTCTGCAGAATCCGGATGACGTCGTCTTCGTGCATCATGAATTCCACCACCACGGCATCCATCTTCTCTTCCACCAGCAGGTCGAAAAACACGTCGAAGGGATCGCGGTTTTCCGCCTCGGCAATGGCGGCGATGGAACGACCGCAGTATTCCGGATGGCGGGGCGCCTTGACCAGGACCATGCCCTCGAACGTGTCGACGTAAATCAGATTTTCCCAATCGCCGGCGGTTTGGGTCTCAATCGTCCGGCGGATCTCCGCCCGAAGGCTGCGGTCCTTCAGCCTTTCCGCAAACACTTCCGGGCCTTCCGACTGGAGTGCCGGCGGCAGGGCCGCGGCCAGGGAGGTGCTGCCGGCCGTGTAGGGGTAGACGTCGCAGGTCACGCGCAGGCCGGCCTCGCGGGCCTGCTGGAGGCAGCCCAGGGTCTCCCGGCTGCGGCCCCAGTTGGCGCGCCCCATGACCTTGAGGTGCGAAATGTGAACCGGCAGCCCGGCGTGCTCCCCGATGGTGAGGGTCTCGCGGATGGCCTCCATCACGAGATCGGCTTCGCTGCGCATGTGGGTGGTGTACAAGCCGCCCCAGGCGGCCGCGACCCGGGCCAGTGCGCACAGCTCGGCGGTGTCGGCAAAGGCCCCGGGGACGTATACCAGGCCGCTCGACAGGCCGAAGGCGCCGGCCTCCAGGGCCTCTTCGAGGAGATGCGCCATCTGACGCTTCTCGCCTTCCCCGGCCGGCCGGTTCTCGATTCCCATGGCGGCAATCCGCAGCGTGCCGTGACCCACTAGGGGAACGACATTCAAGGCCGGCCGTGCCGCTTCGAGGCGCTCCAGGTATTCGGCAAACCGCCACCCTCGGTGGGGCTTCCCAGGCAGGCTGCGGGCGCCGATAATCGCCAGCGATTCCATGGCCTGGAGCTGTGTTTCGGGCAGAATCGGGGCCATTGAAAAGCCGCAGTTGCCGATCACGACGGTCGTGATGCCCTGCCGGACTTTGGCAGCGCCATCGGGTTCCGCCAGCAGGTAGACGTCGTCGTGGCTGTGGCTGTCGATAAATCCGGGGGCGGCCACGAGACCGTCGGCATCGATCACCTGCCGGGCGCCTTTTCGCGATAAGCCCGGAGCAATGGCGGCGATGACGCCGTCCACGATGCCGATGTCAGCGGCAAACGACGGGCCGCCGCTGCCATCCACGACACGCGCCGCTCGAATCAGAGTGTCGAAAATCTGTGACGTCATCGGGCCGACCTCCACTTCCGCCGGCAAGCTGTTTCAGGCAAAGCCCAACAGCCGCGGAATCGTCATGGAAATGGCGGGGATATAGGTCACCAGGATCAATACCACGGTCTCCGCGGCGATGAAGGGCAGGATCTCCTTTGAAATGGCCTCCAAGCTGATCCGAGAAATACTGCAGGCCACGAAAAGACAAGCCCCCAGGGGGGGCGTCATCAAGGCAATGTTCACGTTGACGACCATGATGATGCCTAAGTGCAGCGGGTGGATGCCCAGGCTGACCGCCAGCGGGTGCAGGATGGGGCCGAGGATGATGACCACGGCGGTCATGTCCATAAACATGCCGATCACGAGCAGGATAAGATTGATGATCAGCAGGGCCGTATACTTGTTGCTGCTGATGCTCAGGATCATTTCGCCGACCATCTCGGGCACCTGCTCGCTGGCCAGCACCCATCCCAGGATGGAGGCCGCCGAAAGGATCACGAAAACGCTGCCGCTGTTTCGGACCATTTCAAAAAGCACAGCCGGTATGTCGCGCAGACTTAAGTTGCGATAGACGAAAAAGCCGATCAGCATGGCATATAACACGGCCACGGCGGCCGCCTCGGTGGGCGTGAAGATACCCGCCAAAATGCCGCCCAGAATGATGATCGGCGTCAGGAGCGGAATGAAGGCCCGGCGGAAGGCCGCGCCCATTTCCTTCAAGGTTGCCCGCCGATCCCCTTTGGGATAGCCCCGTTTGCTGGAGATGCGTGCCGACAGCAGCATCAGGGACACGCCCACCAGCAGGCCCGGAACGATGCCGGCCGCAAAAAGCCCGGCGATGGAGACATTCATCATGGAGCCGTATATCACCATGATGATGCTGGGCGGAATTATGGGGCCGATGATGGAGGAGGCGGCGGTTACAGCGGCCGCGAAGGCGCGGGGATAACCGTCCTTTTCCATGGCCGGGATCAACATCGTGCCCAACGCGGCCGTATCGGCAACGGCCGCACCGGTCAGCCCCGCAAAGAGGATGCTGACCACAATGTTCACGTGCGCCAGAGCCCCGCGGATGTTGCCGATCAGAACATTGGCCAGCTCGACCAGGCGATGGGTGACCTGGATGCGGTTCATGATCTCGCCGGCCAGCATGAAGAGCGGCATGGCCATCAGGGCGAACATGTCGATGCCGGAAAAGTATTTCAGCGGCACGATCTGCATGAGCATGGGGGCGTCCATTTTGAGGAACACCAGGACGGCCGTAATGCCCAGCGAAAAGGCGATCGGGGTTCCGGTGAGCAGGAGAAGAAAAAACACCACCAGCATGAAGGTAATCATAAGCCGGCCTCCATTCTTTCGGATCCCGTGCCGCCGGTCCAGTCGATCACCATCACCAGGATGAGCTGCGCCAGGGTCAGCACACCCGAGAGGGGCACGCAGAGCAGCGGCCAGAACATCGAGATATTTAGGGCCGGGGAAACCTGGCTGCGCGCCGAAAGAACCATGACGATGCCTTCACGGGTCAGTACATAAAGAAAATAGGCCACGGCCAGGGAGGTCATGGTCCCCATGATTTTTTTGATCAGGAGGGGCAGTTTATCCACCAGAAACATCATGCTGACGTGCTCCCGGCGCTTCATGGAAATGCTGGCGGCGATGAGCGCCATCCAGATCATGAGGTAGCGGGCGGCCTCTTCGGTCCACAAAATCGGGTCGTTCAGTACATAGCGCCAGAAAGTGCCCACCAGGACCACACCCAGCATGAGGCCGCCGATGATGATCAGCGGGACGGCCGTGATCTTTTCGAGCGCGTTGCTGGCTAAAACTGCGGAGGCGTGGAGTTTTGGCATTCCGTACTCCCAGTTCGTCCCCCGGCGGCCCAAACGTGCCATACCGAAGGCAGTGGAATCGCGCTTGGCGGCGCCGGCCTGGGCGACGGGGCTGCCCCCACGCCGGACGCTCAAGCGCCTGGCGCGGGGCCGCCCGCGCGACGGGATTACTGATAGAGTTCCTTTTCAGCGGCCTGCACGGCTTCCAGAAGCGCATCGGCCATGGCGACCCCTTCGGGACCAAGCTCGGTCTCGATGGCCTTCTTGACGGCCGGAATGCTCTTTGAGCGGAATTCTTCCATCTCTTCGGGCGTGGGGGCGTAAACCTCAAGCCCGGCCTCCTTGAGAAAGTCGACCCCGTTGCCGGTGGCGTTCAGAATCAACTTGCTGCCCTGGCCGGCCGTCTTGGCGGCCGCGACCGCATTGACGAAGATGCGACGCTGGAGGGGCGTCAAACCCTGGTAGAATTGCTCGTTGGTCAGCCACCAGTCGGCGCCGTAAAGGTGATTGGTCAGGGTGGCGTACTTCTGCACTTCCTGCAGGTTGCCGATCGCCATGATGGGGATGGGATTGTGCTGTCCCTGGACAACGCCTGTCTGAAGCGAGCTGTAGAGTTCGTCCCAGGGGATGGGGGTTGCCGCCGCACCGAGGGACTGCATCATGGCGATGTGGCTCGCCACGGACATGGTGCGGATCTTGAGCCCCTTCATATCGGCCACCTGGTGGACCGGCAACTTGTTGTTGCTCAGCACGTAGAAGTCGCCGGCCGTAACCATGAGCATCCGCATGCCGGTCTTTTCGAGCAGGCCTTGGCGGATTTTGGACCCGAAGCTGCCATCGAAAACCTTTTCGGCCACGGCGTGATTCGGAAAGGCAAAGGGCAGGTCCACGGCGTTGATCGGCGGATAGAAGGGCGCAATCCCGCCGATGGACGCGATGTTGACCTGCAGGATGCCGTTTTTGGTCATCTCCATCCGGTCGCGCTGGTTGCCGAGGGAACTGGCGGGGTACAGGTTGACTTCCATCTCACCGTTGGACTCGGTTTCGATCACGTTCTTGAAAACCACGGCGCTGGCATGGGCACTCGAAAGCTCGACATTGGCGGGTTCTTCATGGGCCAGCTTGATGACCAGGGGTGCCGCCTGGGCCAACCC
>DJGG01000157.1:8898-9624 GCA_002432195.1 Desulfobacteraceae bacterium UBA5852
CCCGCCGATCACGATCGACAGCCCGACAACGGCCAGAATCGTCAACAGGGATCTTTTCATCGTTCCTCTCCTTTTTCTATCGGTGGACAAAAGGTGTTACGGTCATTCCGGATATCGTTTGCCGGAGCGCCAGCGCGGCCTGCCTGACGCATCCCCATGAAACGGCCTCCCTTGCCGGGTCATTCCCGAAGCGGCGTGGGTGGCGGCCCGAGCGCCGATAGAGCCTCCCGGACAAAGGGGATCCCGGTGCGGGTGTCCTCGGCCAGGAAGTGGAGGTCCGCTTCGGTCGGCTGCATGACGCCGCTGGTCTGCAAGGCGTTCCGAAGATACGAGCGCCNNGCAGACGGTCCAGATCGATGTCGCTGGCCGCAATCTGAGCGGGATGCGCCGGCAGGACGATGCTTGTCCCGGGGATCTCCCCGGCCGGGTCGCCGCGCAGAATTTCGATCCCGTTCTGGCGGGCGAAGGCAAGTTGGGCCTGAACATGTTTGCCGGCCCCGGTATACTCGGTTTCCTGCACCACGATGATGCCGTCCTCAGGGAGTTCCTGCGCCAGGCTGAAGGCTGCGGCCAGGGAAGTATTCCCGGCCGGGCCGCGCTCCAGGCCTTCCAGTCGGGCCAGGGCCTCCGTCATGTAGAAGACTTCCCCCTGGCGGACCGTGACGTAGCGATCCATGTAGCGCAGCGGCCGCGCCGCGGAGCGGGGCACGTCCGAGCGGTCCGGCC
>DJGG01000254.1:0-1724 GCA_002432195.1 Desulfobacteraceae bacterium UBA5852
ACCACACTTCAGAGGGGACAAACCATCAAGGGCTTTATTTCCGGGACACAACACTGAGTGGTCACGGTCAACAATACGGTGGCATTGGCTGGCCGATGCCTCCCGGCGCGGCGGCGTTGCGCGGCCGGGCGCCTCGACCATCTCGCTGCATCACCGTAGGGTTGACCGTGACCGCTAAGGAGGAGAAGTTATGGCTCTGTCGGTTGTGGATCTCTACGCGCGGGTGCTGCCGCGCACCAACTGCGGCGCGTGCGGCTACCCGACGTGCATGGCATTTGCCGGCATGGTCGTCTCCCGGAAGCTCTCCCTCGGCCGCTGCCCCCACCTGCCGGCCGACACCCTGGCGCGCTACCAGCCGGAGCTCGACGCCCAGCATGCCGCCGGCAAGTGGACCCAGCGGGACATCGCCGCGGATGCGCTCGCCTGGGCCCGGGAGCGGGCCGCCTCGATGGACCTGGCGGATCTGCCCGGACGCATCGGCGGTGAGCTGCGGGAGGTGGGCGGCGAGCAGGTGCTGGAGCTGCCCTACTTCGGCGCGCGGATCCGCATCGGCCGCCACGGCATCCGGAACGCCGCCGGCGACGAGCTGGGCCGCTGGGAGCAGGTGTTCATCTTCAACCACCTGGCCCAGGGGGGAACGCGCCGGCCCACCGGCCGCTGGAAATCCCTCCAGGAATTCCCCAACACCGTTTCCAAGATCAAATCCCTGCGCGCCCATGTGGAAGCCCCCTTGAAGGCGCGTTTTGCCGGCCGCCGGGCCTCGCTGGCCGCCGCGGCGGCGCGCCTGGGCGCCACGGACGTCACGGCCGAGGCGGCCTCGGCCGACCTGGCCCTGCGTTTCGCACCGCTGCCCCGGGTGCCGGTCATGCTGCTGTTCTGGGATGGCGACGGCGACGCGGGATTCGGTGCCGAGGTCAAGCTGGCCTTCGACGAGACGATCACCGAACACCTGGACATCGAATCCATCATTTTCCTGAGCGAGCACCTCGCCGAGCTGCTGGGCGCCGAATGAAAAAGGGGAAGAGGCCATCCCGAAAATAGCGCTTGGCGTTCATCCCGCGGTGACGCCTGCCCGCGGAAGCGCGCCATGCCGCCGTCGGCCGGCACGGCGTCGTCGGCATCGAAGGCGAGATCCGTTTCCGTTGCCCCTTTGCCGGGGGATGGTTACCATGCACGGACGCGGCGGAGGCGCTGCCCGCTGCCCAGGAGGACATCGATGCCCACGGAACCGGCCATGCAGAATACGCTCCGGCTGATCAACGGCCCCGCCGGCGAGGCGGAGGCGCCTGACGGCCCGGCGCTTTCGGGTTCCGCCGAGGACGCGGAGCTTCTGGATGCCTATTCCCAGGCGGTCATCGGCGTGGTGGAGGCCATGGGGCCGGCGGTGGTCAGCGTGGTGGCCGGCGACCCATCGGCCGGCGGCCGGCCGGAGCCTGCCGCCACGGGCTCCGGGGTGCTGATCACCCCGGACGGCTACATCCTCACCAACGATCACGTGGTGCACGCCTTCCGCCAGACGGGACAGATCCTCGTGCAAATGGCCGACGGCCATTTCAAGGCCGCGGTGGCGGGCACGGACCCGGCCACCGACCTGGCCGTCATCCGCGCGGAAGCCGCCGGCCTGCCCTATGCCCCCCTGGGGAACTCGGACGCCCTGAGGACTGGGCAGCTGGTGGTGGCCATGGGCAACCCCCTGGGGTTCCAGTCCACGGTGTCCACGGGTG
>DJGG01000254.1:1825-5215 GCA_002432195.1 Desulfobacteraceae bacterium UBA5852
CATCAACACCGCCATCATCGCCATGGCCCAGGGCATCGGCTTTGCGGTGCCCAGCAACACGGCCCGCTGGGTCGTCTCCCAACTCCTGCAGTATGGCCGCGTGCGCCGCGGGTTCCTGGGCATCGCCGCCCGCCAGCGGCCGCTTTCCCGGCGCCTGGCGCGCCATCTCGACCTGGTCAACCGCCATGCCGTGGAAGTGCTCCAGGTGGAGGCCGGGGGGCCGGCCGACCAGGCCGGGCTGCGCCCGGAGGACTGGATCGTGGGGGCGGACGGGGTTCCGGTGGAGAGCATCGACGACCTCCACCGCCACCTGGCCCAGTGGCCCATCGGGCGGGAGCTGAGCCTCATGGTGATCCAGGGCCTGGAGCTCGCCGAGCGGGTGGTGGCGCCCGGCGAAGAGCGCCTGGCCGGTTAGGGAGGGGCCCGTCCCTTGCCCCCACCGCGGTGCGGGCACCGGAAGGGGAGATAAATGCGCGAGGTGATCGAGCGCTACGCGCTGCGGCCACACCCGGAAGGGGGCCATTTCCGGCGGGTCTACCGGTCCGCCCAGACGGTGCGCTCTCCGGTGGCGGCAGGCGAGCGGCCGGCGCTGACGCACATCTACTACCTGCTGGGCCGGGGGGAAATCAGCCGTTTCCACCGGGTGCGGCATGACGAGATCTGGAACTTCTACGAAGGCGCGCCCCTGCGCCTGGTGATCTACGATGGGGCGGCGGCGGCCGAACAACTCCTGGGCCCCGATGCAAGCTACGCGGGCTTCGTCGCCGGCGGCCTCTTCCAGGCGGCCGAATCCACCGGGGATTACAGCCTGATGGGGTGCAGCGTCGCTCCCGGTTTCGAGTTCACCGACTTCGCCTTCCTGAGGGATTCTCCGGAGGCTGCCCGGAGGCTGGAGACCAGCGCCCGGCGGTATGCCCGCTTTCTGTGAGAGCAGCCGCGGAAGCCTCGCCGACATGGTGGTGCTGCAGGGGCGGGACCCCATCGAAGCCGTCCGGCTGCGGGGTCCGCGCCTGGCCGTCATCCGTCGGGGCGAGGTCATCGCCGAGGCCGCCCCGGCGGTTTCCCGGGTCCGCTTGGCCGGCACCGCGACGTCGGTGGACTTCACCTTGCCGGACGAGGCCTGACGCGGCTGTGGCTTCCTCCCGTCGTGCAGGCCGTCACCGGCAAGCCTGGACGGGCCGACCCGGGGCCCGCGCCTTGAAACCTCGTCCGGCAGGCAATCCCGCTTCACACCGCCTGGTGGAGCAAAGCATATCAGGCCTTGGGCGGCCGGAAGCCAGTTAAACCGTTGACGCCCAAGGCCCGGCCTTGTAGTATGCTTCGCGCGCCAAGTTTGCACGGCCGTCGCACGGCCGGATGCCACCCCCCACCCGGCGAAAACCCCGGAGCGGTGGGTTCCACGACGGCGCCCCTGACGCCGTCGCCGGCGGGTGCGAGGTCCCATGGGTGTCTACGAATCTATCGAGTCCTTCGATGCCAGGGAGGGCGCCAAGCTCTCCGTGGGCTTCGTCCTCGCCCCCCGCTTCACGCTCATCGCCTTTGCCGGGTTCATGGCCGTGCTGCGCCACGCCTCGGATGCCGGGGACAAGAGCGGCCAGGTGCTCTGCCGCTGGACCATCATGGGACCCGGGCGCCAGCCCATCGCCTCCAGCGCGGGGGTGGAGGTCATCCCCTGGGAACCTTTCCGGGACCCGGCGGGTTTCGATTACGTGGTCATCGTGGGGGGGCGCCTGGACGAGGAGCGGCACTATACCGCCGAGCTGCTGGACTACCTGCGGCTGGCCGCGGGGAAGGGGTGCGGCATCGTGGGCCTCTGCACGGGCAGCTTCTACATGGCCCGGGCGGGCCTCATGCGGGGCCGCAAGTGCTGCGTGCACTGGTACCACTTTCAGGATTTCATCGAGGAGTTCCCGGACGTTATCCCGGTGACCGATGAGATCTTCATCGTCGACCGCAAGCGCATCACCTGCCCCGGGGGAACCTCGGGAGCCGACCTGGCCCTGCACCTGGTGGAACGGCACCTGGGCAAGGACCGCTCCCTGAAGGCCCAGCGGCACCTGCTGCTGGACTGGGGCCGCCCCCCCGACCACCCCCAACTCCCCCTGACCCAGGACTATGCGGCCATCGTCGATCCCCGGGTGCGCAAGGCGGTGTTCTTCATGGAACAGCACATGAGCCCGCCCCTCACCATGGAAAGCCTGGCCGCCATGACCAACACCAGCGTGCGGCAGCTGGAACGGCTGTTCCACAACCATTTCCGGAAGGGGCCAGTGGCCTACTACCGGGAGCTCCGCCTGGTCTACGGCCGCTGGCTGCTCACCAACACCGACCGTTCCATCACCGCCATCGCCTACGACTGCGGTTTCACGGACGCTTCCCACTTCTCCCGCTGGTTCAAGGAGCACTTCGGGGTTTCCCCGGCCAGTCTCCGGCGCTGACTACCGGGCCGCGGGCCACCGGCGGGGCCGCGCTGCTGTCCCGCCGGTGGTCAGGGTCCCTGGGCGGCCGATGCCGCCGGGGTCCAGAGCCGGCCGATGTCGCTCACCTCCCCGCTGCAGAAATAGAGCGCCGCCATGGGGGCGTCGAAGGACCAGAAGGCGTGGGCGCTGCCGGCGGGGATGTGCACCACCCCGCCGGGGGGCAGGCTAATGGTGGCCCCGCGGTCCAGGTGCCAGGTGCCCCGGCCGGACAGCAGGTAGAGGCCTTCCTCGGCCGGGTGGCGGTGGGGCGGGTAGTAGGTTTCGGGGCCCAGCAGGAGGATGCCCAGGGCAAGGTTAGGGCTGCGGCAGAGCCCCCGGGGGCCCACCAGCTCCGCCAGGGCGTAATTGTCCATGAAAACCGTGCCCATGGTGGCGGCGGTATAATGCTCCCCCTGGAACCAGTGGAGTCGGGGGGTGAGTAGCTGGAGCAGCCGCGCCAGTTCGGCCCCATCACCCCGAAGCAGCGTATCCAGGGCCGTGTCCCAAAAGCGCACCACGGGCAGTTGCCGGGGGGCCTCCGGGGCCGGGCGCAGGGGTTCGGCGGCCAGCATGGACAGCAGGCGGCGGGCGGGGGGGTACTCGGACTCGTTGCCCTCCAGACTGCCCTCGATGCGTTCCGTCAGGGCCTGCAGCACAGCGCCCACCAGGGTGCTGCTGTCCGTGTGGGAAGTTTCGTTTGCCGGCATGAAAGATTTCTCCCCGGCCGAAGCCCCGTCGCCCGCGGAATCGCGGGGCTTCGGCGAAATGGTGGCAAGGGGGACGATGCGCACGGCGCCTCCTGGCGGGCCGCGCGCCCCGCGGGTCAAGCCTCGAACATGCCTCCCCGGAAGGCCTTGAGGTAGCGCATGCAGTAGCTGTCCCGGCCGGCCAGGGCTTCGGCGGCCACGATGTTGGCCATCATCTTCCGGTC
>DJGG01000164.1:0-3214 GCA_002432195.1 Desulfobacteraceae bacterium UBA5852
GCCTGGGATGGGAGCCCCCCGGCCTTTCACCGCAACCTCACTGCAGAGGGACAAACCATCAAGGGCTCTATTTCCGGGACACCACACTAGGGGGCCCCGTTCAGGCGCCAATCGTAGGCGTGGTCCCCGATGCGGCTCACCCCTTCCAGGTCCCGGGCCAGTTCCGGCCCCGCGTAGCGCCGCAGGTGCGCGAGCACGCCCGCCTCGGAATCCCCGAAGTCCTCCCGGAACCAGTGATAGATGCTGGAGACCACCAGGCGCCCGCCCTCCAGCCGCGCCCCCCGGGGATGGTTGATGTACGCCCGCGCGCCGCGCTCCAGCAGGTCCTCCGTGTTGGCGGCCGTAAACGGCTCGGGCTGGAGATTGGGGCATCCCAGGGCGGCGCAGTTGACGGCGTAGTGCAGCCGCGGGTCCCGCCAGATGGGCCGCAGGATACGGTGCTCGATGTCGTCCAGGCTGAGGTCCGCCCCCTCCACGGCGACCAGGGGCTTTTTCCAGGGTCCGTCGGCCAACAGGCCGGGAGAGATGTCGATGTCCCGGATGCCGGCCACCGGGTAATGGTCCAGAATCACCTGCACCGTCAGGGCGTTGTAGAGGTTGATCCAGAAGGACCGCTGTTCGTCGCGGTTGAGGCGCCCCACCGGAGTGGCCGCCAACCGCCCGATGTAGGCCGAGAGGGCCGCGCGGTCGGCGGCGGTGACCCGGCCGTAGGCCAGGCGGTTGATCCCGTCGGCGCCTTCCACGAGGTAGGTGCCCAGAAAGCTTCCCCAGGCGCCGTGATCCAGGGTGACCCGGGACTGGGCCTCGTGGGCCGTCCAGCGCTCCCACAACTCCGCCACCGGCGCCGCACGTGCCAACGGGCCCGTCAGGACCAGGAGCAGGGTGAGCACCCGCAAGGCCAAACCGCGGTAATGGGACTGCATGGGCACCTCCTTGTGCCGGGTCCGCTTCGCCCCCCGGGGCGACACCGCGGGGGCCGTCGCCAAAGCGCCCTCTCCGACGCGGGCTCCGCCCACCATAAGACCTGCGGGAGGGACGCACAACCCCGCATTCCGGCGGACCACCGCCCCTGCCGGCCCCTTGACCGCCGAGGCCCACCGCATTATGTAGCACCTCCCGGGTCGGGTCCCGGGCGCTCCGCGGACGCTCATCAAAAACCGTTTCAGTCCCGCATGCCGGCGGCCGATAAACGGTTCGAACGCATCGATAGAGGAAGGACACCCCCATGCCAGTCCCCTTCAAGGTCAATCCGCGGCCGGTCGCCATTCTGGGAGTGGCGCTGGCGCTGCTCCAGCGGCTCCTGGGCCATGGTGCCCCCGCACCCCGCTTCCAACCGGCCACCACCGAGGACTACCTCTACAAGATCGCCCGCATCACCGGCCAAAGCGAGTACGAGGTGTTCCGCAAATCGGCCGAAGCCTGGCCCGTATCGGAGAGCATGGTCAACCGGGATTTCCGGGACTACCTGCTCGAGCAGTCGGTTCCCTGCTACGTGAATGCCTTCATCCGCAAAAACAAGCCGTACATCGACCAGGTGCGCCTGCCGCCCTATTGACCGGCGCGCCCCGGCCAGAAAGCCCTTCAGCCCGGGCCTTTCCCATGCTATACCCCTACCCGGCAGCCGCTCCGGCCACCGGGAGGATTCACCGCGCACCCGCCTGTGGCGGGGCCTTCGTCCCGGGGCGCTTCTTATCCACTGACTGTTGGCACAAGGCGGACAAGCGCATGCCCTCCATTGCATTCCCACACGGCGCCGGCGGGGCTCAGGCCGTCATACCGGGCGCCACGCCGGGGGTCCCCGGACACCGGCGGACGCCCCGCTGGCTGACCCTGGTCCTGGGCCTCCTGGCCGCCGGCCTGGCGCCCGCCGCCGGCGCCGCCCGCGAGTGCCCCTCCATCGCCGATGTCTACGCCCAGGTGGCGCCCTCGGTGGTCCTGATCACCACGGTGCACGTGGACCCCTTCCGGGTGGACGAGCGCATCGCCTCGGGGTTGGGCGCGGGGTGCATCATCGACGCCGGGGGCCTGGTCCTGACCTCTTCCCACGTGGTCTACGGCAGTCGCGCGATATCGGTGACCCTTCACGACGGCCAGAGCCTGCCCGCCACCCTGGTGGGTGCCGACCCCTTGCTGGACCTCGCCGTGGTGCGCATCACGCCGCCCGGCGATGGCCTGGTGGCCATCCCCCAGGCCGATCCCCTCACCACCGTGCGCATCGGTGACGAGGTCCTGGCCATCGGCAACCCCATGGGCCTGGAGCGCACGCTCACGCGGGGGGTGGTTTCGGGTATCAACCGTCTGCTGGCGGTCACGACCCTGGGGGTCACCCTGCCCATGATCCAGACCGACGCCGCCATTAACCCGGGCAGCTCCGGCGGCCCCCTGGTGAACCGCTGCGGGGAGCTCATCGGCATCAACACCTCCCTGCTGGACCCGGCGGAGAACATCGGATTCGCCGTGCCCCTGAGCGTGATCCAGGCGACCGTGCCCCAGCTCGTCGATTCCGGCCGCGTGGTCCGGCCCTGGGTCGGCGTCCGCGGGCGCCTGATCCGCCGGGACGATTTGGACGACCTTTTCCGCCTCGACCTCGCCGACGGCCTGCTGGTGGAAACCGTGGAAGCCGGCAGCCCGGCGGAGGCCGCCGGCCTGCGGGCCGGCGTATTGCCGGTGACTGTGGCCGGGGAGGAATTCCTCCTGGGCGGCGACATCATCATGTCCATCAACGACGTGCCCTTGACATCCGAGGCCACCTTGGAAATTCTGGTCCAGACCCTCCAGGTGGGGGACCACATCGAGCTGCTGATCCACCGCGAGGGTGCCCGGGCCAATGTCCGCCTGGAGCTACCCGAGCGGCCCATCCTGCCGTCGGACCTGCCCCGTCTGGACTGATCCCGGAAAGCCCCCTGCACCGCACGCATCCCGGCCCCCGCCACGGGGGCCGGAGGGAGGAAGGCTCCCGTGACACCCCCCCAACGCCCCGGGCGACGCCTGGCCCTGGCCCTGGGCCTTGCGGCCCTGGCCGTCGGGCTGGCCCTGGCCAGCGCCGGATACTGGTTGGAGCGCGCCCCGGTACAGCGTCGCCTCCAGGCCTGGGTGAACCAGCGGCTGGGCGGCACGCTCACCTGGGAAAGGTCCCGCCTCGACCTGCTGCGGGGACGCGTGAGCCTGGAGCAGGTGCACCTGGCCTCCGCCGACGGCCGCCCATTGGCGCGTG
>DJGG01000164.1:3243-3426 GCA_002432195.1 Desulfobacteraceae bacterium UBA5852
GCCTCCAGCTGCTCTTCCCCCGCCTTCCGCACTGGCGCCTGGCGGCCCGCATCCACCTGGAAACCCCGCGGGTCAACCTTGCCCGGGATGCCGCCGGGCGCATCGACCTCCTGGCCGCCCTGGTCCTGGAACTGCTGCTGCTGGGCGGCCTCGCCACCCTCTTGGCCTGCCTATTGGGCTCGG
>DJGG01000096.1:0-21485 GCA_002432195.1 Desulfobacteraceae bacterium UBA5852
CTGGGGCTGCCCGGGGCGGCTGGAACCGCCCCGGGACCTGCCCCGTGTCGCCGATCAGGGCATGGGCACCATCTCCACCCGGCGGTTGCGGGCCCGGTTGGGCTCACCGTCGTTGGGGAAGCGGGGGCGCTCCTCGCCGTAACCCTTGGAGGTCAGGCGGGAGGCTGCAATGCCCTGACTGATCAGGTACTCCTTCACGGCCTGGGCACGCCGTTCGGACAGCCCCTGGTTGTACCGGGCATCCCCCAGATCACAGGTGTGGCCCTGGATTTCCACCTTGATTTCCGGGTTTTCCTTGAGAATTTTGATATCTTTCTGAAGCACTTCCTTCGCGTCCGGACGCACGACGGCCTTGTCCAGGTCGAAATTGACCCCGCTCAGGATCCAGGTGATCTTGGGGGCCGGGGCCGGCGGCGGGGCAGGCTGGGCCATGGGTTTGGCGGCGGCTTCGGCCAGGAAGACCTTCTGCACGAAATCGGCCATGCCGTCCGGGGAGGAGATCTGGTCGGCCGTGGTGGCGAAACCGCAGCCGCCGGCCTTGGCCAGGTCTTCCAGCAGCTTGCGGCCGCTGTCCTCATTGCCCACGAACACGGTGTAGATGCAGAGCCGGTCGCCCCATTGCTCCTTGAGCTTGCCGGCGGCTTTCACGGCGGGCGTGTGGATGGTGTTTTCCTCGCCGTCGCTGAAAACGATCACGGCCATTTTGCCCTGGGCATCCTTGAAGTCCGCGCCCAGCTGCTCAAACCCCATGCCCATGGGGGTGGTGCCGCCGGGGGCGGAAACCTTCTTGAGGCCGCCGGCGAACTTCGCCTGGTCGTAGGCCGCCGGACCGAACGTGGTGATGGCCGCGTCCTTGGAGACCACCGGGCTGAGCCCGAAAGCCGTCAGGGCGCCGGTGATGTCCATGGGGGGCATGGTGCGGTTCATGCGGTCCACCAGGTCCTTGGCCACCACGAATTTGGAGTGTCCCGCGTTGACTTGGCCCTTGTAGGTTTCGCCCATGGAGGACGAGGCATCCAGGAGGACGGCGAAGTTGTCGACCTTGGGCACGTAGGCGCCCGAGCTGACCTTGCCGCTGAGATCCACGGGGCTGAACGGTGCCATCGGTGCGACCTGGGCGCAGCTGGCCAATAACAACAATCCCAGGAAAACCGCGGCGGAACGGAAGCAATGTTTGACCATAGCGTCACCTCGTCTTTCTTTGGTTGATGTGGGGTCTGAACCGAGTGATGTGAATATGCAGGGGGGTACCGTCGGGCCTGCCCGGTTGCACCTGCCCAGGTACAACTTCGGAAAAGTTAATCCTCTTTTGCGGCTTTGCAAGGACCCTGCCCATAATTTGCCGGTGCTGGAAGTCAAGGCCCTTGGGAAAACCACCTAAGCGCGATGGGCGGCGAAGTTGCAGGAGCCTGGTAGCGCGGTGAGAATCCGAGGAGAAGCCGGATCGGTGGAGATGAGCCCTGGCAGGCGGCGCCGCCCCAAGGGCGAAGCTCAAAATGTGCATCACCTTATTCTAGAACGGGCGCGATTGTCAAACCGCAGGTGTTCCCCAGGCGCCGCCGTATGGGCGGGGGAGGGGGCGCGGCTGCGCCCAGGATCGGCTTGCCAGAAGACTTAAACTATGTTAATCACACGAAATATGAAGCAATACAGCATCGATCAACTGGGGCTCTCGGACCACGCCGCCATCCGGTCCTATCTGGCGGCGCACTATCCCGGCCCCGGCCTCGAAGGCCTCTTCTGGGTGCCCCTGACAGCCGATCTCCTCACCGGGTCGCAGCGGGCCCATGCCGCCTGCCAGCCGTATTACTTCGCCCTGGAATTGCTGCCGGATCGATTGGCCTGCGAATTGCTCGTGCGCTCCCGCCAGCGGGTGCGCTGTGACTGTGTGGCGTATGCCGACCGGCGCCAGCGGGAGTGGCTGATCACCCTGGTCGATGACCTGCTGGCCGGATTGGGAATCACCGCTTAACCGCCTGGGGACCAACAGCGCCGCGGGCGGCAGGCGCGTGCGGCAACCCTTGCCGAGCGCCCACCATGGAGCGCCGGGGATCTTTAACGTTGGAATTCGGCGGGCGCGGCCATGCCCGCCCGCCAACCGCTGTATACGGTCGTCCAGAATGCTCAAGATCATTCCACTCGGGGGGTTGGGGGAAATCGGCCTCAACATGATGGTGTTTGAAACCGCGAACACCATTTTCATCGTGGACGCCGGGCTGATGTTCCCCGAGGACTACATGCTGGGGGTGGACCTGGTCATCCCCGACATGGAGTACATCAAGCGCAACCGATCCCGGGTGGCGGCCATCGTTCTGACCCACGCCCACGAAGACCATATCGGCGCCTTGCCCTACCTGCTCAAGGCCGTCAACGCCCCGGTGTTCGGTACCCCCTTCACCCTGGGGGTGGTACGCAACAAGCTCGAGGAGTTTGGCCTGCTGTCCAGCGCCAGCCTCCACGAGATTCGGCCGGGAGGCCGCATCAAGCTGGGAGAATTCGAGCTGGAGTTCATTCGTGTGCGGCACAGCGTGGTGGACGGCGTGGGCCTGGCCATCCAGACCCCGCTGGGATTGGTGGTGCACACCGGGGATTTCAAGATCAGCCACAACAACAGCGACGGCCTGGCGACCGACGTCAACCGCTTTGCCTTGTGCGGCCATGAGGGCGTTCTGGCGCTGCTCTCGGACTCCACCAACGTGGAGAAGGAGGGTTACACCATTTCGGCCCGGGAAATCGGGGCCACCCTGGCGCGGCTCACCGAGGGCGCCCGGGGTCGGATCATCATCGCGCTGTTTGCCTCCAATATCACCCGCATCCGCCAGATCGTGGATATCGCCAGGGCGCGGGGGAAGAAAATCGTCTTTAACGGCCGCAGCATCGAGGTGGCCGTAGGTCTGGCCAAAAGCCTGGGCTACCTCCAGATAGCCCCCGAGATGGAACTCACCATCGAGGAGATCGGGGACTACCCGGACGACGAGATCATGCTGGTCACCACCGGCAGCCAGGGGGAACCCATGAGCGTGCTGGCGCGCATGGCCAGCGGCACCCACAAGCAGATCAAGATCCGCAAGGAAGACACGGTTATCCTGTCCTCCAAGTTCATTCCCGGCAATGAGCGCGCCATCGCCGGCATCATCAATAAACTCTATCGCCTGGGAGCGGATGTGATCTACGAGAAGATCTCCGCCATCCACGTGTCGGGGCATGCCTTCCGGGAAGAGCTCAAGCTGATGATCAACCTCACCCGGCCGCGCTATTTCATTCCCGTTCATGGGGAATACCGGCACCTCAAGCTCCACGCCCGGTTGGCGGAAGGCATCGGCATCCCGCCCGAGCGCGTCCTGCTGGCCGAAAACGGCCAGGTGATCGAATTCGACCGCACCGGGGGCCGGATCCGGGAGCGGGTACCCACGGGGCGCGTGCTGGTGGACGGCAAGGGCATCGGGGACGTGGGCCGCAGTGTGCTGAAGGAGCGCCGCAGCCTCTCCGAGCATGGCCTCGTGGTGGTCATCATGGCCCTGGACGAGGACACGGGCACCATCGTGTACGGGCCGGAGATCTTTTCCCGGGGTTTCGTCTTCGAAACCGAAACCGGCCATCTGCTGGAAGACGCCGTGTGCGTCGTGCTGGAAGTGGTGGAGGATATCGCGCCGGATGTGCCCGAGCGGATCGAGAAGATACGGCACCGGCTCCAATCGGTGCTGAAGCAGTATTTCTTTTTCACCATCGCCCGCCGGCCGGTCATCGTACCGCTGATCATCGAGGTGTGAGCGCCGGGGCGCCGCACAGGCGCCCGCGGGCCGGGCCGCGGACGCCCTCCGCGGGAGACAGCTGGGAACCCATGCGCAAGGAAATCATCGGCATACTGCTGTTCTTCTTGGTGGTCCTCACCCTGGTCAGTCTGGTTTCCTACAACCCGGCCGACCCGTCCATCAACCACGCCACAAGCGGCGGCAGCATCCACAACCTCTTCGGAGTGGTGGGGGCCCATCTGGCCGGAATCCTCATCGGGCTTTTCGGCCTGGGGGCCTTCTGGTTCCCGGTGCTGCTGCTCTTTCTGTGCATCCACGTCTTCGGCAGTCCCTCCCCGCGGGCCTTCGGGCTGGCCCTGGCCGGCGGCCTGATGCTGGTGGTCACCACCGGTACGCTGCTGGTCTTCAATCAGCGCCATTATGAGCTCTTCGGTAGTCCCTTCACCTCCGGGGGCCTCGTGGGCATCCCCCTGCAAGCCTTCATGGTGCGCTACCTCAACCCCACCGGCGCGCTGGTGCTGCTCTGCCTGGCCTGGCTCATCGGGTTCATTCTGATGACCGGCTTTTCCCTGGTGGGTTTTGGCCGTCGCAGCTGGCGGGCGCTTAAAGTGGTGGGCGACGGGCTGCAGACGGTCTACCTGAAGCAGAAGGAGCGGCGCGAGAAGGCCGAGCGGCGCACGCGGCGGGCCAAGGTGCCGCCCGACGCCGCCGAGCCGGCCATCCAGATCAAGGCGGCGCGGCCCAAACCCCTCAAACCGGCCCCGGCGCCCAAGCAGGAGGTCTTCGAGTTCATGCGCCCGGGGGGCGGCTTCCAATTGCCGCCGGTATCCTTCCTGGACGAGCCCGACAAGGCGCCGGTCTCCGCCGACGACGAGAACCTGCGCATGCTCTCGCGCATGTTGGAGAAGAAGCTGGAGGATTTCGGCGTACAGGGTCATGTGGTGGCCGTGTCCCCCGGCCCGGTGATCACCACCTTCGAATACGCGCCGGCCCCGGGGGTCAAGATCAACAAGATCGTCACCCTTTCCGACGACCTGGCCCTGGCGCTGCGCGCCACCAGCGTGCGCATCGTGGCCCCCATTCCCGGCAAGGCGGTCATCGGCATCGAGATTCCCAACCAGGACCGTGAAACCGTGCGTTTCAAGGAGGTGGTGATCTCGCCGGCCTTCGCCAACGCCAAGTCCAAGCTGACCATCTGCCTGGGCAAGGACATCGTGGGCAACCCCGTGGTGGCCGAGATGGACCGCATGCCGCACCTGCTCATCGCCGGTGCCACCGGGGCCGGCAAGAGCGTGGCCCTGAACACCATGATCTGCAGCTTCCTCTACAAGGCCACGCCCCACGAGGTCAAACTGATCATGGTGGATCCCAAGCGCATCGAGCTGTCCCTCTACGACGGGATCCCCCACCTCATCACGCCGGTGGTCACGGACGTCAAGAAGGCCACCAACGCGCTCTTTTGGGCCGTGCGCGAGATGGAGCGTCGCTACGAGCTGCTCTCCGAAAAGCGGGTGCGCAACATCGCCCAGTACAACCAGAAGATCGTCAAGTCGACGCCCGCCGAGGGGGAGGCGCCCCCGGAGCCGCTGCCCCTGATCGTGATCATCATCGACGAGCTGGCGGACCTGATGATGGTGGCCTCCCGGGACGTGGAAGTGGCCCTGACGCGGCTCGCCCAGATGGCCCGGGCCGCCGGGATCCACCTGATCCTGGCCACCCAGCGGCCCTCGGTGGACGTGCTCACGGGCATCATCAAGGCCAATTTCCCCACGCGCCTGAGCTTCCAGGTTTCCTCCAAGACCGACTCCCGCACCATCCTGGACTGCAACGGCGCCGAGGCCCTGCTGGGCAAGGGCGACATGCTGTTCCTGCCGCCCGGCACCGGGCGGCTGCAGCGGATTCACGGGGCGTACATCTCCGAGGCGGAGCTGACGCGCGTGACGGAGTTTCTCAAAGCCCAGGAGCAGCCCCAGTACGACGAAAAGGTCACCGAGGCCGTGCCGGCCGCGGAAGGGGAGGGCGAGGCGGGCGAGCACGACGAGCGCTACGACGATGCCGTGGCCCTGGTGACCCAGCAGGGGCAGGCCTCCATATCCATGGTCCAGCGGCATCTGCGCATCGGCTACAACCGCGCCGCGCGGATCATCGAAACCATGGAGCGGGAGGGGGTCATCGGGCCGGCGGACGGCGCCAAGCCGCGGGAAGTCCTGGTGCGCAACTACGATGACCTGAAGTAGCCAAGGCGGACGGCATGTCTCCCCGGCAGGCACCCATGAATATCGATCCGGATCTGCTCGCGCGCACCAAGGGTTTCCTGGACCCCGCGGAGGGCGCATGGCTCTACCGCCTGGCCCGGGAGGCCAGCCGCCTGGGCCCCTGCCTGGAGATCGGGAGCTATTGCGGCAAGTCGACGCTCTACCTGGGCGCCGGCTGCCGCGCCAACGGCGGGATTCTCTACGCCCTGGACCATCACGGCGGCTCCGAGGAGCAACAGCCGGGCCAGCCGTATTGCGACCCGGACCTCGTGGACCCGCGCACCGGCCGGGTGGACACCTTTGCCCACTTCCGCCGCACCGTCGCGTCGGCCGGCCTCACCGAGACCGTCGTACCCGTCGTGGCCCCCTCGGCGGTGGCGGCCCGCCAGTGGCGCACGCCGCTGGCGCTGGTGTTCATCGACGGCGGTCATACCTTCGCCGCCGCTTTCACGGATTACAATGCCTGGACCGCGCACCTGCTGCCCGGGGGGGCGCTGGCGATCCACGATATCTTCGAAACCCCCGCCGAGGGGGGCCAGGCCCCCCGTCACGTTTACGAGTTGGCCCGGGCCTCCGGGCTCTTCGAGGATCGCGGACGGGTCAAGACCCTGGGCGTGCTCCAGCGCCGGTCCGCCGGTCAGCTGCCCCCCGATCTGCCCCGCTGATCCGGCCGCCCGGCGGGGACGCCGGAGGCCGGTGCCCTCATTTACCGTAGGAACGCCGCCGGATCTTCCGTTTTCCAGCTTTCCGGATCGACCTTTCCCGGCATACGGCGGTCGACTTCCAGGATCTGCGCGTGGGTGGCGGTCGTGGTCGCCGGGGCCGCTGAGGTCTGGGCCCCGGATCGAATCCGCCGTGGGCGTCCCTGGGGGTCACCCCGGATCGCGTGGGGCGGAAACCTCAGGCGCTGGCGGGGGGCTTGCGGAAATAGAGCACCAGGCTCTTGCCCAGCAGGGGATTGAGGAGACGTTCCAACAGGCGGGTCACCAAGGGTTTGTGCAGGATGTCCCACACCAGCAGGCGGTGGTAGAGGCGCACGGCGGGAAACTGGTCGCGCTGGGGGCCCACCAGGCATTTGAGCCACCAGTAAGGGGTGTGCAGGGCGTGGGCGTGGTGGCCGCCCCGGGGGCTGAGACCCAGGGGGGTAAAGAGCCCCCGCAGCTCGTGGCGGTGATAGATCCTTACGTGGCCCTGGTTGACGGTATGGTAGTCCGCGGAAAGGGCCCAGCAGATGCGCTCCGGCAGGTAGCGCGGCACGCTCACCACCAGAATGCCGCCGGGGCGCAGCACCCGCACGATTTCAGCCGCGGCCGCGCGGTGGTCGGGTATGTGCTCCAGCACCTCGGCACAGATCACCGCGTCGAAGGCGGCCGTGGCGAACGGCAGATGCCGGGCGTCGGCGGCCAGCAGCGCCCAGCGCCCCCCGCCATGGGCCCCCACCTGCTCGTGGAAGCGGAGCCGATTGCGGGCCTCCTTCAGGTCGGCCGGGTTGCGGTCGGCCCCCACGGCCGTCACCCGCGGAAAGCGGAAAGCCTCGCAGGTATGCCGCCCGGAGCCGCACCCCACGTCCAGCACGCGGTCGCCGGCGGTGAGCCCCAGGCGCCTAAAATCGGCCGTAATCACGCATCAGCTCCCGATAGACGGTCACGGTGCGCTGGGCCGCCCGCTGCCAGGTGAAATCCTGCTGAACCCGCGCGTAGCCTCTGCTCCCCAATGCTGCGGCCTTCTCCGGGCGCTCCAGCAGGTCCTCGATGGCCAGGGCCAGAGCATGCGCATCGCTCGGGGGCACCAGGATCCCGTCCGGTCCCACCACCTCCGGCAGGGCACCGCCCGTGGTGCTGACCACCGGGACCCCGCAGGCCATGGCTTCGCCCGCCGGAAGTCCGAAGCCCTCGTAGACCGACGGCACGACCGCCAGGGCGGCCCGGGCGTACTGGCGCACCAGGGCCTCGGTCGTCACGCGGCCCGTGAAAGTGATCCGCTCCCCGAGGCCCAGCGCGCGCACCTGGCGTTCGATGGCCCCGTTTTTCTTGGGCTGCCCGATGACCACGAGGCGCAGCGGACGCCGCCGGGCGACCGCCGCCACCGCCTCGAGCAGATAGGCGAGGCCCTTGAGAGGAATATCGGCGCTGTTGGTGACCATCACCCGGCCGGGTTCCCGGACGACACCCGGCAGGGGGTGGAAGACCCGCGTGTCGATGCCGTTGGGCACCACGCTGAAACGCGCGGCGGGGATGCCGAAATCGCGGCTGATATCCGCCCGGGCGCTGTGGGACACGGTGACGATGCGCCGCAACCGGCGGGCCACCCGTTGCTGCATGCCCAGGAAGGAGTGCCAGCGCAACTGCTTGGCCTTGGCCCAGAGGCGGGCTTCGGCCGCCACGGCGATGCGCCGGTCCACGGTGATGGGGTGGTGGATGGTGGCCAGTACGGGGAGCCGGCGACTGGCGGCCCACACGCCGTAGGACAGGCTCTGGTTGTCGTGGATCACATCGAAAGCGCGCCCCCGGCGCTGGAGAAAGCGCCAAGCCCGCAGCCCGAAAAGAAACGGTTCGGGGAACCCCATGGTGGAGACGCTCAGCCACTCGTAGAGGTTCAAGGGGTGGGCCAGTTCCCGGGCGGAGGGCAGGCGGAAGGGATTGGCCGGGTCGTAGAGATCCAGGCAGGCCAGGCGGTGCACCGGGATGGGAACGTCCAGCTCCGGCGCGGGGGGCCCGGAGACCAGCTCCACGTGATGGCCCATTTCCACAAGCGCCCGGCTGAGGTGGCGGATATAAACCCCCTGGCCGCCGCAATGGGGATTGCTGCGGTAGCTGAGGAGGCAGATGCGCAAGGGGCGCGATCCGACGTCCTGGGGACGGTCCAGGGTCGCGGCGAGGCTGGGATCGGTTCGATCGAGACGCGTGAGCATGGGCTAAGCCACCGATGGCTCCTTGAACGAAAAGCGGTACCCTAACGTCCTCTATCACCGACCGTCAAGGGGTTTTTCCGGCTCCAGGCGCCGCGGCGGCTGACGCCAACGCCCGGTCGAAATCCGCGATGCGCGCCTCCCAGGCGAAGCCCTCCATGGCCGTGCTGAGCTGCCGGGCCAGGTGCGCCCAATCCGCGATGCGGCTCAGGCGATCTGCCAGTTTGGTTACCAGGTCATCCTCCCCTTGGTAAAGGCAGTCGGCATGGAAGGCCGGCGGGATGATTTCGGGATAGGACAACCGGTCGGGCAGCAGGGGCAGGCAGCCCCCGTGAACGGCTTCCACTACGGCCAGGCCGAAATTCTCCTGGATGGCCGTGCTTACCACCAGCGCTCCCCGGGCGAGCCACTGGTGATAGGCCTCGGGGGAGGGCTCAAACCCCATGTGCACCACCGCCTCCCCCAAGGTCGCCCGGGCGGCGGCCAGGGCCGGGGGCACCCGCCGGAACGTCTGCCCCAGAAACGCCACCCGGAAGGGGACCCCCCGTTGCCGCACGGCCTCCAGGGCGCGGATGAAGGCGTCGGGGTTCTTGTCGTGCTCCCAGCGGTGGTTCCAGATTATCAGGGGCGGTTCGAGCCACTTGGGCGGCAGGGGCGCGGCTCCGCCCACACCCGGGGCGAATCGGCAGCCGGGATGCAGCACCTCCGACTTGGCGGCCAGGGACTCGGTGACCCACGTGGGGCGGCTGTCCGGCATACGCTGGAGCAGTCCGGGCACGGCCTCCAGGAAGGCCTGGCGGTGACTCCGGGAGTTGAACCAGACCCGGTCGGCGGCCAGGGCCGAAGTGATGTCCGTGAAGCCGAAATGGTGGTCCCGCGCCCGCCAGTGCGCAAAGGGATAGGTCAGCTGGCTCTCGTGGAAATAGATCGCCAGAGGCGGACGCGAGGGGGGGCAGAGGGCGGCGAAATCGGCCAGGCTCATGAGGGAGGTGGCCAGGATCAGGTCGTAGTTTTCCGGCCGGTCCACCTGGGCCCGGAAGTGCAAGGCCGCGCCCCGCATGCGCCATTTCCAGAAACGGTCCGGCAGTGTGAGCAGCTCGATGCGGTGCCGGGAGGTTGCCTGGAGACTCAGGGCGAAGTCCCGATGGGAGCCCCCGAAGAAAGGTTCCAGCATCAGAATTTTCACGCGGTGCGCCTCCGTCGCGGCGCCGCGGCGCCCCCTCCGGCCGGCAAGCTTGACAACCGGGCCTTTATGTGAAAATTCAGTACCATCGATTCACCGATGCCTCGATTCCGTTCCCTCCGCACCCTTTCGGACCGGAAGCCTCACGCCTGCCCTGGCCGAGGCCGTGACGCCGGCCGGCCGCGCGAGGGGCCGGGTGCCTCCTGTGAGCAGACCGCATGACCGCGACCCAAGGCGAGCGGAAGCGCACAACGCTTCTATTTGTGGATGACGAGCAGAGCATCCTCGACATCGCCGCTGAATTTTTCGACTTCAAGGGGTACCGGGTCGTTACGGCGCGTAACGGTCTCGAAGCCCTGGCGGTCCTGGAAACCGATCAGGTGGACTGTTGCTTCACCGACATCAACATGCCCCACATGGACGGCCTGGAGTTGGCCGAGCACATCCGCAGGACCGACAACACCATCCCCGTGATCGTGATGACGGGCTTCCCCTCGCTGGACAACACCATCCAGACCCTCAAGAACGGCGTCGTGGATTTTCTCATCAAGCCGGTGAACCTGGAGCAGATGGAACTGTCCGTCCGCCGTGTCCTGCGGCAGCGGCAGCTGTTCATCGAAAACCTCCTGCTGCGCAAGGAGGTGGAACAGAAGGCCCGCCTCGAGAAGCTCAACCGGGAGCTGGTCTACAAGGTGGAGGAGCTTCATCTGCTCAATCGCATCATGAGTGACTTCGCCGCGGCGGGCACCACCGAGGACGTTTTCAGGCACGTGGTGGAGATGACCCTGGAGGTGGCCCACGCCGACCAGGCCCATTTCTACGTCGTCAACGACGACGTAGCCCACCCGCTCCGGGTGGCCTCCGCGGCCGGAGAGCCGGGAGCCGCCGAGGGGGACGGCGGGCCCGGGGAGCAGCTCATCGCCCGGGTGGCCCGGGAAGGTACCCCACTGCTGATCCCTGAAGCCAATGGCCAGGAGGACCGGCCGGCCGCCATGCGCTCCTCCATGCTGGTGCCCCTGAGCATCCGCAGCAAGGTCTTCGGGGTGCTCACGGCCTCCGTGGACCATAAGCGTTTCCGCTTTTCGGAGAAGGATATCTATTACCTCTCCTTCATCACCCGCAATGCGGCCCGTTCCATCGAGAACCTGGCCCTCTATGAGAACATCTACGACAATCTCTTCGCCACCCTCTACGCCTTCGTCAACGCCCTGGAAGCCCGGGACGTCTACACCCGACAGCATTCCGACCGGGTGGCCCAGCTCTCCAGGCTCCTGGGCGAAGCCCTGGGCTGCTCGCCCGAAGAACTGGAAGTGCTCAATTTTTCCGGCCACCTGCACGACATCGGCAAGATCGGCATCCGGGACGCGATTCTTCTGAAACGCGGCGAGTTGACCCCGTCGGAGTACGAGAAGATCAAAGCCCATCCCGCCATCGGGGCCAACATTGTCGGCCAGTTGGGCCTGTGGGAGAAAGAGACCGCGATTATCCGCTCCCACCACGAGCACTACGACGGCACCGGTTACCCGGACGGCCTGCGGGGAGAGCAGATCCCCTTTCTGGCCCGTGTGCTGGCGGTGGCCGATGTGTTCGACGCCATGGCCTCGGGGCGTGCCTATCGGGAAAAAATGGATGCTCCCCGGGTGCTGGCGGTCATCCGCGGCCGGGCCGGAACCCAGTTCGANNCAAGCGGGTCGGATCAGCACCGCCCCGGAAAACTGAGCGGCGGAGGTCCTCCGGCGGCCCCCCCGCCGGCGATGCGCTGCCCGGCAACCGGAGTCCTCAGGCAAGCTTCTGCCACATGCGGCTCCGCTCCCCGCGATCCAGGTCGTCCAGGGCGAACTCCAGCAGCACCTCCAGCAGCGAGGACTTGTTGTCCACGGCGGCATCCGCCAGCTTCATCTCGTGAAACTTGCGGTTGAAGCGCTCCAGAAGGGGCGCCGAGAGATAGAATCCGGCCTTTTTCTTGGGCGGCGCGGGGCTCCGCGGCGCGGGCGACGGCGCACCGCCGGTGGCGGAGAGTACCGGGTCGAACGGGTTTTCCTCGAAGAAATCAGGTACCTTGCTTGAACTTTTCTTTGCCGTCATCGTCCAAAACCCTCTGGATGAGATGGGTGTAGTCCTCGGCGCCCACCGCTTGGCGGTGGTATTCGAAGATGGTCTGGCCGGCGGCCGGGGCTTCGGCCAAGCGCACATTGTAATGGATGGGCGCGCAGATCTGCTTGCGAAAGAGCCGGTGCAGGCGCCGGTAAATCTCGAAGCTCTGACGTGTGCGCCGGTCGAACATGGTGGGCAGCACATATTTGAGTTCCAGGGAGGGGTTCTGGCGCTGGGCGGACATGAGGTAGCCGAAGAAGGTCTTGAGGCCTTCCAGGGCCGCGCCCTGCACCGAAACCGGGCAGAGTACCTCCTCCACGGCCATCAGGATGTTGACGCTGAGCACGTCCCAGCCGGGGGCGCAATCGTAGATCAGGTAATCCAGGGCTCCCTCCCGCGGGACCAGGGATTGCGCCAGAATGCTCTGGCGGACCTCGCGAGGTTGTTCCCCGAGCCAGTTTTTCAGTTCCACCAGCTTGATGCCCCCCGCCAGCAGCCAGAGGTTGTCGCGGGTGGCATGCAGCGCCTGCTGCTTGGTCAATGCGCCGCCCTGGGCGTCCCGTCCGGTGACGAATTCGTACAGACCATGGGAGGGCGCGACGCCCAGAAACTTGGCGGTCTGCCCCTGGGTGTCGCAGTCCACCAGGAGCACCCGATGGCCCCTGAGGGCCAGGCCGTGGGCCAGGTTGACTGCCGTGGTGGTTTTGCCGACACCGCCCTTGGCCATGGCCACCGCAATTCTGCGCATAGCCGAGTTCGTCCTTTCTGCCCAGTTAGAAGGATTCTGTTCTGCCTGTATACTGTTCTTCTATAGATTTGGCAATGGCCGGCCGCGAATAAACCGGTTTCAGGCCGGAATTTCCACGCGATGGAAGGCTTCGCCCAGTTCGAAGTTTTCCAGTCCGGCCATTTCGCGGCAGCGCTGGCGGAGCCAAGCCTCCAGATCGGGTACCTTGAGCTCCCGGACCTGGCTTTCGTGGCAGCGCAGGGCTTGAAGTTTCAATGCGAAGGTGTCGGAGATGTCCTGGCGGAGATTGACATCCTCGGCGCCCCAGAAGAGCGCTTCGCGCACCTTGTGGGGCTGCAGTCCCTCACCCAGCAGGTCAGGGTACGCGAGATGGTCCCGCGCATAGGGATACAGGGCATCGAGGACCACCTGGCCCAGGATGCGGTGATCCCGATGCCAGACGTAACGTCGGTAGGGGTCGGAGGTCAGCACGCAGCGTGGACGGAAGGTGCGGATGAGCCGCACGATCTGTTTGCGGAAAGCCGGGGTATCTTCCAACCCCTGGTCCGGGAGCCGCAGAAAGACCACCTCCTTGACCCCCAGAACCTGGGCGGCCGCCCGCTGCTCGTCCTCCCGCAGAGCCGCCAGGCGTTCGAGACTCATCCGGCGGTTGCTGGTGCCCCGTTCTCCACTGGTGGCGAGAACGTAGGTCACGATGCGCCCCTCCCGGGTCCAGCGCGCCACCGTGCCGGCGGCGCCGAATTCCGCGTCGTCCGGATGGGCGGCGATCACCATGGCATCCAAGGCCGTTGTCACTTCGTCGGTTCCTTTCCGTGGGGCCGGGGGGTTCTGGCGTGTCCGTCCGGCCGGTTAACGTCCAAAAAAATCCAGCTTGGCGTTGCGGCGGCGGAAAGTCAAGGGCGCTGCGGCCCTAGCCGCGCGGGGTGCGGTTGCCCAGAGTCTCCCGGTAGGCGGACTCCAGCGCAGTCGTCACGCGCCCCCAGGCCAGGGGGCGCACCAGGGGCCGGATGGCCAGCGGGGAAGGCATGGACGGGGCATCCAGTACGGCGCGGATCCCCAGGGCCAGGCTCGGAGCGCTGGTGTCGCCGGAGACCCGGCCGGCCTCCGGGGACGTGATGAGACCCGGGGCGGCCCCCACCGGAGTGGCCACCACCGGCGTCCCGCAGGCCAAGGCCTCCAGGAGCACCAAGCCGAAGCTTTCGTAGACCGAGGGCACCACCACGGCGTCGGCGGCACTGTAATGGAATCGCAGTTTCTCCGGTGGGATGCGTCCCACCAGGTCCACCCGCGCGTGGAGACCCCGATCGCGGATGGCGGATGCCAGGCGCTGCCGGGCGTCGCTTGCGGGGCCGTCTCCACCCACCACCGCGAGGTCCGGGGTGGGAGGATCCAGAAGGGCCAGGGCATCCAGGAGACGCTCCAAACCCTTCATGGGGTCCAGGCGCCCCACAAAGAGCAGCCGGCGCCCTCGTGGCGCCAGGCCCAAACGCCGCCGGGCGAGGGCTTGGCCGACCGGGTGGAAACGCTGCAGATCGACGCCGCAGGGGACCAGCGCAATGCGGCCGGGGTCGGCGCCATAGAGGTCGACAAGATGGCCTGCTTCTACCGGTGTGGGGGCCAGCAGAAGCTGGCAGCGCCGCGCGAGGGCGGTCTCCTGGTCCCGGCGCAGGGCCGGCTCGGGGGGCGCGGCCTGGGTGGCGTCCTTTACCGCGGCCAGGGTGTGGAAGGTGATCAGATGGGGTACGCCCCAGCGGATGGCTATCCTCAGGCCCACCACCCCGGAGACCCAGTAGTGGCTGTGGACCAGGTGGTAGTGTACGCCGCAGCGCACCCGAAAGGCATCCAGGGCGCGGGCCAGATCCTGGCGGGCATCGAAGAGCGCCAGGGGCGATGCCGGTCCCGGCGGGCCTGCCGACAGGTGCACCAGACGAACCCCCGGGCCAAGGAACACCACCTCGGGAAGGCGGGAGTCGCCCCGATGGGTGAAGACGTCCACGCGATGTCCCCGGCGCGCCAGTTCCCGTGCGGTGGCGGTCAGCACGACGCTCATACCTCCGTTCCAGCGGGTTCCCAGGGAACCCATGGGACTGGAGTGGAGGCTGAGCATGGCGATATTCAGGGGCTTCGCGGCCATGGATGCCAGGAACCGGCGGGTATACCGCGCCTCAGGTCAGTGCCAGGCGGCACTCCACCAGGGGCTGGGGGTGGCCGCCCAATTGCCGTTTGTAGCGCTCGGAACCCTTGAGGAAGTCGTAGCGCCTCAGCCCCTCGCCCATGGCATCCCTCATGCTGAAGAGTTTGCACAGGAGCCCCACGCTCAGGTCCCGGTGAAGTGGATCATATCCATTGTTATACAGGTAGCGGGTCCCCTGGTGATCGAAGCACAGCACCGCCGCCGCCGGGCGCCCGTCGAGATCGAGGAAGAACAGTCGCAGGAGGCCCGCCGCCGCCGTGAGGTCCGCCAGACGCCGAAAATAGGCTTCCATGGGTGGGGTCATGAATCGCCGTTTGTCCGGTCGGCTCTCCCGCAACAGGCGCAGGAAGTCGTCCATGGGACGCCGGTCAGGGGCCACGGCCGTCACCCGTCGCCAGCGCACCGCCCCGGCTCTGTGCAGGCGGCGTTCCTTGCGGCGGATCTCGTGACGCTCCTTGCCGGCCAGCCCGGCCAGATAGAGCTCCCAGTCATCCGGCAGCACCACGAGGCTTGTGGTGCCGCCGGGACGGACGCTGAAGGTCAAGCCGCGCTCGTGGGCCGACCGCCGCAGGGCCGCGACGGAGGCCGCATCCTCCCGCACGGGCCCCACCGCCAGCGCCGCGAATCCCTCGGCCCGCAGATGATCGGTCATGGCACCCACGATCGCCGCGGCGCGGCCGGGAGCCGTCACCAGGTCAAGCGTGTCGCAGACCTCAGGATCCCCAATGACCCGCAGAGTGCCGCCGGTCTCCATCAGGGGCGCCAGCCCCACCACATCCGCCCCGTCCCGGACGGCCAGGATGCGGGCCGGGGTTCCGGCGCCGAAACTGTCCCACCAGGCCTCGACCCAGGGCGGCAGGCTGAACAGGCACTCCCAGGGCAGGCGATTGGCGGAAACCCCGCGCCAGGCCCGGCGATAGTCTGCCAGGGTCTGGAGGCTGACCGAAAGCCGGCTCATGCCCATGGGGTTGCCTCCGGGGCGGGGACGACCGACGACGCGCCCTGGGGACGGTTCGCGGGCATCTCAGCGCTCCTCCGCGTCCCGGCGCCACCGGGGCCCGGCGGCGGTATCCGTCACCGTGATACCGTTGCGCGCCAACAGGTCGCGGAGGGTATCGGCCGCCCCCCATTGGCGGCCGCGCCGCAGCTCCTCGCGCAAGTCCAGGAGGCCGCCCAGCAGTTCCGCAGGTATGGGGCCGCAGGAGGCTCCGACGGGGGGCGGGAGCATACCCAGGCGGGCCATCTGTTCGCGCAGGATCTCCCGCGCCTGGGCAATCCGCTCGCCATCCTCCAGGTGGAGATGGGCCTGCCACACCACGGCGTCCAGCTCCAGCAGGGCGGATGCCGCGGAGCGGAGATCGCCGTGTTCCAGCCCCTCCTGAAAGCGGGTGTCCAGGGCGTGCACCTGCACCCAGAAACCGTCCGCGGACGGGGATGGGCCCGTCCCGGGACTCCGGTGCAGCTCCGCCAAAGGTCTGCGGCCGCCCGGGGGAGGCGTTCCGGAGCGCAGAACGGCCAGGGGGATACGCTCGCCCTTGGCGAAAACCGACTCCCCGCCGTCCCGGCGCAGGGTCACGCCTCCCAGGCCGCGCACAACGGCCTCGTCCCGCCGGAAATCGATGATCAGGGCCGTGTGCTCGTCCAGGCCCAGGACGTCGGTTCCGGCGGGCAGCTGGCTTTCCAGGCGGTCAAAACGCTCCCGGCCCATGAAGCAGAAGCGGGTGTCGTGGGTGCCTCCCTCGGCGTTGTTCCAATGGGGCACCACCACCAGGTCCAGGCCTGTGGCTTGCAGCAGGTTCAGTCCTTCTGTCCAGTGCGGAGGCTCGCCCACCTTGTAGATCTCGTAGACCGGCAGGGTCAGCCGGCCGACCGTGAGGGCGGCGGCGCTGGCCGCTGTGAGGCAGCCTCCGCGCAGGAAACAGGCGGCGAGAATGGCGGGTACGGGCGTGGGCGCCAGGGTGCGCACGGTATAGGTGGGGCTTCCGGGTCCCATGAGGATGTAGTCGGCCTCCCGCAGGGTGCGGAACGCGAGCTCGGCTTCCAGCGGGGGCGTGTCGGCGGAGGGGAAGGCGGCCACGGCCATGGACTGACCCACGCGGGTCCGGAAATAGGCCGCCGCCCGTCGGGCGATCTCCGCCACATTCTGTTGGAAGCCGGCCGGCGTGTCCAGGAACACCGCCCGGGGCGCGCCTGGCAGCCGGCCCAGGAGTTCCTTGTGAACCTCCACCATGGTGGCGGTCAGCTCCCCGGAGCCCATGAGGGCGATGAAGCCTTGCTCGACAGGCATGCGAATGCCCCCGCAAACGTTGACGACCCCCCAGGGGATGCCCAAAATTGAAACGCAAGGCCGCGCAGGTCGCCGGTGGCCGTCCTGGGGGATGACCACAACGTGCCGGCAATGGAAACCCTGCCCTGTTTCTGCTAATTAAATCGTATCCATTCCCGCCGCAAGTCCCGCGGTGGGCCGCACCGCGGCGCCCTCCCACGACCGCCACAGGAGAAATCCCATGGCCCGGATCAAGATCGCCCTTGTCGGGATGGGCAATTGCGCCAGCGCCCTCGTCCAGGGGATCCATATTCTACCGCCACCAGGACCCGGGGAAGGCCATCGGCCTGATGCACTGGGAGATCGACGGTTACCGGCCCGGAGACATCGAGGTGGTCGCGGCCTACGACATCGACCGGCGCAAGGTGGGTCGGGACGTCAGCGCGGCGATCTTCGCGGCGCCCAACTGCACCCAGGAATTCCACCGCCATGTCCCCCCCAGCGGCGTGCGCGTGGCCATGGGCCCGATCCTGGACGGGGTTTCGGAGCACATGCGCGGCTTCGAGGAGGACTGCACCTTCGTGCCGGCCGATGTTCCGGAGCCTTTCAAGGTCGAGGTGGTGCGGGCCCTGAGGGCGTCCGGTGCCGAGATCCTGGTCAACTACCTGCCGGTGGGCTCCGAGAAGCCCACGATCTTCTATGCCGAATGCGCCCTGGAGGCCGGTCTGGCCTTCGTCAACAACATACCGTCCTTCATCGCCAGCAACCCGGAGTGGGCCGGGCGGTTCGCCGAGCGCCGCCTGCCCGTGATCGGCGACGATATCAAGAGCCAACTGGGAGCCACCATCACCCACCGGGTGCTCACCGATCTCTTCCGCAAGCGAGGCGTCCGGCTGGAGCGCACCTACCAGCTCAACACCGGCGGCAACACGGATTTCCTCAATATGCTCAACCGGCAGCGACTGGCCTCCAAAAAGCGCTCCAAGACCGAAGCGGTTCAGGCCGTCGCCGAAGAGCGCCTCAAGGGCGCCGACATCCATGTGGGGCCCAGTGACTACGTCCGCTGGCAGAAGGACAACAAAGTCTGCTTCATCCGCATGGAGGGGCGGCTCTTCGGCGGAGTGCCCATGAATCTGGAACTGCGCCTGTCGGTGGAGGACTCCCCCAATTCCGCCGGAGTGGCCGTCGATGCCATCCGTTGCGTCAAGCTGGCCCTGGATCGGGGGCTGGGGGGCGTTTTGGAAGGCCCCGCGGCCTACTTCTACAAGCATCCCCCCCACCAGGTGACCGACGACGAGGCCTTCCGCCTGACCGAACACTTCATTGCCGGTCAGGGGGGTAAGATCAAGGCACTCAAGGCCTTTCGGCCGCCACCCGCCGGGGCGGCCGTGAGTGAACCCGGCCCCGTTCTCCAGCGGGAATCCGGTCCCGAGGATTGAGCCCCCCATGGGCCGGCTGGTTCTGGCGGGCGGCAATGAGTTCCATGGCGCCATGGAGGCGGTGGACCGCCGGGCATTGCGTTTGGCCGGCGGGGTCGGCGCACCGGTGGGCATCGTGCCCGCGGCCGCCTTCCCGGACCGCTGGGATCTATCCGGGAAGGGGACTGGCGGCGGGCGTCTGCGTGCTGCCGCACCACAACCGCTGGGAAGCGCAATGGGTCCCCCGGCTGCGGGCGCAATTGCCGGATTGCCTTCTGCTGGGGATCGACGAGGAGACCGGCCTGATCGAGGAAGGGCCCGGGGACCGCTGGCGGGTTTGCGGGAGAGGAGGGGTCACCCGGTACGGCCCTGCGGGAAATCGCACGGTGCCGGCCGGCGCGACTCTGGCGCCGAGAACCACGGAGGCCTGAACCCATGACGGCGCTGCATGCGCGGCACCCGGCAACCACCATCGCCCTGGTGCGCCACGGGCAGGTGCACAATCCCGAGGGGATCGTCTACGGCCGGCGGCCCCGCTTCCGCTTGAGCGCCCTGGGGCGGCGGCAGGCCGCCGGCGCCGCCCGGGCCTTGGACGGCCGGCCCCTGGCGTTGATTTGCAGCAGCCCCCTGTTGCGGGCGCGACAGACCGCCCAGGCCCTTCTGGAAAATCGGGGAGGNNNNCCTGATCCACGAAGTGCGCACGCCCTTCGAAGGCCTGCCGTTGACCGAGGCCCGCGCCCGGGGCGAGGATGCGTACACCGGCGCGGGGGCAGGCTACGAGCAGCCGGCGGACATCGTGGCCCGCGCCAGACGATTTCTCCTGCGCCTGCATCGGCACCACCCCGGCGGTTGCGTGGCAGCGGTGACCCACGGGGACGTGATCGCCTTTCTGGTCATCTGGGCGGCAGGGCGAAGTCTCGATCCCCGGCGGCGCCTGGACATGCGCTCCCTGGGGATCGTCGACGGCTATCCCGCCCACGGCTCCATTACGTACTTCCGGGTGACCGACCCGGAGTCCCGGCCCGTATGGCAATACCAGCGCACTCCGGTGTAGGCCCGCGTGCACCGCGGGAAGTGCCCCGGCCCCTCACGGGCCCGACCAACAAAAAAGCGGCCCCCCCTTGTGGGAAACCGCTTAATTGTTTAAGAAGATTTGGTCGGGGCGAGAGGATTTGAACCTCCGACCCCTTGAACCCCATTCAAGTGCGCTACCAGGCTGCGCTACGCCCCGACACAAAAGTGACGTTTAACACCTCGGCACTTTGGTGTCAACATCATAAACGTCTGGGAGCAAAATCGCATGACGGGATGCATCGCCGCCCTGGACCCGGGTCCCCGGGAGCCGCATGCGAAGGCCGTGTGCCCGCCGCGCCTCAAGCCCGGCGACCTCATTGCCCTGGCGGCGCCCGCGGGCCCCTTCGATCACCAGCGCCTTGAGGCGGGCCGGGACCTGCTCCAGGCCATGGGCTTTCGAACCACGGCGCCGGAGGCCATCTTCGCCCGGGAAGGATATCTCGCCGGCGGCGACCGCCAGCGGGCCGAAGTGCTCAACGGCCTTTTTGCCGACCCGGAAGTACGCGGCATTGTCTGCGCCCGGGGCGGTTACGGCTCCACCCGGATGCTGCCCTTCCTGGATCTGGAAGCCATCCGCGCCCACCCCAAGGTCTTCGTGGGTTTCAGCGACATCACCGGATTGCATGCGGTGTTGACCGACCGCTGCCGGATGGTGACTTTCCACGGTCCCATGGCGGCTTCCCTGCCCGATACCTCGGAAGAGGGCCGGGCCGCCCTCTGGGAGACTTTGACAGGGGCATCCCCCGTGGTGCTGATGCCTCCCACGGGACTGGTGGCGGTCGCCGGGCAGGCCCGGGGGCCGGTGGCCGGGGGCAACCTCGCGCTCCTGGCCCATTTGGTGGGAACGCCCTACTTCCCGCAACTGGCAGGCCGCATCCTCGTGTTGGAGGACGTGGACGAGGCCCCCTACCGCATCGACCGCATGCTCTGGCAGCTTCGGCTGGCCGGGGCCTTGTCCCAGGCGGTCGGCCTGGTGCTGGGAAGTTTCGAGCGCTGCGGGACTTATGCGGAAATCGTGGGCATCGCGGCCGCGGCGGTGCGCCCCCTGGGGATACCGGTGGTGGCCGGGTTTCCCATCGGTCACGGGGCCGCCAACGTCACCCTGCCCCTGGGCCTGGAAGCCTGCCTGACCACCGATCCGCCCCGACTTTGCTTTTGCGCACCGGCCACCGCCGCCGATGCGGACCATCCATGAACGCATCCGTCAGGCGGCGGGGCAACGGCTGGCGAGCTGTGCCATGACGCAGCGGAGCGCCCCTGACATGCGTGCCGTGGATGCGCTGATGCGCAAAGGGTTGGAAGCAGGGGTGTTTCCCGGCGCCGTGCTGCAGGTCTCCCGGGAAGGGGTGACGGTCTTTGGCCGCGCCTACGGTGTGGCCAACCTGGCCACCGCAAGCCCGGTTTCCCTCCACACCCTCTTCGACCTGGCTTCCCTCACCAAGCCTCTGGCAACGACCCTGGGGGTCATGGCTCTGATCCAGGACCGGCGTCTGAGCCTGGAGAGCCGCTTGGGCGATCTGCTGCCCGGCTGGGAAGGGACGGACAAGGCCCCTCTGGATCTCCGCCATCTTCTCAGCCACCGGGCCGGGTTTC
>DJGG01000096.1:21552-39362 GCA_002432195.1 Desulfobacteraceae bacterium UBA5852
GTCGCCGGTTTACAGCGATCTGGATTTCATGGTTCTGCAAGCGGTGGTGGAGCAGGTGTCCGGCCGCCGTCTGGACGCCTGGCTGCAAGGGGCCGTCTATGAGCCCCTGGGGATGGACGACCTGCTGTTTGTAGACCTGCGGCGCGGCCCCCCGGACCGCCACTTCGCCGCCACGGAGGATTGTCCCTGGAGGGGACGGGTACTGGAAGGTGAGGTCCACGACGACAACGCGTTCGTGCTGGGGGGGGTGGCGGGCCACGCCGGTCTGTTCGGCACCGCCGGGGCGGTAACCAACCTCTTGGCCCTCCTGTGGGCGACGCTGGTGGGTGCGCCGGCTCCTGCTCCCCTGGACCGGGCCTTGCTGGAAGAGTTTGTGACCCGTCAGGGGGACTCGGACTGGGCCCTGGGGTTTGATACCCCTTCGGCGAGCCGGTCCAGCAGCGGGCGTTATTTCCCGCGGCGCAGCATCGGTCACCTGGGGTTCACCGGTACCTCGTTCTGGATGGACCTGGAACGGGGCCTGGCGGTGGTCCTGCTGACCAACCGGGTGCACCCGAGCCGCGACAACCAGCGCATTCGCGATTTTCGCCCGGCCCTTCACGACAGTGTCATGGAGCGCTTGCGCTGATCGCGGTCGCCGGCGGGGAAGGTGTCCGGCCGGGATTGCGGCACAATTTTAACGCTTGTCACTTCCTTGGAGTTTTGATACTAAATACCGTTACACTTCGGATAGATACGGCGGCGATCCGGCCGGTTCGGGCGCCACCGGGGCAACCGCCGTCCGGGGAGGCCTCCGGGAGACCTGAGCGCCAACCGGCCCAATCCCGAAGTTTGGCATTTCAGCCTGGCCCGTAAGGGGGTGCGGAAAGGAACGTTATGAGCCTGATTCTGGATGGCCTGCTGGGGATTTTTTCCAACGATCTGGCGATCGATCTGGGTACGGCCAACACCCTGGTTTACGTCCGGGGCAAGGGGATCGTGCTGAACGAGCCGTCGGTGGTGGCCGTCAGCACAGACCACCGCTCCAAGAACCGGGTGCTTGCCGTGGGGGCCGATGCCCGCGCCATGCTGGGCAAGACTCCCGGCAATATCGTGGCCATCCGCCCCATGCGGGACGGGGTGATCGCCGATTTCGAAGTCACCGAGGCCATGTTGCGCTATTTCATCCAGAAGGTGCACAATCGGCGCTCCTTCCTGCGTCCGCGCATCATCATCGCGGTCCCCTCAGGGATCACCCAGGTGGAGAAGCGTGCCGTGCGCGAATCGGCGGAATCCGCCGGGGCGCGGGAGGTCTTCCTCATGGAGGAGCCCATGGCCGCAGCCATCGGCGCCAACCTGCCCATCACGGAGCCCACCTGCAACATGGTGGTGGACATCGGCGGAGGCACCACGGAGGTGGCCGTCATTTCCCTGGCCGGGATCGTCTACAGCATGTCCGTGCGGGTGGCCGGCGACAAGATGGATGCCGCCATCATCCAGTACATCAAGCGCAAGTACAACCTGCTCATCGGCGAGCGTACGTCGGAAATCATCAAGACCGAAATCGGCAACGCTTACCCCGATCCTCAAAACCTGGAAACCATCGAGGTCAAGGGGCGCGACTTGGCGTCCGGAATACCCAAGATCCTCACCATCGATTCAGAGGAGGTGCGAGTGGCCATTTCGGAGCAGATCGATGCCATCGTGGAAGCGGTCAAAATCGCCCTGGAGCAGACGCCTCCGGAGTTGGCCGCCGACATTGTGGATCGGGGAATCGTGCTCACCGGAGGAGGCGCTCTACTCAAGAACCTGGATAAACTGCTCCGCGAGGAGACCAGCCTACCCATCATTGTGGCCGAGGACCCGTTGACCACGGTGGCCATGGGGTGCGGCAAGACGCTGGACAGCATCGAAACCCTCAGACGGGTCATCATCACGTAGCTGCATGCTATCAAAAAAAATGGTGATGATTATCGGCGTGATCGTTCTGATCATCGCCAACGTCCTGATCCTCTCGGCCGTCAGTCAGCGCTTTCCATCATCCGGTCCCGGAGGGTTCACCCTCTCCCTCTTGGCGCCATTTCAGGAGGCCGTGTCACGCTCGTCCCGTTTTGTCCGCGATATCTGGAGGCACTATTTCGCCCTCGTCTCCACATCGCAGGAAAACCGGCGGCTGCAAGGCGCCCTGGCGGAAGCCGAGCGCTTGCGCAGTGACCGGATCGAACTCGCGCAAGCCAATCAGCGCCTCCGGGAGTTGCTGGCCTTCAAGGCCGGTATGGCGCCGGAGGCGGTGGCCGCCGAGGTGGTGGGGCGGGATCCGAGCGCCTGGTACAAAACCGTCGTGATCAACAAAGGCACCGCCGATGGGCTTCGGAAGGGCCTGCCGGTGATGGTGCCCCTGGGGGTGGCCGGACAGGTGGTGGAGGTTTCCGAGCACTACGCCCAGGTGCTTCTGATCGTGGACCCTGGCAGCGCCGTGGACGGGCTGGTGCAGCGGTCCCGCGCCCGGGGTATCATCCGAGGGGAGTTCGCCGACCGGTGCCGTTTCGAATATGTACTCCAGAAAGAGGACGTGGATGTAGGCGATGTGGTGATCACTTCGGGGCTCGACGGCGTGTACCCCAAGGGGATACCGATCGGCGAAGTGACCGAGGCGGCCCGCATGTCATCCGAGACTTTCCAGGTCATCGCCGTTCGGCCCTACGTGGATTTCGAGCGCATCGAGGAAGTGCTGGTGGTGCTCGCACCTGAAGCATCGCCGGTCCAGGAGGAGCAATGAACGTCGCCTTTCATATGGCGGTGGGTCTGGTACTGCTCCTCGTGCAGACGACGCTTCTGCCCCGTTTGGCGGTGGCGCCGGCCGGTTACGACCTGCTGGTCGCCTACACCGTCTATTTGGGTCTGCGCCGGCGGGCCAGCGAGGGCCTTCCGGTGATCCTGGTTTTCGGTGTCGCCGTGGACACTCTTTCCGGGGGACCCTTGGGACTGTTCCTTACCGTTTATGTCTGGCTCTATTGGATCGCTCGGTGGGTGATTCGTTTCATTCATCCGCGCAACCGGCTCCTCAGCCTGTTGGCCGTGGCCTTCGGGGTGGCTTTCGAGCACCTGATTTACATGGCCACCACCGCCATGCTGAGCACCGGTGCGCTGCTCCCCGCTCCCACCCTGCGGGCAGCCTTGACCCAAATTCTTCTGGCCCTGGTGACCGGGGGCCTTCTCCTTGGCCTGCTCGCCTATATGCAGCGTGCCTACGAGGGATGGCTCAGTGCCTTTCTGGTGCGTGAGGCGGGGTAAGGGGGGCCGAGAGGCGGGNNAGGCGGGTTGCGTGCCGCGGGGCGGGCGCGGAACCGGAAGAGGCGGTCACCCCCAAACTGCAACTGGAGAGGGTACGCCCGGCCGCCAATGGCCTTCAGGCTTGGCAAGGGGAGCCGGGCAAGTTGAGGGACCCGACCGTCCGCCGGCACGCTGGGCAAGCGCACGGAGACCGTGAGCAAGTATCTCAAATCCATCGACAGCGACTGGTTCCGCCGCCGGCTGACCGCGCAACTGATCTGCGTGGCCTTGGGGGTTCTGGCGCTTCTGCTGCGTCTCTTCTATCTCCAGGTGGTCCGGGGACCGGAGTTCCGCAAGTTGTCCCTCAACAACAGCATCCGGCTCCAGGCCGTCGATGCCCCCCGGGGTCTGATCATGGACCGCCACGGGGAACTGCTCGTGGACAACCGCCCATCCTTCGACCTGAACATCAGCCCCAAGGACGCCCAGCCCATCAAGGAAACCGTGCGCCGCCTTTCCATGGCCCTGGAGGCGGAGGACGAGGATTTCATGGCCAAGGTGGCCGACCTGCGCGGAGCGGCGCTCTTGCGGCCCCTGCTCTTGAAGCGCGATATCGGCCGCGATGCCCTGGGTACCGTTGAAACCCGGCGCTACGATTTGCCCGGTATCGATGTCAGCGTCCGCCTGTTGCGGCATTACGTGGATGGAGGCATGGCGGCCCATCTCATCGGCTATCTGGGAGAGATCAACCCCAGCGAGCTTCAGTGCGACATCTTCGCCGGATGCCGCAGCGGAGATCTGATCGGCAAATTCGGCGTGGAAAAATCCTTCGAGCACCTGCTGCGTGGCCAGCGGGGCGGCCGTCAGGTGGAGGTCAACGCCAGCGGCCAGGTGGTGCGGGTGCTGCGGACCGTTCCTGCCCAAAACGGCCACAACGTTTTCCTGACCATCGATGGGCGCCTGCAGCGCCGTGCCGAGGAACTGCTCGCGGGCTTCGCCGGAGCGGCGGTGGCCGTGGATCCCACCACGGGGGACATCCTGGCCCTGGCCAGCAGCCCGACCTTCGACCAGAACCACTTCATAACCGGTCTGTCCAGGGACCAGTGGAACGCGGTAGTGAACAATCCCTGGCGCCCTCTGGAGAACAAGGCCCTGCAAGGGGAATACCCTCCGGCCTCCACCTACAAGATTCTCACGGCCTTGGCGGGCCTCGAAGAGAAGGTCATCACGCCCCAGGAAGTGCTGTTCTGCCCGGGGCACTATCGTTTCGGCAATCGCGATTACCGCTGCTGGCGACGCGGCGGACACGGGCAGGTGGATCTCAATAGGGCCATTGCCGAATCTTGTGACGTTTACTTCTACCAGGTAGGCCAACGATTGGGCATCGACCGGCTGGCCTTCTACGCCAAAGCCGCCGGGCTGGGCAAACGCACCGGCATCGATCTGGATCACGAGAGCAGCGGGTTGGTGCCCACGGCGGACTGGAAGCGGCGGCGCACGGGGATCGCCTGGCAGGAGGGGGAAACCCTGTCCGTGGCCATTGGGCAAGGGTTCAACCTCGTGACCCCTCTGCAGATGGCGGTGTTCGCCGCCACCGTGGGCAACGGCGGGGTGCGCTACAGGCCCCAGATCGTGGCCCGTGTGGTGACACCGGAAGGTGAGGTGGTCCAGGAGCGGCAACCCCAAGTGGCCGGGCGTCTGCCCATCGGCCTGGCCGTGCTGCAGACCGTGCAGCGGGGCATGTGGGAAGTGGTCAACGGCGAGCGGGGCACGGCGCGCATCGCCCGACTGAAGGAGGTCGCCATCAGCGGCAAGACCGGGACCGCGCAAGTGGTCAGCCGCGAAAAGGCCGAGGCCGAGTCCTCCGGAAACGTCCATCATTATAAGGATCACGCCTGGTTCATCGCCTACGCCCCTTCGGAAGCGCCCCGGATTGCCATTGCCGTCATCGTGGAGCACGGGGAGCATGGCTCCAGTGCAGCGTCTCCGGTGGCCCGGGAAATGGTGCGGACCTACCTGGGTCTGGGCGAGGATCTGAAAACCGCCAGCCGGGGCGCGCCCTGAGGGCCCGTCGCCGGGAAATGGATTGGCAGCGATGTTCGACCGACGGTATCTGCAGAATTTCGACTGGGGCCTGCTGGCCTTCAGCTTGCTGCTGGGCGGCTTCGGCCTGGTGGCGCTTTACAGCGCCGTGGCCGCGGGAGTGCCCACCCCCCAGAAGGCGCTCTTCACCAGGCAGCTCATCTGGTTCGGTGTCGGGCTGGTGGTCATGACCGCATGCATGCTCATCAACTACAAGCTGCTGGAGCGTTATGCCCATGTGATCTACATCGGCTGCGTGGGTCTGTTGGTGTGGGTCATGATCTTCGGAAAATTCGTCGGGGGCTCGCGGCGCTGGCTGGCCCTGGGGCCGTTTTCGCTCCAGCCCTCCGAACTGGCCAAGGTCGCGGTGATCATCGTGCTGGCGCGTTACTACTCCAAGTTTGTCACTGAACGCGGTTTCACGCTCATGGGGCTGCGCCTGCCGGTGCTCCTGACCCTGTTGCCGGTGGTCCTGATCCTGCGCCAGCCCGATCTCGGAACCGCCGGCCTGATCGTGCTCATCGCTGCGTCCATGACGCTGTTTGTCAAGATCGAGCGGCGCAGCCTGCAGCTGATCATCGGTGGCGGCCTGACCACCGTGCCACTGGTATGGTTCTTCCTCAAGGGGTATCAGAAGCAGCGTATCCTGACCTTCATCGATCCGGACCGCGATCCCCTCGGTACCGGCTATCACATCATCCAGTCGAAAATCGCCATCGGATCCGGTGCGCTCACGGGCAAGGGTTTTCTGCAGGGCACCCAGAACGCCCTCTCCTTCCTGCCCGAGCAGCATACCGACTTCATTTTTTCCGTCCTGGCCGAGGAGTGGGGTTTCGCCGGTTCGGTGCTGCTCATCTTGACCTTCATGGTCTTCATCATCTGGGCCCTCAACATCGCCCATGGCTGCCGTGAACCCTTCGGGGTAATCCTTTGCATGGGAGTCACGGCGATGCTATCTTGGCAGGTGTTCATCAATATCGGCATGGTCATGGGCCTCATGCCCGTGGTGGGCGTACCGCTGCCGTTCATAAGCTACGGGGGCTCTTCGCTGTTAACGACCTTTATCGGCGTCGGCATCCTTATGAATGTCAGCATGCGGCGTTTCATGTACGAGTGATACGGCGGGCGGCACCTGGCGATTCGACAGCCAAGCGGGAGAAGCGGGGATGAAAAAAAGGACGGAGAAGGACAAGCACACCGATTCCATCACCACCTTTATCGGTGCCGAAACCCGGTTCCAGGGGGACCTGGCCTTTGAGGGCACGGTCCGACTGGACGGAGTGGTGGAAGGCACCATCCAGGGACCCAAGGGTGTTTTGATCGTGGGCGAGCAGGCGCGGATCAAGGCCGACGTCAATGTGCGCGTGGCCATCGTCATGGGCGAGGTTACCGGTTCGATCAACGCGCTGGAAAAAATCGAAATCTACCCCCCGGCACGCGTGGCCGGCGACGTGAAGGCCCCCGCCGTCATCATCGAGTCGGGAGCCGTCCTGAACGGCCGATGCGAGATGCGGGCGCCCGAACCCATGACGACCAAAGCGGGTGAGGCACCCATCGCGAAAAAGGCCGTGGCGAGTGCCTCGCCCGGCTCAGGGCGTTAAAAAAACTTTTGACAATCCGCGATCGCAGGTGCTATAGACCGCCCGAGCATAAGCCGTGGCGGGCTTACGTTCCTCCCATCTCTAACATCCCGTTCCGATTGAAATTCTGCAGTGGAGGGCCTTTATGATCAATGTAAATGGTTCGCTCTTCATCCAGATTATCAACTTCCTCTTCCTGATCTGGATCCTCAACATCGTCCTTTACCGACCCATACGCAACATCCTGCGGCAACGCCGAGAAAAATTCCAAAGCCTCGAGCAGAATATCGAAACCTCCACCAGCGATGTGGCGGAAAAGCAGAACACGTACGCTGCAGGAATCAAGGAGGCCCGCGCCAAGGGTCTGTCGGAAAAGGAGGCCCTCGTGCAGGCGGCCGAGGAAGAGGAAAAGAAGCTCATCGACACCATCAACCGGAATGCCCAGGCGGAACTGGCCGCCGTGCGCGGACGATTGGCGCAGGAAGAGGCGGAGGTGCGGGAAGCCCTCATGAAGGACGTCGATGTTTTCGCAAGTCAAATCGGTGCAAAGATCTTGGGGAGGGCCGTTTGATGAAGATACCCGTTCGTAGCGCACGGCGCCGCACCAGCGGTTGGAGCGGGGCGCTGGCCTGTGCCCTGGCCGTGGTACTGATCTGGTCCGTTGGCGCGGCCTGGGCCGCGTCGGGCGAAGGGCATGGCCAACCGGCCGCGGGTGAAGAGCATGCCCAGCCGGCCGCGGGCCAGGAGGCAGCCGGGCATGCAGGGGCCGAGGGTCACGGGACAGGTTGGGTCAAAACCGATACCTATCGTGTCCTGAACTTTGCGGTACTCGCCATCGCGCTGGTTTTCCTGTTGCGCAAACCGTTTTCCCAGGCGCTCAACGGGCGGATAAAGGGCATCCAGGAGCAACTCGCGGATCTGGAGGCCCGCAAGGCCTCGGCCGAAAAGCAGCTGGCGGAATACAACCGGAAGTTCGCCCTGCTGGACCAGGAAGCCGAAAAATTGATGGCCGATTATCTCAGGCAAGGTCAAGAAGCCAAGGCCCGCATCCTCCAAGAGGCCGAAGCGGCGGCCGATAAGTTGAAAACCCAGGCCCGCCGGAGCATCGACAATGAAATCAACCGGGCCAAGGAGCGGCTCCAGGCCGAAGTGATCGAAGCGGCGCTCGTGAGAGCCGAAGAGCTGATTAAGCGCAAGATTACGACCGGCGACCAGGAACAGCTTGTGGACGAATATTTGAAGAAGGTGGTGGCCTAGTGAAAAATCTCGCGATCGCAAGACGGTATGCCAAGGCGCTGCTGCTGATCGGCAAGGAGGACGGCCAAGCGGAAACCTACCGTGAGGAATTGGACGGGTTCGCCCGCCTCGTCGCCGATCAGAGGGACCTTGAAGCCTCGCTCACCAACCCCCTGTTCGAATCCGCGGCACGGCGTCGGGTGCTCGAGAAAATCATCGCCCGGCTGCAGCTGTCCGCTGCGGTGAAGTCATTTCTGCTGCTGCTCTTCGACAAGAAGCGCTTTGGTTTCCTGGGGAGTGTCAACGAATTCTACCAGAAACTGGCCGATGCCCTCAAAGGGGTCGAGCAGGCCAGCCTGGTATCGGCCACGGAGCTTTCACCCGAGACCATCGAGAAGATCCGTTCAACCCTGTCCCGGAGGACAGGCAAGGAAATCCTTCTGGACGTCCGGCAGGATCCCTCGTTGATCGGAGGAATCGTCACCAAGATCGGCGATCTGGTCCTGGATGGAAGTATCAAGACCCAGTTTATCAACATGAGCGAATCTCTAAGAAGGGGTGAGAGTGCCTAATGGAACTGCGAGCTGAGGAAATAAGCCAGATCATCAAGGATCAGATCAAGGATTACGACAAACAGGTCGAGCTGAGCGAAACCGGCATCGTGCTGTCGGTGGGTGACGGGATTGCCCGCGTATACGGCCTCGAAAAGGTTATGGCCCTCGAACTGGTTGAGTTTACGGGCGGAGTCCTCGGACTGGTGCTAAACCTCGAGGAAGACAACGTCGGTGTCGCCATCATGGGTGAAGACATCCATATCAAGGAAGGGGACATCGTCAAGCGCACGGGTCGGATCGCTCAGGTTCCCGTTGGGGAGGAAGTCCTTGGCCGGGTGCTGTCCGCCGTGGGCGAGCCCATCGACGGCAAGGGGCCCGTCGACGCCAAACATTTCAGCCGTGTGGAAGTCGTGGCGCCGGGCGTCATCGCCCGCAAGAGCGTTCACGAGCCCTGCTATACGGGTCTCAAGGCCGTGGACGCCATGACCCCGGTGGGTCGCGGGCAGCGCGAACTGATCATCGGTGACCGCCAGATCGGCAAGACGGCTTGCGCCGTGGATGCCATTCTTGCCCAGAAGGACACGGACATTTACTGCATCTATGTGGCATGCGGGCAGAAAAAGTCGACCGTCGCCCAAGTGGTGGACGTGCTCGAACGCCAAGGAGCCATGGAATACACCACGGTCATCGCGGCATGCGCCAGCGATCCGGCCACCCTGCAGTACATCGCCCCCTATGCCGGATGCGCCATGGGAGAATACTTCCGCGACAACGGCAAGCACGCGCTGATCATCTACGACGATCTGTCCAAGCAGGCGGCCGCCTATCGCCAGGTGTCACTTCTGCTGCGCCGGCCGCCGGGACGCGAAGCTTACCCCGGCGATATTTTTTACAACCATTCCCGTCTGCTGGAACGCGCCGCCAAGCTGAGCGATGAATTGGGCGCCGGCTCCCTGACGGCCCTGCCCATCATCGAGACCCAAGCCGGCGACGTGTCGGCCTACATTCCCACCAACGTGATTTCCATCACCGACGGCCAGATCTACCTGGAACCGAGCTTGTTCTTCGCCGGCGTTCGCCCGGCCATCAACGTGGGACTCTCGGTTTCGCGCGTCGGGGGCGCCGCCCAGGTCAAGGCCATGAAACAGGTGGCCGGAACCCTGCGGCTCGACATGGCCCAGTTCCGTGAACTGGAGGCCTTCGCCGCTTTCGGCAGCGACCTCGATGCCGCCACCCAGCGCCAACTCACCCGCGGTCAGCGCTTGGTGCAGATCCTCAAGCAGCCCCAGTATCAACCGCTGGCCATGGAGAAACAGGTCTCCATCCTCTATGCCGGTACACGGGGCTGGCTCGACAAGTACCCGATCGATGTGGTGGCCAAATACGAGGCAGGTCTTTTCAAATTCATCGAAGACCGCTACCCCCAGATTTTTGCAGGGCTCAAGGAAAAACAGACATTCACCGAGGATATCGAGAAGGTGATGAAAGAAGCCCTGGCCGCCTACGACGAAGAGTTCAAGGACACCATCTGAGGGAACGCTTCAGGGTGCTACTCCCACGGACGGATAAACCATAAGGGCTAAGGTGTATGGCGACACTCAAAGAGATTCAACTCAAGATCAGCGGGGTCAAAAAGACCCGGCAGATCACCAAGGCCATGAATATGGTTGCCACGTCGCGCTTGCGCGGCGCCCAGCAGAACATGGAGCGTTTTCGTCCTTACGCCGCCAAGTTCGCCGAAGTTCTCGGCAGCCTGGCCGGGCGAGCCGGAGAGGGCGCCAGTCTCTTGTTGGTGCCCCGGGAACCGGTGCGCAAGGTGCATGTCGTGCTGTGCACCTCGGACCGGGGGCTGTGCGGCGGGTTCAATCTGAACCTGATCTCCAAAGCCGAAGCATTCAAGGCGGAACGGGGTGCGGATACGTCCTTTTCCTTCACGAATTTCGGCAAGAAGGGACGGGACTGGTGCCGCACGGGCGCGATGACCATCGACGACCATTACCTGGGGGTCGTCGGCGGGCGCATTCCCTTCAACATCGCGGTCAACGCCGGTCGCAAGCTGGTGGACGGGTTTACCAGCGGGGCTTACGATGAAGTCTTCCTGGTCTATTCCCAGTTCGTGAGCATGGCGCGGCAGGAGCCCCGGATCCAGCAGTTGCTGCCGATTCCCAAGATCGAAAGCGCAGTGGCGACGGCGGCCGATGCGCCTTGGCAGGCGGAGCACATCTGCGAGCCGAGTGCGACGGAGTTGCTGGCCGATCTGCTGCCTCGCAGCGTGTATGTCCAACTCTACAAGGGCCTACTGGAGACCAGCACCAGTGAGCACGCGGCCCGTAGGACCGCCATGGACAACGCAACCAAGGCCTGCAAGGACATGATCGAGAACCTGACACTCGTCTATAACAAAGCTCGGCAGGCAGCCATCACGGCGGAGTTGATGGATATCGTCGGCGGCGCCGAGGCTCTCAAGGGTTGAAAACCGATTGCGGTGAAAGGGTATTCCAAGGAGGAATAGATGGCAGATAACATCGGTAAGGTTAAGCAGGTCATGGGCCCTGTCGTGGACGTGGAATTCGAGCAGGGCAAGCTGCCGACGATTTATAGTGCGTTGCTGATTTCCAACCCCGCCATCAACGACCAGACAGACAATCTCGTCGTGGAAGTGGCCCAGCACCTGGGCGACAATGTCGTTCGCTGCATTGCCATGGACGTCACCGACGGTTTGGTCAGAGGCATGGACGTCAAGGACTCGGGCAAACCCATCATGATGCCGGTGGGCAAGGCCAGCCTTGGCCGGGTGCTCAACGTGGTTGGCCGGCCTGTGGACGGTCTCGGTCCGGTCAGCCAGGACATCATGCGCCCGATTCACCGGCAGGCGCCCAAGTTCACGGAACAGGATGTGCAAGTGCGCGTGCTGGAAACGGGCGTCAAGGTTATCGACCTTCTGGTACCCTTCCCACGGGGCGGAAAGATGGGCATGTTCGGCGGCGCCGGGGTGGGCAAGACCGTCATCATGATGGAAATGGTCAACAATATTGCCATGCAGCACGGCGGTATCTCAGTGTTCGCCGGCGTGGGCGAGCGCACCCGCGAGGGCAACGACCTCTATCACGAAATGAAGGACTCCGGCGTGCTTCCCAAAGCCGCCCTGGTGTATGGCCAGATGACTGAGCCGCCCGGCGCGCGTGCGCGGGTGGCGCTCTCGGCGCTGACCTGCGCGGAGTATTTCCGCGATGAGGAAGGCCAGGACGTTTTGATCTTCATCGACAACATTTTCCGGTTCACTCAGGCCGGTTCGGAGGTTTCGGCCCTGCTGGGGCGCATGCCATCGGCAGTGGGTTACCAGCCCACCCTGGCGGTGGACCTGGGCGGCTTGCAGGAGAGGATCACTTCCACGGACAAGGGCTCGATCACTGCGGTGCAGTGCGTCTACGTTCCGGCGGACGACTTGACCGACCCCGCGCCAGCCACCACTTTCGCCCACTTGGACGGCACCGTGGTGCTTTCACGGCAGATCGCCGAGCTTGGCATTTACCCCGCCGTGGATCCGCTGGATTCCACATCGCGCATTCTCGATGCCAACTACATCGGCGAGGAACACTACCGGACCGCTCGCACCGTGCAGCAGATGCTCCAAAAGTATAAGGAGCTTCAAGACATCATCGCCATCCTCGGGATGGAAGAGCTATCCGATGAGGACAAGCTCACCGTTCAGCGCGCCCGCAAAATCCAGCGATTCCTCTCCCAGCCCTTCCATGTCGCCGAAACCTTCACCGGCAAGGCTGGCAAGTACGTCAAGATCGAAGATACGATTCGGGGGTTCAAGGCGATCTGTGAGGGCGAATATGACAATATCCCCGAACAGGCCTTCTACATGAAAGGCGGGATTGAAGAAGTCGTCGCGGCTGCCAAAGAGATGGCCTAAACCGAAAAAGGACGCATCATGGCTGGAAATATCAAGCTGGAAGTCGTCACCCCGGAAAAGCAGGTCGTCGACGAAGAAACCCAGATGGTGGTCGCCCCGGGGGTGCTGGGCGAGTTCGGCGTGCTGATCGGCCATACGCCCTTTATGACCGCGCTTAAAATCGGCACTGTCCGTTACACGGACACCAGTGGGCAGGAGCGCTGTGTCTTTGTCAGCGGTGGATTTGCCGAAGCCCTGCCCGACAAAGTCACCATCCTGGCCGAATCTGCTGAAAGACGCCGGGATATCGATCTCGAACGGGCCCGTTCGGCGATGGAACGCGCCCAACGGCGGCTTGAAGATAAGAAAGCCGATCTTGATTTTCTGCGGGCCGAAGCGGCATTGAAGAGGGCCTTGCATCGCCTCAGGCTGGCTGAGACCCGGCGCACTTGAGGTTCGGGAGGATCGATTCCGCCCCCCCTTCGGGGCTGGTTGGATGGCAATTCGGGCAGCCCATGCCGGCATGGGCTGCCCTTGTCGTCTTGAACGCTCAGGCGCCGCCGCGGAGAAACGGTTTGGGCCGATTCCCGGCAAATTCCGCTGGTCAGTATTGGTGGGTCTTGCCACCCGACAGCCATCGGGTAGGGAGGCGATGGCGCCTTCCTTTTGAACCTGCCTGGGAATATGGCTTGACTTTAAAATCCTTAAGATTTTATAATAACAACAAGTTGGGAGAGGTGTGTATTGGACGGCGAACTGATCCTGAGACAATTTGAGCATATTGAATCGCGCATTGAGCACCTGGTCAAGATTGGTCGGGATAAGGACGCGGTCATCCAGCAACTGAGCGCAAGAATCGAAAACTTGGAGGAGGAACTCCGGAACAAGGTTGAGGCGGAAAAACGATATTCCGAAGAGCGTCAGGCGATCCGATCGCGGATCGATCAATTGCTGGCGCGGCTCAAGAATATCATCGGGGATGAGTGAGGTGTCTCCGGGCGGGCCTACCCAGGAAAGGTGCTAATTCGTATACTTGGAACGGCTGATAACCATAGATGTTTTCGGTCAGGCCTATACTTTCAAAGCCGAATCGGACGTTGCGGACTTGAGTGTAGTTACCGAGTATTTGATGCGGGAGATTCGAAGAGTAGAGGGTCAACAAGCAGGGCGTCCGGTTGAGCGCAACAGGTTTGCCATGCTCTTGCAGACCGCTCTCAATCTGGCCAACGACAATGTGAGCTTGAGGCTGCAGTTGAACGAACTGGTAACGCATGTCGCTGGACGATCGCAGCGACTGATCGGCTTGCTTGACGAGGGCATACAGATCCAATCGACCGGAAAATCAGCCGTCTGACCTTGCAGTTCCTGGGGACATGATAATGCCGGCTTACCGGCGCGCCTTCCTGAGCGTGGAGTAGCGGTCGCATCGCTGTCAGGGGTTCGATCCGGGCAGGTCGCCTTTCGAGATTACCCCTGCTGTGTTTGTGATTGGCGGAAATTCTTTGACCCAACAGTCTCATGTAAGGGGGCCGTCTCTGGTTTCGGTGTGCAGGTTCTGCGCTGGCAGAAAAGCCTAAAGAAACCAAATGGCACCCACTTTGAACCCTTGGTTCAAAGATCAGCCAACACGGCATGGCGGGGGTTCCTCGAAATTCGAACCCGCGGAACTCGAAGCCAGTCGACTGATCTCCCGCGACGTTGCATAACCTCCGGGATTGTTGTAGCCGCCTCACCTATCCAGGAACAGCCCTTCCGCGTTATTTCATTTTTCACGCACCAACCGATCGATACGCTTGCAGGGTCGCCGAGGCTGAAGTGCCGGTTCCTCGCCGCGGGCCTCGGACACGTTAGTTCCGAGGAGATCGAAGCGCTTCGATTGCCTTCCATAAACGTTTCAAGAGGGGAGCCATGCGCTTCCCAGGAGACGGCTGATGATTGAATATCTTGTGCTAATCGGAGCCGCAGGCTTCGCCGCAGGCTTTGCCATAGCGTATTGGGCTAAAGGCAAGCTAAGTGATCAAAAGGCAAAGGCTGCCGAGTATCAGGCCGCCCAGATCATCCGGGATGCGGAACACCGCGCGGACACGCTGATGAAGGGGGCCGAACTCGAGGCCAAGGACATGCTCTTCAAGATGAAGAGCGATTTTGACTCCGAGACCAAGGAAACACGCAATGAATTGAAGAACCGCGAAATCCGGTTGATGCAGAAGGAGGAGCACATCGATCGGAAAATCGATCAATGCGAAAGGCGGGAAAAGGACGTCAGTGGTCGGGAGCAACGACTGATTGAACGGGAGGAAAAGGCTGAGGCCAACGAGGCGGAATACCACAGCCTCATTCGTGAACAGAAAATGCAGTTGGAGCGGATCTCAGGCTTGACGGCCGAGCAGGCCAAGGAGTTGCTGCTGCGGGCCATGGAAAACGAGGCACGGTATGAGGGTGCCAAACTGATCAAGCGTATCGAGAACGAAGCCAAGGAAGAAGCCGACAAAAAAGCCAAGAAGATTATGGCCACGGCCATTCAACGCTATGCCGGGGAATATGTCGCCGAGAGAACCGTTTCCGTTGTGCCACTGCCCAACGACGAGATGAAAGGGCGCATCATCGGACGGGAGGGCCGAAATATCCGCGCCCTCGAGGCTGCCACCGGCATCGACCTGATCATCGACGATACCCCGGAGGCGGTTATCCTTTCAGGTTTCAACCCGGTACGACGCGAGGTCGCCCGCATTTCGCTGATGCGACTCATTGCCGACGGACGCATTCACCCGGCCCGCATCGAGGATGTGGTCAAGAAAGCCACTCAGGAGGTTGATCAGACGATCAAGGAGGCCGGTGAGCAGGCCGCCTTCGAACTCGGGGTCCATAATTTGCACAACGATCTGATAAAGTACCTGGGGCGTCTCAAATTTCGTACGAGCTACGCTCAGAATGTCCTGCAGCACTCGATTGAAGTCGGCTTTCTTTGCGGTATCATGGCCGCGGAACTGGGCTTGAATCAGAAGCTTGCCCGGCGCATGGGGCTGTTGCACGATATCGGCAAGGCCATCGATCATGAGGTGGAAGGTCCCCATGCTGTAATCGGGTCCAAATTGGCCAAAAAGTACGGCGAGGCGCCGAAAGTCGTCCATGCAATTGCTGCCCACCATGAGGACATGCCACCCAACACGGTTTACGCGTTTCTGGTGCAGGCCGCCGATAGTCTGTCCGGGGCTCGTCCAGGAGCCCGCAAGGAATTGCTCGAGAATTACATTAAGCGCCTTGAAGATCTTGAAAATATAGCCAATTCATTTACCGGGGTGGCCAATACCTATGCCATCCAGGCCGGCCGCGAACTCCGTGTGATTGTCGAGAGCGATCGCGTCACCGATGAGGATTCCGTCCTTCTGAGCCGCGATATTGCCCGCAAAATTGAGGAAACGCTGACTTTCCCCGGCCAGATCAAGGTCATGGTTATCCGTGAGACAAGGGCGGTGGAATTCGCCAACAAATGAGGCCCGCGTCGACAGGGGCGCCCGTAGGCGCGCGCGGTACCTGACCAAGGGCATGTTCACCAAGAGAGCGGCTTAATTCTATGAATGTAATCGATATTCTAACCGAACGCGGTTTCGTCGAAGCCCGGACGCACCAGGCGGAGCTCGATGCCTACATCCAAGAAGGACCCGTGACGTGCTATGTGGGGTTTGACCCCACCGCCTCCAGTCTGCATATCGGTCATCTTGTGCCCATTATGGCCTTGGCACACATGCAGCGCGCCGGACATCGACCCATTGCCCTGGTGGGCGGGGGGACGGGGCTGGTGGGTGATCCCAGCGGCAAGACCGAAATGCGCCAGATTCTGAGCATCAAAGAGATCGACCATAATGCGGTGGCGCTGAAGGGGCAACTGAGCCGTTTTATCGATTTCGCTTCGCAGCGCGCCCTGCTGCTAAACAATGCCGAGTGGTTGACGCGACTGGAATACATTCCGTTTCTGAGGGATATCGGGCGGCATTTCAGCGTCAATCGGATGATCAAGGCCGAGAGCTATCGCATGCGCATAGACTCGGATGAGGGCCTGAGCTTCATCGAATTCAATTACATGCTGCTTCAAGCCTATGACTTCTTGGAGCTATACGACCGCCATGGTTGCCGCCTGCAGATGGGCGGCAGCGACCAGTGGGGGAACATCGTGGCGGGAATCGATCTGGTGCGCAAGGCTCGCAAGCAGACCGCATTTGGGTTGACCTTTCCGCTGATTACCACCAGCAGTGGCGCCAAGATGGGCAAGACCGCCGCTGGAGCGGTGTGGCTTGATGCGGAGCGCACGACGCCTTACGGCTATTATCAGTATTGGATCAACACCGATGATCAGGACGTTGCTCGTTTTCTGGCATTGTATACGTTTTTGCCCATGAGCGAAGTCCGTGCCGTGGCCCAAATGGCAGGTGCCGATCTCAATTGCGCCAAAGCCGTTCTGGCGTTTGAAACCACGCAGCTGGTCCACGGGCGGGAACAAGCCACGCAGGCTTTCCAGGGGGCCGCAGCCATGTTTGGCGCCCGGGCCATACCGGCGGATATGTTGCCCTCCAGCTCGATTCCCCGGCTTGGCAACCCGTCCACGGATGCGGCCGTGCCGCAGAGCTTTTGGAAGCTCCATGATTTAGCCTCCGGCGTGCCGCTGTTCAAGGCCCTGCAGATGGTGGGTCTGGCCAATTCCGGCGGGGCCGCGCGGCGGCTGATCGAGCAGGGCGGGGCCTACGTGAACGGCAATCGCGTAGAGACCACCGAGTATGTCCTGACCGCCAGAGATATTCAGGATCAGGAAATCCTGCTGCGTTCCGGCAAAAAAAAGTTCCACAAGATCGTATTCAGGACCTGACCCGGCAGGGAATTTGATCTTGACATACACTCCAGTTATGATAATTTTCTTCGTTACCCGGTTCGGAAACAAAATCCGGAACCGAGGTCTTCGTGTGCTCTCTTACATCCGCGTATCCCTTCCGGCATTTTTTTTAATATCCTGTGAGATTTGAGTTGACAGGATGGGGTGGGATGGAATAGAAAGCCATTTTTGTCAGCGCGGGTAATTGGTGCTGGCGCGCCGGCTTCGCGGTTGGCGGTTTGATCTTTGAAAACTAAATAGTGACGCCTGTGAGACAGGTCTTTCGTCAAAGAGTTGCCGTGAGGCGACTATTGATAGTTTAACTGGAGAGTTTGATCCTG
>DJGG01000096.1:39457-39615 GCA_002432195.1 Desulfobacteraceae bacterium UBA5852
GTGAGTAACGCGTGGGTAACCTACCTCTGAATCGGGGATAACCCGCCGAAAGGCGAGCTAATACCGGATGACATCCTTCTGGCTTTGGCCGGGGGGATCAAAGGTGGCCTCTCCATGGAAGCTACTGTTTAGAGATGGGCCCGCGTCCCATTAGCTAG
>DJGG01000204.1 GCA_002432195.1 Desulfobacteraceae bacterium UBA5852
CCGATTGAGCTACCGAGGAATGCTCATAGGACCAGCACCGGCCATCCCTCCCTGGGAAAGGGCTGCCGAGGTGCGTGACAGACCAGCGTAACTAATAAACCTTGCCGGCCAAGTCAAGCTTTTTCCCATGCGCCTCACTTGTCCGCGAGCGGGCTCACGCGCAGGTAGAGCTCGTCGAGCTGCTCCCGGGAGACCCCGGCCGGGGCGTTGGTCATGAGGCAGGCCGCGCGCTGGGTCTTGGGGAAGGGGATCACGTCCCGGATGGAGCTCTCGCGGCACAGGAGCATCACCAGGCGGTCGAAGCCGAAGGCGATCCCGCCGTGGGGCGGGGCGCCGGAGGCCAGGGCCTGGAGCAGGAAGCCGAACTTCTCCTCGTAGTCCGCCGGCGCCATTCCCAGGGCGGCGAAGATGCGCTGCTGGAGGTCCACCCGGTGCACCCGGATGCTGCCGCCCCCCACCTCGAAGCCGTTCAGCACCAGGTCGTAGGCCCGGGAGCGCACGGCCAGGGGATCGCTGGCGAGCTTGGGGTAGTCCTCCTCCAGGGGGGCGGTGAAGGGATGGTGCAGGGCCTGGTAGCGCTTTCCCGTTTCGTCGTATTCCAGGAGGGGGAAGTGGGTCACCCAGGTGAAGGCGAAGCGCTCCCGGTCGATCAGGCCCAGCTTCTCCCCCAGGTGGTTGCGCAGCTGCCCCAGGCTCTCGTTGACCACCGCGGGGGTGTCGGCGCCGAAGAGCACGAGATCCCCGGGAGCCAGTCCCAGGCGGGCCGTCAGGGCCTCCTTTTCCGCCGGGGAGAAGAACTTGGCGATGGGGGACTGCCAGGCGTCGTCCTTGATCTTGATCCAGGCCATGCCCTTGGCGCGATAGACGGCCGCCAGGGCCGTGAGGTCGTCCAGCTCCTTACGGGTCATGTCCACCGCACCCTTGACGTTGATGGCCTTGACGATGCCGCCGCCTTTGACCACGTCGGCGAAGACCTTGAAGTTCGAGGCGCCCACGATGTCGGAAACGTCCACGAGCTCCAGGCCGAAGCGGATGTCGGGCTTGTCCAGACCGTAGCGGCCCACGGCCTCGTCGTAGGTCAGGCGCGGGAAGGGGGTCGTAAGCGTCAGGTCCAGCACCTCCTGGAAGACGGCCGCCATGAGGCCTTCGCCCATGGCCATGACGTCCTCCTCTCCCACGAAGGACAGCTCCATGTCGATCTGGGTGAACTCCGGCTGGCGGTCGGCCCGCAGGTCCTCGTCCCGGAAGCAGCGCACGATCTGGTAGTAGCGGTCGAAGCCCGCGATCATGAGGAGTTGCTTGAAGAGCTGGGGGGACTGGGGCAGGGCGTAGAACTGGCCGGGGTTCACCCGGCTGGGCACGAGGTAGTCCCGGGCCCCTTCCGGGGTGCTGCGTGTGAGGACGGGGGTTTCGATGTCCAGGAAGCCGTTGGCGTTGAGGAAGGCGCGCACGGCGGCCCCGGCCCGGTGACGGGCGATGACGTTGCGCTGGAGGTTGGGGCGCCGCAGGTCGAGGTGGCGGTGCTGGAGGCGGATGCTCTCCGAGACGTCCACGCGGTCCTCGATCATGAAGATGGGGGTGGCCGCACTGTTCAGGATCTTCAGCTCCGTCACCAGGACCTCGATCCCGCCGGTCACCAGGTTGGGGTTGCGCATGCCCTCGGGGCGCGCCGCCACCTTGCCCCGCACCCCCAGCACGTACTCGCTGCGGATGGCCTGGGCCTTGGCGTGGACGGCCTCGTCCACCGCGGGGTTGAACACCACCTGGGTGATTCCTTCCCGGTCCCGCAAGTCCACGAAGATGACCCCGCCATGGTCCCGGCGGCGCTGGGTCCAGCCCATGAGCACCACCTCGCGGCCGATGTCGGCGGTGGTGAGGGCCTGGCAGTGGTGGGTGCGTCGCATGCTCTCGAGATGGTCGGTGGTCAAGTCCGTGTCTCCTTTTCCAGGGGCCGGCATAGATCGGCCCGTCGTCCCGGGGGCGCCTGTCAGACGGCCGCCGGGGTGGCGCGCAGGCGCTCCACGATGCCTTCCAGGGAGGTCTCGCGCTGCTCCCCCGTGGCCATGTCCCGCAGCTGGGCCGTCCCGCGCTGGATTTCATCCGCCCCCAGGATCAGCACCCGGGCGGCCCCCAGGCGGTCGGCGCGTTTCATCTGGCTCTTGAGGCTANNCGCCCGGTGAAGTCCGTTTCCACGAAGATGCCGGCGGACCCCCAGGCGGCGATCCACTCGAAGGCCAGGGCCTGGGCCGCTTCCCCCAGGGCGGCGACATAGAGCTGGGGGCGCCGAATCCCGGGGGCCTGCTGCCGGGCTGCGATTTCCGCCAGGCGGTCCAGGCCGATGGCGAAGCCGGTGGCCGGGGTGGGGGGGCCGTCGAGGGTCGCCATGAGGCCGTCGTAGCGCCCGCCCCCGGCAATGGCGCTCTGGGCGCCCAGGGCCCCGGTCTGGATCTCGAAGGTCGTGCGGCTGTAGTAGTCCAGGCCGCGCACCAGGCGGGGGTCCAGGGTGTAGGCCACGGCCAGGCGGTCGAGGTTCCGGCGCAGGGCGTCGAAGTGCGCTCGGCAGACCGGGCAGAGGAAATCCCCCAGGGAGGGAGCCCCGGCCATGGCCTCGCGGCAGCCGGGGACCTTGCAGTCCAGCACCCGCAGGGGGTTGGTGTGGCGGCGGCGCAGGCAGTCGGCGCACAGGCGCTCTGCCACGCGGTCGATGTAGGCCAGAAGGGCTTCGCGGAAGGCCGGCCGGCAGTCGGGGCAGCCCAGGGAGTTGATGTGGGCCGTGGCGTCCCTCACCGCCAGGCGCTCCAGCAGGCGCACCAGGATCAGGATCAGCTGGGCGTCGGCGTGGGGCGAGCCGTCACCGATGATCTCCGCGTTGATCTGGTAGAACTGGCGGTAGCGCCCCTTCTGGGGCCGCTCGCGGCGGAACATGGGGCCGATGGTGTAAAGCTTCTGCACCGGCTCCACGGCGTGCAGGCGGTGCTGGATGTAGGCCCGGCAGACGGCGGCGGTGGCTTCCGGCCGCATGGTGATGAGGTCGCCCTTGCGGTCGGGGAAGGTGTACATCTCCTTTTCCACGATGTCCGTGGTCTCGCCGATGGAGCGGGCGAAGAGCTCCGTGCGCTCCAGGATGGGCAGGCGGATCTCCCGGAAGCCGAACGCCTGGAGCAGCTCCACGGCCGTGGCCTCGATGCGCTGCCACAGCTCGGTTTCCCCGGGGAGGATGTCCCGGAACCCTCGGATCAATTGGATCATGGCGCTTCCATGGGTTGCAGCCGGCCGACAGCGGCCGGGTGTGTAAAAATTGGATTACTTACTGTA
>DJGG01000198.1 GCA_002432195.1 Desulfobacteraceae bacterium UBA5852
GCCGCCCTCGTGGCCGACCACGGAGACCGGGAGCCGGCACCCGACGGCGGCCTTTCCCCGGCGGACCTCCTTTACCTGGCGGACAAGTGCGTTATCGGGCAACGCCGGGTGGATCCGGAAGAACGCTTCGATGCGGCCCAGGCGCGTTTTGGCGGCGACCCGCAAGCCGGCCGGCAGATCCAGCGGCGGCGCCTCGCGGCCCGCACCATCCGCCGCCGCCTGGAAACCCGCGTGGGGCGCTCCCTGGCAACGATCCTCCGCACGGGCGGCATGCCGCCGGGGAGCGCCCCATGACCCCTGAGACACCTCCCCGGGCCGCCGTGGGGGGAACCATCTTCCTGCTGCGGCACGGAGAGACGGCCGGTGACGGACGCCGGCGCTTCATCGGGCAGACCGACCTGCCGCTGTCCCCCGAAGGGCGCCGGCAGGCCCTGGCCTGGCGCCGCCGGTTCGCCGGACGACGGCTCGTGGGCATCTTCGCCAGCGACCTGCAACGATCATGGGAAACCGCCCGCATCGTCGCCGCCCGCGGCCCCGCGCCGGAAGCTCTGCCGGCCTTGCGGGAAATCCACCTGGGGCAATGGGAAGGCCTCGCAATGGAGGCCGTGCGCCGGCAGTGCCCCGGGGATTTTCAGCGCCGCGGCGCCGACCTGGCCGGCTTTCGGCCTCCCGGGGGCGAGTCCTTCGGCGATCTGCAGGCGCGGGTCTGGCCGGCCTTCCAGGGGCTCGCCGCCCGGAACCCCGGCGACCTCCTCATCGTGACCCACGCGGGGGCCATCCGCGTCCTGGTGTGCCGCCTGCTGGGAATGCCTCTCGCGCACTTGTTCCTTCTGGGGCAGGATCCCGGGGCCCTCACCATCCTTCAGCGCCGGGAAGGCGGCATCCGCCTCCAGGCCTTGAACCTCCCGCCGCTGGGTGCCTTCCCCACCGACCCTGTCCCGCAACCCCCTTGAAGCGCCCCGCCGCCCTGGCACAGCCCTGTCTGCGGCCGCGGGCCACGCGGGCCGACAATTTTGTAACGCTTGCGGGTAAGCCGTGGAGGGTGAGGCGAGGGCGCGGGGACCTCGCCGCCGGGATGGGATCGGAGCCGAGGGCGGGGTCGGTGGGGAGCGTGGAGCACCGGCTGTGGCGGCCGGTCCGTCCCCACCCTGCTTGGGCTGCGGCGGCGCCCCGCAGGGGATCGCAGGACGCCGCCGGGAGGAGGGCCTGACACCGGGCCCTCAGCCATCGGGAAGCCGAACCGCCGGGTTACGGCGTCGGCAGGGGATTGAGGGCGGCCACCGGCTGGTGTCCCGCCGGGCCCCCGGGCAGACCGCCGGAGGCGGTGGAATAGCTGGAGAGCTCGAAGTCCGGGTAGGCGCTGCCGCCGTGCTCCACGTGGTCAAGGCCTTCCAACTCCTCCTCGGGGGAAACCCGCAGGCCGATGGTCACATCGATGAGCTTGAAGAGGCCGTAGGCCAGGGGGAAGGTCCAGAGGAAGCAGGTGGCGATGCCCAGCACCTGCACCCCCACCACTCCCAGGGAAAACCCGCCCATGTCGAAGAGGCCGGCGGCCAGGGTGCCCCAGGCCCCGCAGACCCCGTGGACCGAAATGGCCCCCACGGGATCGTCGATCTTGAGCTTGTCGAAGAACATGACGGCGTAGACCACCACCACCCCGGCGATGGCCCCGATGAGGATGCTGCTGCCGGGGGTCACGTTGGCGCAGCCGGCCGTGATGGCCACGAGGCCGGCCAGGGCGCCGTTCAGGCTCATGCCCACCTCCGGCTTGCCGAACTTCATCCAGGAACTGGCCATGGCCAGCACGCATCCGGCCGCCGCCGCCAGGTTGGTGTTCACGAAGATCATGGCGATGCTCTTGTCCGCCGTGGTGGTGGAGCCGGGGTTGAACCCGAACCAGCCCAGCCAGAGGATGAAGACCCCCAGGGCCGCCAGGGGAATGTTGTGCCCCAGGATGGGGCGCACGCGCCCGTCGGCGGTGTACTTGCCGAGGCGCGGCCCCAGGACGAGGGTCCCGGCCAGAGCCGCCCAGCCCCCCACGGAGTGCACCACGGTGGAGCCGGCGAAGTCGATGAACCCCAGGCCTTCGAGCCAGCCGGCGCCCTTGAACAGGCTGCCCCAGGCCCAGCTGCCGATGACCGGGTAGACGAAGGCGCTGATCGCCAGGCTGTAGATGAGGTAGCCCGCGAACTTGGTCCGCTCGGCCATGGCGCCGGAGACGATGGTGGCCGCCGTGGCGGCGAAGACCACCTGGAACATCCAGAAGGCCAGCACCCAGGGGTCGCCTCCAGGCTGGAAATCGCTCAGGAAAAATCCCGAGGTGCCGAACCAGCCGGTGGTGGTCACCCCGAACATCAGGCCGAAGCCCACCGCCCAGTAGGCCAGCGAGCCGATGGCGAAGTCCATGAGGTTCTTCATCATGATGTTGACGGCGTTTCGGGCGCGGGTGAAGCCGCACTCCACCATGGCGAAGCCGGCTTGCATGAAAAAGACCAGGGCCGCGGCGATCATGGTCCAGAGGTAGTTGGCGTGCACTTGCACCAGCTCGATGGCCGCCCGGTTGGTCTCCAGCGTGGGCGGATCGTCCGCCGCCAGGGCCGGGGTAAGGCTCGCGATCAGAATCATCAGGGTCAGGATGGCAGTTTTCATGACGGACGCCCTCTCTTTCGCACTCGGGTTAGACGGATCGCGCATCCCTCGGCCGCGGGCGGCGGCGCCGCGGTCGGTGGTGCGTTCGTTACCCCGGGTCTAATCAAGAGGCGTGCCAGGTGCTGCGCTCCGCTTCAAAGAAAATCATATCTATCTGTATTTTATCATATTTATAAAACAAGCGCGCCCCTGGAGGCGCCGGCGGTCCATGATTAAATTATGACTAATTTGTTCTTTATTTTGATATTTATTCAATTTTGTAGTTGATTGGCCCTAGTGGCCCGCCAGCGGCCCGGGTCCGCCCCGCGGTGGCTCGCCCGCATGGCCGCGTAACGCCGATAGGGGAGTTTTTACGGAACCGTCCTGCTTGTCAGGGCGCGCCCCCCGGGGGGCCCACCGCCAGCAGCCAGGCGCTGTAGGAGACCGCCGACAGCAGCGTGCTGGCGGAGATGGCGGCCACGGCGAGGCCCGCGTCCCCGCGCATCTCCCGGGCCATGACGTAGGTCACGGTGGCGGTGGGGGCCGCCAGGAGGATCAGGCCGGGGAGAAAATCCACCGGCGGCAGGCCGAAGGCCCGGTAGACCAGCAGGCCGATGCCCGGCAGGATCGCGAGCTTGATGACGACCGCCCCGAGCACCGGACGCCAGTAGGCGCGCAGCATGTCCAGGGTGAGGGAGGCCCCGATCAACAGAAGGGCCGTGGGGGGTGCCAGCCCGCTCAGCATGTCGACACTCCGGCGCACCACCAGGGGCAAGGGGATCCCCAGGGCCGACACCAGGATCCCGGCCAGGGCGGAGAGGATCACGGGGTTGGTGGCCAGGCGCCGCAGGGTTTCCCGCCCCCGGGCCCGGCCCGCCGCCAGGGGGGCGGCCGCCTGGAGGATGAGCACGGAAAGGGTGTTCTGCAGCACGGTGAGAAAGCCGGCCAGCAGGCCGGCACGCGCCAGGCCGCTGTCCCCCATGAAGTAGTAGGCCACCGCCAGCCCCACGTAGCCCAGATTCCCGTGGCCGGCGCTGGCGATGAAGGCCCCGGCGCGGGCCGCGGGGAAGCGCGCCAGGCGGCTGGCCATCCAGGCGCAGGCGTATCCGGCGGCCACGCAGGCCAGGGTGATGAAGAGCACGGTCCCCCGGAACTCGTGGCGCAGGGAGGCCTTGGCGATGGAACCGAAGATCAGGGCCGGGATGGCGAAGTAGTAGACCAGGCGGTTGGCCGGCCCCAGGAATTCGGGCGGCATGAACCCCCCCCGGCGGGCGGCCCAGCCCAGCAGGACGATGGCGAAGATGGGGACGATGGTGGACAGGATTTCCATGGGCTCCTTGGGTGGCCTCTGGATAGCCGCCTGGGGATATACAAGTATCGGGTCGCCCCGCGGCCTTGCGGCCCGAGACGCGGTTTGTCCACAGGCTGATAACCTGGAATGCGGCCCCAAGGCAAGCCGTCGGGCGGCAACCGCAGGCGGTCAGCAGGCTGTGGATAAACAA
>DJGG01000057.1 GCA_002432195.1 Desulfobacteraceae bacterium UBA5852
TTGTTTATCCACAGCCTGATAGCGCACCCCCTGGCGCACGAGGGCTTGGATGCGGCCGGCGGTGTCGCTCTCCGGTTCGAGATCCTGGCCCACGTGGCGCCAGCGCCAGCGCCCCCGGCGGTACTCCCGCCGCACGACGAGCTCCCCACCGGCCACCTTCACCCGCAGGTCGGCGTGCTCCCGCAGGTACTCGCCGGTGGCCGTGTTGACCCGGGAGCTCACCTTGGCGAAGACATACCGCAGGGCGTCGTTCTCGCGGCCCAGGCAAAGGACTTCGTCCCACTCCCGGTCCTCGATGGCCTTCCAGCGGGAGGCGTCCAGACAGGCGGCGAGCAACTCGCTTTTGAGGGTCAGGCGCTTGCAGCCGGCCGTGCGGGCGCCGTCGCCGACACAGGCCTCCACCACCAGCTCCCCGTCGCCGGGGCCCAGGGTGAGGCGGGCCGCGCCGTTTTCCTTGGGATCCAGGCGCACACCTTCGCCGGCCCCTTGGGCCAGGCGCCAGACCACCGCCAGGTGCTCGACTGCCGCGGGGTGGCTCAGGCGCGCAGTGAGGGCCACCGCCCGTTCGCCCTCCCCCGGCGCCACCTCGATTCCCTCCACTTTCACCACCGGCACCGGCATGGGATCGAAGACGATGGGGGCCTCCTGGGCGAAGGCCGGGGAGGTGGCCAGGAGGCAAAGCCCCAGGAGGGCGGTCAGGGACAAGATCGGCAGGCGACGAAGAGGCACTGGCGGCTCCTGGTGGAGGGAACCAGGGGGGGGCATGGCGCAGGGTCCTATCCCCGGGGTTCCTGGGACGATGAGCACGATCCGTGCCGCATGCCCGGGAAGCGCCGCTCGAGAGCGATTTTCAATGCATACCGAATGGTTGGCGAGCAGAAGGGGAGGGAGGGGATGCCTCCTGGAAGAGCTGGAATGCACGGGTTATGGAGCATCCGTGCCCGGAAAGGTGTGCAGACTGCGGATCATCAACCTGCATGCGGGCGCTTGCCCGGAGCACCGCGTGGCCTGGTGGGGCGGCCGCTTTGAGCCGCCAAAGCCGCCANNATTACCCATATTCATTCATGGGATGCAACGAACGGAGGCGGAGCGTGGGTTTTTTCAAATCGCCTAGGAAATCGTCGGCCGGTCTTCTCGTTGGCAAGAAAGCGTTCCAGCGGGCCATCGAGAAGGAGCGTTTTCGGGCCGACCGCAGCAACCACAAATATTCGCTCCTGATCCTGTCGCTGGCGATCAAAAGCGAAAATGACAAGCGCATTGTCCGGGCCAGCGCCGCGATCCGCGAGCGCATCCGGGCCATCGACGAAATCGGCTGGTACGAAGAAAACCAACTGGGCATCATTCTTCCCTTCACGGCCATGGAAGGGGCCGATCGCCTGGCCGACGAGATTTGCGCGATCATCACCACCCACTTGAAGCCGGCCGAATGCTTGGCCTGCGAGCTTTTCGCTTATGATCCGGAAGCGGTCCCCGAAGCCGAAATGCCCATATGGAAGAAGAATCTGAAGCCTTGAGGCTCTCACCCTGGGTACAAAGGAGAAAATAGGCGGCGGAAACAGCGGTCTTGGGAGATTCTTGGGAACGGCGACGAAATCATGCGTTTCTCTAAAGGACGGCGCTGAAAAACCAAACCGCCGCGAGGCGGGGACGGAAAGCCACGGGTTTCACTGAGGCGGCCGGGTTGCCAGGTGACGGATTGGGTAAATACGCCGGACTGGCCCTTCCAAGGGCCGTCCGGTTTTTTATTTGGGGGCCAGGCTTGGCCGCCCGGCATTGGAGTAACTGGGTACTGGAAGCCGGGGAGGTTTCGAAGACCCGTGGAGGTTCAAGCGGCTACAGCGCTTATGATTGCCGGAGCCGGCGCGGCATCAGGAAAAATGATGGGATCATGAGGATCGCATGCAAAACTTGACAAAGTATCAATTGATACCATACTGATGATCAGACCTTCCCACAAGGAACTGTTCGGAAAGCTCCGTGACGCTCGGGATGCGCTCAAGAGGGAGAGCGTATTCCTCCTCGACGCGGACCTGATCGCCGAGGACGCCATGGAGCTGGGGTACGATATCGGTGATGAGCTTCTGGCGGTCCTGGGGGAACTGCTGGAGGATACGTCTCCCCGCGACTATGCCGGTTCGCGCCCGCCTCAACGATCCTACAAACCTGAAATCGAAGGGCTGGAGCTCTTGGCCTTCGTGATCGAAAGCCGACGATTCGCTTGCCGAGTGTATCTCAAGTTCGCCATTGCCCAGGGTTCGCTGTGGCTGGTCTCCCTGCATGCGGACCGGCCCAGGGAGGTGAAAGCATGAAAACCATCCAATGCCCCAAAGGGCACGGCCCCATGGAGCAAAAACCGCTGGCCTGGTCCAAGACCTTCAAGGGCGTGGACGTCGACTACACGGCCGAGGTCTTCGTCTGCCCGGCCTGCGGGCTGGAGGCCACGACGGTGGAGGCGGCCGGCCGATTACAGCGCGCCCTGGCGGATGCTTACCGGGCCAAAGTGGGCCTGCTTACCGGGCCGGAGATTCGAGATTTACGGGAATCCCAGGGCTTCACCCAAGTGCAACTGGCCGAGCGGATGAATGTGGGCATCGCCAGCATCAAGCGCTGGGAGACGGGGATGATCCAGAGCAAGTCCATGGATCAGGCCTTGCGGGCGCAACTGCAAAGCCGGTCCTCAGCGGACAGCTGCACGGGGAGGCGGCAGATCAGCCTGCCGCGCATCAAGCTGGTGGCCCGGACCTTCGAAAAACTCTTGGGCAAACGCCTCCTCAAGGCGGGGGACCGGTTCCTGTTCCTGGCCAAGTACCTGTGGTACGCGGACATGCTGGCCTTCCGGCGGCTCGGCCGGGGGCTGACGGGGGCGAGCTATGCGGCCCTGCCCTATGGTCCTCAGCTGAACAACTACCGGGACCTGGTGCAAACCATCAAAGCCGCGGATGTGGAAACGGCCGAACCCCTTTCCGAGGAAGAGAGGCGGGTGATCGGGGAGGTGGTGGAGAAGTTCCCCGACGAGCGGAATGTCTTCGAAGCGGCCCACCGGGAGAGAGTCTGGCGGGAAGCGCCCCCCGGAGCCCTGATACCATATGCCTGCGCCGCGGAGTTGACCGAAATCTGACACTTGCCCTTTTCAAGCCAGCCCTTGCGTGATCCTGTTCAACGCCAGGTCAACCGTGGAGCGACCCAGGTGGTAAACAAGGAACTGACGGCCCCCGCGCTGATAATCGTGGTCATGGCCTTTCAGGCGCACGCCGATGTCATCCATCTCAAGTCCGGCAAGCAAACCCACTTTCAGAAGACCTGGGAATGTGATCGGGAGATGAATGACCACGCACACTATGTTTAGCGAGGGAAAGAGTCCCTGAACCGCCCTATCGGGGCTTGGATGGGGCCGTGGTCACGGGGAGGCGGCCTTCGGCGGGGTGGGGAAGATGTTGAGCAGGCGGCACTGGGTGAGGCGCCGGTGGAGGTCGAAGCCCGCCTTGGCGTGCAGGCGGATGGAGGCTTCCCAGGTGGCGTACATCCCTGCGATCATGTGGGTGGCGCCCAGGTCGCGCACGGCCGCCATGAGCTCGCCCAGGAGATAGGTCCCCACCCCCCGGCGCCCCACCGCCGGATGCACGAAGATGTACTCCAGGTAGCACCACCCCGGGGAGAGCTTGAGGGTGTACCAGGGGGCGAGCTTGAAATCCCGGTAGGTGACCCAGGCAAAGGCGTCGATGGCCCCGTCGGACTCCAGCAGCAGGCAGCGGTCGCCCCGGCGCAGGGCCTCTTCCATGAGGGCGGTTTCCTTGACGAAACCCTCCAGGGCGTTGATGGCCATGAGGTCCGCGGCCCCGGCCCAGCGCTGGTGTAGTCCGTCCGGTTTCGGGTGGGAATGAATCGGCCGGGCGAGATCCCGCACCATCTCCAACCACTCCTCGCAAGTCTGCAGGCGCCGGGCGATGCGCTGGAGGGCCTCGGCGAAGATCGGCATATTCTCTTCCTCTCCCTCACCCGGTGAAATAGGCCACGACCCGCGCCATGGCCGCCCGGGCACGCTCCAGGCGGCTCGGTTTCTCCGCAGCATTCCCCAGGGCCAGGCTCTTCCAGTATTTTCGGTGGACCCGCTTGACCCGCCACACCACGTAACCGGCCTTCCGGCGGTCGGCGCTCGCCAGGATGGGCGCCAGGGGGGTCGTCTGCATGCCGGAGAGCTCCTTCAGCACCTCGCCCACCGAGTCCCTGAGGGCCGCCAGATCGTAGCCGCCTTCCAGGGTCATGAGCAATCGGCCGCCGCAGCAGGCATCGGCGATGTCCAGCACCGCGCGGGTCAACCCGGCGAACCCCCGGGAGGTCACCTTCATCCCGCCCATGGGATCGTCGGTGTGGATGTCGAAGCCCGCGCTCACGAGGACCAGGTCCGGCCGGAATTCCAGGGCCACGGGCTTCAGAATCGCGTCAAAGAGGGTCAGGTACTCGCCGTCGCCGAACCCCGGGAGGAGCGGGATGTTCACGGTGTACCCCCGGCCGGGCCCCTTGCCCACCTCCCCCAGCCGGCCGCTGCCGGGGTAGAAAAAGGCCCGGTGGGTCGAAAAAACGAGCACGCTCGGGTCCGCCGCGAAGCAGTTCTGGGTGCCGTTGCCGTGGTGCAGGTCCCAGTCCACCACCAGGATCCGGGACAACCCCAGCCGCTGCTGGGCGAAGCGCGCGCCGATGGCCACGTTGTTGTAGAGGCAGAACCCCTTGGCCTTGGCGCGCTCGGCATGATGCCCGGGGGGGCGCACCAGGGCGAAGGCATTGTCCAGGCGGCCCGCGCACACCAGGCGGATCGCCTCGCACAGGCCCCCTGCGGCCAGTTGGGCGGCCTCATTGGAGTGCGGCGAGGCGCTGGTGTCGGCATCCAGATAGGTGGAGGCCCGGCCCTCGGTGTCCGCCAGGCGGCGGAGGTGGGCCGGCGAGTGCACCCGCAGTAGATCCTCGGGGTCGGCCCGCCGGGGGGCCACCTCGTGAAACCGGCCCCGCATGTCGGGGGCCGCGAGCATGGCGTCGAGCACGGCCAGGCGCGCGGGGCACTCCGGCTCGTCGGGGCCCATGCAGTGGTCCCCGTAGCGCGGGTCGCGGACGATGCCGGTGCGTCGGGTGGGGTTCATGGCGCGCACAAGATGGGGACGGGCGGATTCGAAGGCAATAGGGGGGGAAGCCCCGGGGAGTCCGGGTATGCGAAGTGGTTTGACAACCTCCCCGCAGGCATCATCGCGGCGTTGGGCGCGCGGTTCAATTCCTCGAAATACGGGCGTATTCCTCCGGCTGGAATCTCGCGGTCGCCTTGACTTGGAGCCCGATGGAAGGATTGAAACCACTTCCTGGCTTTTCGACTGTGGATAACAAGCTGTGGATACGCAGGCATCGGTCCGCAAGGCAGGGCGCGGCGCGGTGGGGCAAGCACGCAAAATCCCGCCATGGCGGGAAGGCGGTGCGCATGGTCGCGCGCCGCAAGCCCGCGGTCGGTGGAATACGGCGGCCGGAGGCGCGCTTTATCCTCAACCTTGTTGGGCGCGCGGTCCGGGCGCAGGATCACCGTGGCCACGACACCGGCCTTGCCTTTGCGCCGGTCCGCCTCCGTAGGGCCCGTGGATTTTGATGATCACGTATCTTGATGATCAAGCGAAGGGGTCTTATGGAACGAAAGGGACCCGTGGAATGGCAGCCAATGCTTCGATTGATCGAGGCGACGGGAAAGGGTTCCCGCTTTCGCAGGCTGCGTCCTGACGCAACCAGGCAAGTTGGGAGGCTACAACATGCGTGCCGTAGGATTTTCACGTTATGGCGGCCCTGAGGTTCTGGAGATCTACGATCTCCCCGAGATCCATGCCGGCCCCGGACAAGTTCGGATCCGCAATCACGCCGCCACGGTAAATCCCACCGACATCATGCTCCGCAGCGGAATGCTGCCCGCGCGGCACAAAGGCCTTGCACCGCCGTATATCCCCGGAATGGAAGCCGCCGGTGTTGTCGATGAGGTCGGAGAGGGCGTGACGACCGGCGTCCGGGTCGGTGACGCGGTCCTCGGAATGGTGATTCCCCATGGAGACCATGGTGCCTATCGCGAGCAGATCGTCTTGAGCGCCCGATCCGTGGTTCCCGCGCCCTCCGGCAAGTCCCATGCGGAAGCCTGCACCCTCCCCATGAATGGGCTGACGGCGCGCATGTCCCTCGACCTGTTGAACCTGTCCTCCGGCCAATCGCTTGCGGTAACGGGGGCGGCAGGCGCCTACGGCGGCTACGTCATCCAGCTCGCCAAGGCGGAGGGGCTGACGGTGATTGCCGATGCGTCCGAAAAAGATGCGCCGCTGGTGGCCGCGCTGGGCGCCGACATCGTGGTTCGCCGGGGTGACGATGTGGCCACGCGGATTCGCGAGCACTTTCCCGACGGCGTTGATGGCCTGGCGGACGGAGCGGTGCTGAATGCGCTCGTGATTCCTGCGGTTCGCGATGGAGGCGCTTTTACGTCGTTACGCGGGTTTTTAGGCGAGCCCCAGAGGAACATCAAATTCGTCAGGACCTTCGTGATGGAGTATGATGGCCAATTCGCCAAGCTCGATCGCCTGCGCCGGCAGGTCGACGACGGAACGCTGACGTTGCGGCTGGCGGCAACCTATCCCAAGGAGCAGGCCTCAGAGGCGCACGAGCGGCTCGAGGCCGGTGGGACGCGAGGCCGTCTCGTCATTGAATTTTGACCGCGCGAGTTGGAACCTGGCCCGCGTCGGGTTTAGCAGGCTGTGGATAAACTGCGCCTGAGGCCGAAATGTCTCGCCGACGGCGGGATTGGCCGCAGAGCGGGACTCCCCGTCAGGGCTTAATATTGCGGGGGTCGCGCACCTCGCGAATATGCTCACAACTCCCGCCAAGGCGGGATTGCTCCGCTTTACCCATCGGCCCGCGCCCTGCCTTTCGACCTTGTTAATCCACAGCCTGTTAGAGGCGCTTGCCTCGATGCGGCTTACTGCGCAGGAACAGCTTTTTCGATTCCGCAATCAGTATGATGGCCAGGGCTCCAAGGGCGCAGACACCGAGTTCCTCCAGCCGCAGCGGCGTGGTGTGAAACACGGCGTTAAAGAACGGGACATAAATAAGGATCAACTGCAGGGTCAGTGTGACGCCGATGGCCAGCAGCAGCACCGGGTTGCTGAGCCAGGATTGCGTAAACAGCGATTGCGCTTGTTTGCGCACACACAGCGCATAGGCCATCTGACAGAACGTCAGCATGGTGAACACCATGGTCTGCCAGGCGTTCGAACCCGTTCCGCCATCCCAGAACCAGTACCCGGTCCCCACCGAGATCAGGCCGATGATCAGGCCCATGACGAGGATCTGCCAGCCCAGCCCGCGCGCGAAAATGCCCTCCCGCGGATTGTACGGCGGCCGGTTCATCACATCGCGCTCGGCTTCTTCGAACCCCAAGGCAACGGCCGGCACGCCATCGGTCACCAGATTGATCCATAAAATTTGAATCGGCAGCAGCGGCAGCGGCATACCCATCAGGGGGCCGGTGAGCATGACAACGATTTCACCGGCATTGCCGGTGAGGATGTATCGGACGAATTTGCGGATATTGTCGTAGATGCGGCGACCTTCTTTGACGGCGGCGACGATGGTGGCGAAATTGTCATCCAGCAGGACCATATCGGAGGATTCTTTGCTGACGTCGGTCCCCGTGATCCCCATGGCCACCCCGATGTCGGCGGATTTCAGCGCCGGCGCATCGTTGACGCCGTCGCCCGTCATCGAGACGATCTCATGCTGGGCTTGCAGGGCGTCGATGATGACCATCTTGTGCTTGGGCGAGACGCGCGCAAAGACGGAAACCTCCTTGATTCGGGCGCTGAGGGCTTCGACGGTCATCTTGTCGAGATCCTGGCCGGTCAGAACCGTATCGGAGGTCGTCAGCCCCAAATCCTTGGCGATGGCGACAGCCGTCAGGGGATGATCGCCGGTGATCATAATCGGGCGAATCCCGGCCTGCTGGCACAGCCGAACGGACTCAACCGCTTCGGGACGCACCGGATCGAGCATGCAGGCCATGCCCAGAAAGACCAGATCCTGCTCGTAGTGCGCCGGTTGGTCCAGCCCATCGACATCCATCAACCGATAGGCCAAACCCAGCACCCGAATGCCGTTCTTGGCCATCGCGGTGTTTTCGGCTGAAATCTCCTCCTTCCTCTTTTCGTCGAGGGGTTGAACGACGCCGTTCATCAGAATCCGGCCGCACACCTCGATCAAGCCATCGGGCGCCCCCTTGGTCAACACCAGGTGATTGGCGCTCCCCTGGTGCCCGGCGGCGGCCAGAACAGGGTGCAACGTCGACCTCTGGGAAGAGGGCGGCAGGGCGTGAACGGTGGACATGCGTTTACGCTCGGAGTCAAAAGGCAGTTCGCGAACACGCGGCAGCATGGCCTGCAGATCGCGCTGCACCAGTCCCGCCTGTTGGGCCGCAAGCACCAGCGCGCCTTCGGTGGGATCGCCGAGAATGCCGTTTGGCGTGTTTTCGTCGATGACGGCATCGCTGCAAAGCGTCCCGGCCAGCAACAGCAGGCCGAGATCATCATCAGCGCCGTGTTCGGCCACCGCTTCATCGAGGGAGTAGCGGTGATCCGGCAGCACCACTTCCGATACCGTCATTTTATTCTGCGTCAGGGTGCCGGTTTTGTCGGAACAGATCACGGTCACCCCGCCCAGGGTTTCCACGGCCGGAAGTCGCCGGATCAACGCATTTTTCTTCAGCATCTGCTGCGCGCCCAGGGCCAGGGCGATGGTGACGACCGCCGGCAGGCCTTCGGGGACGGCCGCCACCGCCATGCTGATGGCCGTCATGAACATTTCCCTCAAGCCCGCGCCCTGCAGGTAGATCATGGCGGATACGAGAATGATCAATACTCCGGCGGCCATGGCCAACGACCTGCCGAGTTTCGCCAAGCGCCGTTGCAGCGGGGTTTGCTCATCCTCCACGTCCTGAAGCATGGTGGCGATTTTACCCAGTTCGGTCTGCATGCCGGTGCCGGTGACCACGGCCTCGCCGCGCCCGTAGGTCACCACCGTGCCCCTGTAAATCATGTTCCTGCGGTCGGCCAAGGCAAGCTCGCCGTCCGGCAGGGCGCCGGTAGCCTTGTCCACCGATTCGGATTCGCCGGTCAGGGCCGCTTCCTGGCTTTTGAGATTCGCGGCGGCGATCAGTCGGGCATCCGCCGGCACGATGTTACCGGCTTCGATGAGCAGGATGTCTCCCGGCACCAGGTCCTTGGCCGAAATCTGCCGCTCTGCGCCGTCGCGCCGCACCCGCACATGGGGCACCGTCATCTTCTTGAGGGCCGCCATGGCGTTTTCGGCCTTGAATTCCTGCCAAAACCCCAGAAGCGTATTGAGCACCACAATGACGAAAATCACGATGGCATCGATGTATTCCTGCAGCGCCGCCGAAATGGCCACGGCGGCCAGCAGAATCAGGATCATGACCTCCTTCACCTGCGCCCACAGAATCCGCCAGGCCTTTTTCTTTCCCTTCTCGATCAGTTCGTTGGGGCCGTATACGCCCAGCCGTCGCGTCGCCTCGGACGGCGACAGGCCCTGCTGCGGGGATGTTTCATGGATCTTCAGCACCTTCGCGGCGCTCAGGCGATGCGGTTCCTGCATGGTTCATCCTCAAACAAGTGCGTAATTGCCCGTTGGGGCGATTTCTGCGGGCGGTTGCGTCTTTGTCCGGCATACTGAAAAGGCGTCGAGAAAATTGTCGCCAACCGGTCGTAAGAATCCACTGTTCCCATGCCCTCGCACCGCCTGCCGCATTAGGCTGCGCCGCCTCCATTACCGTTACCCTATGCAAGTTTTACCAGGTAGTCGGAAATGGCAAATCCAGGCGGGCGCCACTCCGGGCTGCTGGGCATCCAATCGCCGGCCAACCTCTATAAACTATGGCGATCCCGAATGGGTGACCCTCAATCGCGGAGATCACCAAGATAGTCACTGAAGCGGGCCCGGATGTTCGGTGTGGATCCTTCCAACCAGCGCATCGACGCCGGTGCCCATTCGCTCCAACATGCGCCGGTTGGGGCGCATTGCCGTCTTCAGCTTGAGTCGATTCAGAAAAACCCTCAAACTTGCCCCTTGATATGTTGTAACAGTTGATGAATTTTTTGCGTAACAGATGAACTGGGGTGGATTATGACGACCGCTGAACCTAAAAAATGGCTGATGCTGATCCATCAAATACCCCCCAGGCCGAACGCCCTGCGGGTGAAAATCTGGCGCCGGCTGCAGCAGATGGGGGCCGTGGCCATCAAGCAATCGGTCTATGTGATGCCTTTTTCGGAGGCCTCGCGGGAGGATTTGAGTTGGACGCTCAAGGAGATTGTCGCGGGCGGAGGCGACGGCTCCATCTGTGAGGCGCGGTTTGTCGAGGGGCTGGCGGACGAGCAGGTCCTCGCCCTGTTCCACAACGCGCGCAAAGCGGACTACGCAAAGCTGATCCAGGAGGCCAACCTGCTGCTGGCCGAATGGTCTTCGCCAGAAAGTGATCCAGGCAATCCCGCGGCCAAGCAAAGGGCGCACCTGGCCAAGCTGCGGCGCCGCCTGGACGACATCGCGGCCATCGACTTTTTCCCGGCCCCGGAGCGTGCCGCCGCCGAATTGCAGCTCAAGGAGTTGGGCAACCTTGTGTCCGGACAAACACCCGCCGGACATACGGGCAGCGTGGGGAGCGGCGAGCGGATGGGCAAGATCTGGGTGACCCGGGTCAACGTGTTCGTCGACCGGATCGCCTGCGGCTGGCTGCTCCGCCGTTTCGTGGACGAGGCGGCGGCCTTCAAATTCGTGGCCGGTGCGCGTTACACGCCCAAGCCCAACGAGGTCCGTTTCGACATGTACGACGGGGAGTATACCCACGAGGGAGCCCGCTGCACCTTTGAAGTCATGATCCAGAGGCTTGAGATTCGAGACCACGCCCTGGGGCCGCTGGCGGAAGTGGTTCATGACATCGATTTGAAAGACGGAAAATTCGGCCGCCGTGAAACCGATGGATTCAGCGCCCTGTTGACCGGCCTGGTGGCCGCCCATCCGGAGGACGACCGCCGGATGGCGGAGGGGTTTCGCCTGTTCGACAACTTGTACGCCTATTTCCAGCGGCAGAAGCGGGAATGAGCTTTCAGCGGGCAAGCCGGGCCGAAGAACATCAACGCATCGAGGAGCCGACCCATGAAATGGATTACCCGATCCCATGTCCACGTGGACCGCGTGGCCTGCCCCTGGCTGATCACCCGGTTTGTCGACTCGGACGCCGAGTTCGTCTTTGCGCCCAAGAGCAAGGTGATGGAAATCGCCGAAAAGACCGGCGCGATACCCTTTGACACCGATGGCGCCGAGTTGCACCATCGGGACGGCCGCTGCACCTTCGATGCGATCATAGCGGATTACCAACTGACGGATGCGGCCCTGCTGCGCATGGCCAAAGTGATCAATGCGGCGGACACCGGCCGCCTGGAGGCCGATCCCCTGGCGGCCGGGTTCGAAGCCATCGCCGTGGGGTACGGCCTGCGCTTCCCGGACGACCGGGAGAACCTCGCAAGGCAGTTCGAGGTCTACGACGCCCTGTATGCCTGGTGCCGGCTGGATGTGGCCCAAGGCCAAAGGTGAAAGGCGGCGCCATGGTTTCTTCTCCGGACACCGCAAAATCCCGCGCCGTGCGGCTGACCGGCTTTCTGGGCTTGCAGCGCAGCACCGCCGGCGTGCTGGCCATGGTGGTGCTGGTGGGCATGGGCGAGCGCATGGCCGAGCGCTTCCTGCCCATCTACATGCTGGCTTTGGGGGGCGGGGCGCTGGCCATCGGGCTCCTGCAGGCCATGGACAATCTGCTGTCGGCCCTTTACTCCTTTCCCGGCGGCTACCTGTCCGACCGTATCGGCATCCGGAAATCGCTGCTGATCTTCAACCTGGTGGCGATCGCCGGCTTCGCCCTGGTGATCCTGGTGCCGACCTGGCAGGCGGTGCTCATCGGAGCGGTGCTCTTCATCTCCTGGTCGGCCATATCCCTTCCGGCCACCATGAGCCTGATGTACAAGGTGCTGCCCGCAAACAAGCGCACCATGGGGGTGACCATGCACTCTTTGGTCAAACGCATCCCCATGGCGCTTGGTCCCTTGCTCGGCGGCCTCTTCATCGGGATATGGGGCGAACAGGACGGGGTGCGCCTGGCATTCGGCGCGGCCCTGGTCATGGCTGTGGCGGCTTTGCTTCTGCAACAATGGATGATCGAAGATGACACGCCGGACAAGGCCGCTGCTTCCGACGCCTGCAATCTCACCCCGGAAAGAAACCCGCTGAAACTGCTGCGCCTGATGAATCCGGCCATGAAGGGTTTGCTGGCGACCGATATCCTTGTGCGGTTCTGCGAGCAGATCCCTTATGCCTTCGTGGTGGTCTGGTGCATGAAGACCGTTGCGGAGCCGGTAACGGCCGTTCAGTTCGGCCTGCTGACCACCATCGAAATGGCCACGGCGGTGCTGGTCTATATCCCGGTGGCCTATATGGCCGACCGCGGGACCAAAAAGCCCTTCGTCTTGACGACCTTCGCCTTTTTCACCCTGTTTCCCCTGGTGCTGCTGTTCAGCCGCAGCTTCGGGTGGCTGGTCCTGGCCTTCGTCCTGAGGGGGCTCAAGGAGTTCGGCGAGCCCACGCGCAAGGCCCTGATCATGGACCTGTCTCCGGATCACTGCAAGGCCGGCATGTTCGGCCTCTACTACCTGATCCGGGATGTGTTCGTTTCCCTCGCCGCATTCGGCGGGGCATTCTTGTGGCAAATCAGCCCGGCGACGAACCTGGTGGCGGCGTTTGTCTGCGGGGTCATCGGCACCGTGGGCTATGGGGTTTTCGGTCGCGATTTGCCGGTGCCGTCAGCCCGTCAGGAGGCCCACCATGACCCGTCATGATGCAACCCGCTCCAAAGAGGTGCCCTCCACCTGAATTCAACCCAAAGGGGATCAATGGAAACGCAAGCCATGGCTGGGCCGCCGGCTACCGCCACGTTAAAGGAGGCGCTGAAATTCTGGACCAAACTGGGATTCATCAGCTTCGGTGGTCCGGCCGGCCAGATCGCCATCCTGCACCAGGAGGTGGTGGAGCGGCGCCGGTGGATCGGCGAAAACCAGTTCCTGCGCGCGCTCAACTTCTGCATGCTGCTCCCCGGACCCGAGGCCCAGCAGCTGGCCACCTACATCGGCTGGCGGCTGCACGGCACCTGGGGCGGCATCGCCGCCGGCGCCCTGTTCGTCATCCCGTCCATCTTCGTGATGCTGCTGCTGAGCTACCTGGCCGTGGCCCACATCGACATCCCGGCGGTGGCGGCGGCTTTCTACGGCATCCAGCCGGTGGTGGTGGCCGTGGTGGTGGAGGCGGTGCTGCGCATCGGCCAAAAGGCCCTCAAGCACCGGATGTTGTATGGGTTCGCCGCCCTGGCCTTCGTGGCGATCTTCATTTTCAAGGTGCCGTTTCCCGCGATCGTCGCGGCGGCCGCGCTGGGCGGTCTGCTGATGCAGCGGTGGATGCCGGAGGTTTTCTGCAAGGGTCGTTTCGATGCCCGGACCCGGGAGTGCCGGATCGACGTCGAATCCTCCGCGGGACCGAACAACGCCCGGCCGTCCCTGGGCCATGTGGTGCGGGTCTTCGCCGTCTGCCTTGTGCTGTGGCTGATCCCCATCGGGGCCGTTTGGATCTGGCGCGGGGGCGGCGACACCCTGACGCAGATCGGGCTTTTCTTCACCCAGGCGGCCTTTGTCACCTTCGGAGGCGCCTACGCCGTGCTCAGCTACATCACCGACGTGGCCGTCTCCAACGGGTGGCTCTCCACCCCGCAGATGCTGATCGGCCTGGGGCTGGCCGAATCCACCCCCGGCCCCCTCATCATGGTGACCCAATACGCCGGCTTCCTGGCGGCCTGGAACCTGCCCGGCGGCCTCGACCCCCTGACGGCGGGCGTCCTGGGGGCCCTGCTGACCACCTACGTCACCTTTCTGCCCTGCTTCTTCTTCATCTTCGCCGGCGCACCCTTCGTCGAGGCCATGGCCGGCAACCAGCGGCTGCAGGCCGCGCTCACTGGCGTCACCACGGCGGTGGTGGGGGTGGTGCTCAACCTGGCGGTCTGGTTCGGGCACAAGGTGATCCTGCCCAATGGCGGCCCGGACCTGTTCGCCCTGGTTTCCGCGGCCGTCTCCCTGGCGCTGCTGCAGAAGTTCCACTTCCCCATTCACTACCTGGTGCCCATCGGGGCGGCGGCGGGCGTGGTCTGGAAGCTTTTAATGTAAATGAATCGAAAAAGAGCAGCATGATGACACATGCCATCGATATCCATGAACTAAGTAAACTCCTCGAAAACGAGGAACCGGTGACTCTTTTGGATGTGCGCCCCAGGCGGATTGCCAGGCCAATCCAAATACCATCAAGGGAGCGGTGTGGCGTGATCCCGAATAGATCGGCGATTGGGTCGAGCAGCTGCCGGTTGGAAAGCGCGCGGTGGTGTATTGCGCCAAGGGTGGGTCGGTCAGCCGGTCAGTTACGGGTCGACTTCGAGGTGAAGGTCTTGACGTCGTTTTCCTCGAGGGCGGCCTCAAGAACTGGATCGAAAGCGGGCAACCGGTAGCAGCAGCTCCTTAACCGCCCGTGGATAAACTGCGCCTCAGGCCGAAATGCAGCGGATGGATTTCGGGCCCCTCGACTATGAGCAGAATTACGCCCCTGGCGTGGCAGGCCACAATCCCGCCAGAGATGGGATTAACAGCCACCCGCTTGCTCTTCGAGAAATCGTCCGATACCCCGCTTCTTGATTTTGCGCTCGAGCTTGACTGAATCTGACCCGTTTGCGACTGGCCGCGACCAGACCAGCCGCCAGGGGCCTTGGAAGCGTTTGGTGGTCTTGGCGAGGTGGTTTTCAGGATCGTTGTGTTGTTGCAGTCGAGTCGCCAGATCCCGGGTTTGTCCGCAGTAATAGCGCCCCGAGGATTGGCTTTGTAGGATGTAGACCCATCGGGACATAAAAAAGCCCTGCTGCAATTGCGGCAGGGCTTTGGTGTTTTGGCTCCTCGGGTAGGACTCGAACCTACAACCTAGTGGTTAACAGCCACCCGCTCT
>DJGG01000042.1 GCA_002432195.1 Desulfobacteraceae bacterium UBA5852
ACCGATCCCGAAAGTTGAGTTTTAACCAATAAAACCAAGCAACCAATAAAACCAACCAACGGTTTTTCACTAATAAAATCAACCAACGGCTTTTTCGAATTTCGGGTTTCGGATTTCGAATTTGGATTTCGGCTGATCTCCGTGCCTCGCGCGTAAGCGGGTGGTGAGCATTACCGTCCCATATTGAGGGCCAACCCCATGACGTCCCTTTCCGTGCTCGTGGCCGGCGGCTGCGGCTACATCGGCACCCACATGGTGAAGGCGCTGCTGGCGGCCGGGCACCGCGTGGTGACCGTGGACAACCTCTCCACCGGCCACCGGGAGCTCCTGCCCGGCGGGCGCCTGGTGGAAGGCGACATCGGCGACCCCGCGCTGCTGGAGCGGGTGCTGGCGGGGGAGCGTTTCGATGCGGCCATGCACTTCGCGGCGGCCATCGAGGTGGGGGAATCCGTCCAGGCTCCCCTGAAGTACTACCGCAACAACGTGGCGGCCACCCTGACCCTGGTGGAGGCCCTGGTGCGCCACGGGGTGGACAAGCTGATCTTCTCCTCCTCGGCGGCGGTGTACGGCGAGCCGGAAACCACCCCCATCCGCGAAGACCACCCCTGCCGGCCCACGAGCCCCTACGGGCACACCAAGCGGATGGTGGAGACCATCCTGGCGGACTGCGCCCGGGCCCACGGCCTGCGCAGCATGGCCCTGCGCTATTTCAACGCGGCCGGGGCGGATCCTTCGGGGGCCCTGGGAGAGCGCCACCACCCGGAAAGCCACCTGATTCCCCTGGTGCTGGAGGTGGCCGCCGGCCGGCGGGAGCGGATCGCCATCTTCGGCACCCGCCACCCCACGCCGGACGGCACCTGCGTGCGGGACTACATCCACGTGAACGACCTGGCCGCCGCCCACCTGCTGGCCCTGGAGGCCCTGGCCGGGGGGGCGCCGTCCACGGCCTACAACCTGGGCAACAGCCGGGGGCATTCCGTGCGGGAGGTCATCGAGGCCGCCCGCCGCGTCACGGGCCGCCCCATCCCGGCCGTGGAGGCCCCGCCCCGCCCCGGCGACCCCGCGATCCTGGTGGCCGCCTCGGACAAGGCCCGCCGGGAGCTCGGCTGGCGGCCGGCCTGCGAAACCCTCCCCGCGATCATCGCCAGCGCCTGGAAATGGCATGGCGCTCCCCGCCCTGGCGAACCGCAGTTCCAATGATGCGAGGCTGCCCATGAAAAGCCGCTTCATCTTCACTCCCCTGGCGATCGTGGTGATGCTGCTGGTGATGCCCTATGTCCGGCACGCCGGCGCCATCGGCTGGCTCTTCGGTTCGGTAGTGGTGGCCCTGATCCCCCTGGCCTGCCTCTACGCCTTTGCCACCGAGCGGCGCAGCATGGTGGTGATCGCGTCCCTGAGCCTGCCGTTCCTGGTGCTGGACGCCCTGGGCCTGGTGTCCACCAGCCGCGTGCTGCACCTGACGACCTACTCCTTCGCGACCCTGCTCTACGCCTATCTGATCTTCGCCCTCCTCCGGGACCTCCTGGCGCGGCGCTCCATCACCGCGGACATGATCTATTGCGCGGTTTCCATCTACCTGCTCCTCGGCATGATGTGGTCCGGCGTCTACACCATCCTGGAGGTGGCCAGCCCCGGTTCCTTCCAGGGGCTCACGGTGAGCGCCGACATCATCTATTTCAGCTTCGTGGCCCTCACCACGGTGGGGTTCGGCGACATCATCCCCCTCACGGTGCTGGCGCGGCGCCTGGCGGTCCTGGAGGCGGCCATGGGCAGCATCTACATGGCCATCATCGTGGCGCTCATCGTGGGGCGCTATCTCTCCCAGGAGACGGGAGGGGAGAAATCCTAGCCGGCTGTGGCTAAACTGCGCCTGAGGCCGAAAGGCTGTGTTGCCGGCCTCGGGAAAATGCTCACAACCCTTTAGGTGGCGTAGCTTTTCCCATCGGCCCGCGCCTTGCCTTTCGGCCTGATGCTTGTTTATCCACAGCCGGCTAGGTCATTCCGAACAGACCCCATCTCAAAAAAGCCTTTTGGCCCCAGCGCGGCGTTGAAGCCCGCTATCAAATCCTCGACCTACCGACATGTATGCCAGTGGATTGACATCCGGCAGTGCCTCGACCTGGAAGCCAAATCCATTTTTGGGGATGGGTTCGCGAGTCGTGTCCCGGAAAATGGCGGCCTGTTTCCTGAGACGGGGGTGGCGCTGCCAGGGACCGGGCACGGTTGACAATCCGGCGACGGGCAACAAATCTATATCAATCTCAAAGAGAAGGTGCAGCCGATGGCTTACCAGGGGAAAGTAGCCAAAGTGTGTCGCGCCTTGGTGCTGTTCGGCATTCTAGTTCTGCTCGAAGCCTGTGCCGGCAAAATGGGCAGAAATGATATCGGGCTCGCACCGGTTTCAAAAATCAGCATCGGCGAGGAGATCTTGTTGCTCGATACCGCGACTGAAAAGGTAGCGGCAAGTATGTCGGCAAATGGGAAGGTCCACCTCCTTGCCATTACTGGATCGCGCAAAGCTTACCACCTGATTGTGAGTGATAAGGGAGTCGAACGAAAAGAAAAGATCGGGACAGGGAATCGATCCTATGGCTACTACTCAGCTCTCGCCATGGCCGAAGACCGCGAGGGACGCTTGCACGCCATGCTCAAGGGGGATCACCTGATTTTCCATAACGGAGAGTGGCAACCGGCAGGAATCAGCTCCTGCCAGCGGCTAACACGCACTGGTGATTCACTTGTGTGTGCCCACGTTGTAAATGGCAAGCAATTGAAAGCTCCGGCGCAGTGGGGCATTTTAGGTTTTGGCGCGGGGATTGCGTGGTGGATACCCTATCGGCTTCAGCCGTCGAAACTGGTCATAGCGCGTGCAGATGGCAGAGAATGGTTATACAGCTCAGCGATCGACCCATACTCTCAGTTTCATACCAGGCTGGATACTTCCGATGATGTCATACTGACAAGTGATCGGCTGGGCAATGCATATCTGCTCTACAGGGCTCACCTGGATTCGACCGTGTACGTGCGATTTGCCTCAGTGCCGCTCTCAGACAGCCCAGAGCCAACTGTCGAATGGCTCACATCTGAGGGACAGGTCATTGAACTTGCCGACTGCCCGAGTATACCCGTTGGCCTTCCTTCAGGCTGGTACGTGCCATTCGGCGGGCTTTCCTTTGCCGTCGATCCTCAGACGGGCAGAGCAGTGTTCTTTGCCAGGGCTTCCGCTGGCATTTTTCGATGGGTTGATGGCGTCGTTGAGATCCAGTCAAAACGGTTCAGCACCCCGTCGCCTCTGCCTTTTATGAACGGCCAGCCGAAGAAACTCGCCCCTGCCGGTGGTGGCCGATTCCATGCCCTGGTCGCAGTGGACCACAAACTGCTGTATCTGACATACAGGAAGGAGGGATGGTCGAGTCCGATACGGATAGGTGAATTCGGCACGCCGCATATTTTCCTGATCGCTGATGGTTCTATCCAGCTTGTCTCCGATGGCAGGGGTTGTACTTTGGCAATATGGCCAAAGCGGGATGGCTCTCTTGTCGGTCGATGGATTACCCTCGATGGTCAGCAATAATGCTCCGGCAGAAAGGGCTTTCCCAGGTCTCGAATTCTGACATTCAGTACAAGTGGTAATCTGTGGCTATCAGTTGAGGTAACGGCTGAAGACACACAGGTGTAAGCCACTCCGTTCAGGACCCGGCTCCCATGCCCCCCACGAACGACGCCCCCATGCCGGATCGCGAAGCCTTCGACGACGACGGGTTGCTGCGCGCCATCATGGATGGAACGGCGCGCGAAACCGGTGCGGGTTTTTTCCGGGCGCTGGTGAAGAACCTCAGCCGGGCCCTGGGGACTCACGGGGCCTGGGTGACGGAGTACCGGCCCCGGGAAGGGCGCCTGCAGGCCCTGGCCTTCTGGCTGGGGGACGGTTACGTGGAGGACTACGTTTACGATATCGCGGGGACGCCTTGCGCGGCCACCATCCGCAACAAGACCCATCTCCACATCCCGGAGCGGGTGATCCAGCTTTTCCCCGGCGACCCGGACCTGCCCCGGTTGGGGGCGGTGAGCTACATGGGGTTTCCGCTGCTGGACCCGGAAAACCGGGTCCTGGGCAACCTCGCGGTATTGGACACCCGGCCCATGCCGGAGTCGTTGCGCAACCTGACCCTTTTCCGCATCTTCGCCGCGCGGGCCACGGCCGAGGTCCTGCGCCTGCGGGCCGAGGCGGAGACCCGCCTGCGCGAGGCCAAGCTCTCCAGCCTTTTTGCCGGCGCCCTGGATGCCATCGTGGAAGTGGACGCGGAACTCCGGGTGCAGATGCTCAACCCCTCGGCGGAAGAGGTCCTCGGCCTCCGGGGGGCAGAGGCGGCCGGCACGTCCTTCGACCCGTTCCTCGATCCGCAGGACCGGCAGCGCCTGGCCCATGTCATCCGCCAGCTGAACGCCCGCCCGCCGGGGAAGCGCCGCGCGTGGATTCCGGACGGCTTAACCCTGGTGGCGGCCCAGGGGCGCCGGATTGCCGCGGAGGCCACCTGCTCCCGGATCGATGCGGGGGGCAGCCCCCATTACGTGCTGATCCTGAGGGACGTGAACGCGCGCCTCGAGGCCGAGCGGACCATCGCCACCCTGCGCGACGAGGCGCGCTCGCTGCGGGACGAAATCCGTTCCATCACCCACCAGGGGGAGCTGCTCGGGGCCAGCCCGGCCTTTCGCCGGACGCTTCAACTGGCGGCCGAAGTGGCTCCCACCGATGCCACGGTCCTGATCCATGGTGAAACCGGCACCGGCAAGGAGCGCATCGCCCAGGCCATCCATGCGGTCAGCCGGCGGCAGGCGCGCCCCCTCGTCACGGTGAACTGCGCGGCCATCCCCCAGGGGCTGATGGAAAGCGAGTTCTTCGGCCATGCCCAGGGAGCCTTCACGGGGGCCACTCAGCGCCGGGAAGGGCGCTTTGCCCTGGCCGACGGCGGCACCATTTTTCTGGACGAGGTGGCGGAGTTGAACCTGGAGATGCAGGCCAAACTCCTGCGGGTGCT
>DJGG01000259.1:0-849 GCA_002432195.1 Desulfobacteraceae bacterium UBA5852
GCAGTTTATCCACAGGCGGCTAAGCGGCCTGGTGCTGACCTATCAGCGCCTGCGCCTTGACGACGCCGTCCTGGGCGTCCTCGGCATAGGCGTCGGCCCCGATGCGGGCGGCCCAGCGCGGGGTCACCGGAGCGCCGCCGACCATGGTCTTGAACCGGTCCCGCAGGCCTTCCGCTTTCAGGGCTTCCTCGAGCGCCTTCTGCTGAGGCATGGTGGTGGTCAACAGGGCGCTGGTGCCGATGATGTCGGCGTTGACCCGCACGGCTTCCGCGATGATCCTTTCCGTGTCCACGTCCCGGCCGAGGTCGTGCACGGTGAAGCCGTTGGCCTGCATCAGGGACACCACGATGCATTTGCCGATATCGTGGACATCGCCCTTGACGGTGGCGATGAGGATGGTGCCCCGCTTCTGTTCCCGGCCGGTCCGCTCGCCGACGGAGGCATTGATGAAGTCGGTGACGGCTTTCATGGCATCCGCGGACTTGATGAGCTCCGGGAGAAACAATTGACCCCGGCCGAACAGTTCCCCCACCGCGTTGATGCCCGGAACGAAGACCCGGTTCATCAGAGTGAGGGGATCCACGCCCTTGGCGAGACTCTCCCGCGCCAGGGCCAGGACCCGATCCTTGTCGGCGTCGATCAGCAGCTTTTTGGCCTCTTCGATGATTGCCGGATCCATCATGGTGTCCCATCTCCTCGGGTGAAAAATGGCGGGGAGTCCGGGAGTCGCACCCGGCTGCGGGGATTTAGAGTCCCCGTGATCACGTCCGATCCACCCCCCCGCGATACCGTGGCCGCATGTCGGCCCGAAACGCAGCCGCTCCACGGGCGGCTAGCAGGCTGTGGATA
>DJGG01000259.1:922-10923 GCA_002432195.1 Desulfobacteraceae bacterium UBA5852
TTATCCACAGCCTGCTAAGCCTTGATGCCGAGCTCCTCCTCCGCACCCTGGACGATTTCCCGCAGCGCGCGGAGCGTATCCGCCGGCAGGGGATCGGGTCGATGGGTGCTCAGGATTTTGCGCGCCGCCGCCATGGACCGGGCATAAAGATCCAGGCTGCCGGCGTTTTCCCAGGTGCCCCGCATGCGCCGATCCATCAGTTGCGGCTGGGGATACATCCGCATGTGGTCGAACGTGTTCCGGTGGGCCAGGAAATCCTTGAAGGGTCCCACCTCCTTGATGAGATCCACCGACAGGGTCGCGTCGTTTACCGGGATTCCGCCCACCGCGAATTTGATCATCCTGGCGAATTCGTTGTCCATGAGGATCTGCCCGTAGTCGAAGGTCATGCCGCTTTCAATCATGCCCGGTCCGTAAATGAGATTGGCACCTGCCAATGCTGCTAAGAGACCGGTCAAGGTTTTCTCATGACCGCTTTGGGCATCGCAGACCTTGCTGTCGCCCTAGCCACCGGCGACCCACGTGGGCAGGCCATAATAGTTGCCGAGCCGCGCCACCGCCGCGTTGATCAGGCCGCATTCCGGCGTGCCGACCACCGCCAGCCCGAAGCGCAGGTCCATGGCCGTGCTGGAGCTGCCGTAGATGACGGGCGCCCCCTTGCGGGTCAGCTGGTTCAGCACCACGCCGGCAAGGACTTCGGCGTTGTGATCCACGAGGGTGCCCGCCATGTTCACCGGCGTGGACCCGCCGGCCATGGCCATGGAAAGCACATTCACCGCCAGACCCGCACGGGCGCCCTCCATGATGATCTCGCAGCAATCCCGCACCAGCTTCAAGGGGCTCACCGGGCAGGTGTTGAAGGAGAGGATAGGCCGCTCGGCCAGCCGGTCCTGCCCGCCCACGACCGCGGCGGCCATGGCCACCAGCTTTTTGACGTTGAACCCGTTGATCGGACCGATGAAGCAGTGCTTGGTGGTGTTGGGGAAGAACGCCTCGGCATTGTGGAGGGGGGCGACGGCCTGGGGAACCTCCAGGGCGCCCACCGCCCGGAGATAGACGTCGATCTCGTCCAGGGCATCGATGACCCGGGCGGTATCCGCCACGTCCTTTTTCAGGGTCTCACGCACCGCCCCGGTTTCGATGTCGACGATCTTGATCCCCTCGCCGAAGTTGGTGAAACCGACCCGGGTGTTCTCCATGATGAAGTCCCGTTCCGGTTTCCGGCCGGCCAGAAGGATTTTGGGCGGCGCCGAGCGCACCGCATCCTCCACCATGTGCGGCGGCAGCTTGACGACCTTCCGCTTCCGGTCGATGTCGGCCCCGTTATCCCCCAATACCGCCAGGGCCTCCTCGCCTTCCACGAATATGCCCGTGCGCTGGAGCACCTCCAGGGTGGCCAGATGGATTTCATGGCATTCGTCATCGGTGAGGATGTTGAGGCTCAATCCGCCAAAGGACCTTCTTCTCGCAAGGACATTGCGTCCCACGCTGGTGCCTCCTTCTGGTTTGGAATGTCCGGACCCGAAAGGCCATCCGCGCCTCTCGACCACCACGCTGCCTGCCGGCGGAAACTCCGGGCGCCGCCGGTGACGCTTAGGAAGAGCAAGGAGCATACCATCGCGGGCGGGATAGCCCCTTCTGGTTACAAGCTACTGATATTAAATATGATTTGATCGAAGGGGCTGGTGGGCAGGGCGTCGCCGGCAGGGCGGGGGGAGGCGTCAATAGTGTCGTGTTTTTCGCATTATCGATTCAACCTATTGATATCGAACAAAAACAACAATGGTCACAACTGTCGCCTAAACCGACTGGTCGATCGCGTGCTTTTTGAGCTTTCGCTGAAGCGTGCGCCATGAAATTCCCAGCCGCTTGGCGCACTCCTGCTTCTTCCATTGGCATTCCTGCAGGGCTTGGAGGATCATGCTGCGTTCGCGGCTCCGGATTTCATCGTCGAGCCCCAGAGACGGCCTGCCGCCCGGCTTATCCCCGCCGGGCAGCCGCTTGTCGGCACCGGCGCTTCCCGGCGGCTCGACCACGTCCAGATAGCTCAGCTCGCCCAGGGTTATATAGCGTTCGACGACATTCTTCAGCTCCCGGACGTTGCCGGGCCAGTGGTGGCGCCGCATTTCTTTCAATAGCTCGAACGGCAGGATGGCCCTTTCCGAACCGGTCTTATAGCGCTCGAGGAAAAATTCGATCAGCAGAAGTAAATCTTCCTCCCGGTCGCGCAAGGGCGGCATCTTTACGGGAATGACATTGATCCGGAAGAAAAAATCCATGCGAATGTCACCTTTGGCGACGAGCTTGGTCAAATCCTGATTCGTCGCCGCGATGACCCGAAAATCCGATTTCTTCGGAGCATGGCCGCCCACCGGATGAAAACTTTTGTCTTCCAGGGCGCGCAGCAGCTTGACCTGCATGCTGGACGGAATCTCGCCGACCTCGTCCAGGAGAAGCGTTCCCCCGTCAGCGGTTTCCAGGTAGCCTTTTTTGTCGGCCGTCGCTCCGGTGAAGGCCCCCTTCACATGGCCGAAAAACTCGCTTTCGATGAGATTGTCCGGGATGGCGCAGCAGTTGACCGCCACGAAGGAGTGCCGACTGCGTTCACTGAGGTCATGGATGGCCCGCGCGGCCAATTCTTTTCCGGTTCCGGACTCTCCCATGATGAGGACATTGGCGTCCTTGTTGGCCGCGGCCTTGAGGATCACCTTGTACACCCGCTGCATGCTGGCGCTCTTGCCGATCAGTTTTCCAAGGCGATAACGGGTATCGCTGGTGGCCCGCAGCAGCCGGTTCTCCGTCTGCAGCTCCATTTCCGCGATCTTCTGGGCCGTAACATCGGTCAGGATGCCATGAATGATCGTCAGGTCGCCTTTGGCGGAAAAAATGGCCAGACCCTGCTCCCGGACCCATTTATCCTCGCCGTTGACCATGCGCATGCGATAGATCATTTCATAGCGCGGATTGCCCGGATTGATCTGCTCCAACGTCGACTTGTTGCGGAGTTGATCCCTGGGGTGCACCAGCTTGCGGAAGGCATTGATCTGCACCAGGTCGGACGGCTCGTAGCCCAGGAGGGCCCGGGCGCCTTCGCTGACATACTCGAAGGTCAGGTCCTGGTCATACGTGCAGCGAAACACCATGCCCGGCAGGCTGTCGATCAGGGCCTGCAGTTCTTCCACGCGCTTGTCCGGCCTGACCATGCTTTTCATTTCCGGCCGGCTTCCTGGCTGTGGAGTTGCGACCCGGAATGCCGGTGGAAACGGGTCGCATTGTATTTGGCCAGCTTCCAGTCCGGAATGCCGCAGGCCCCGCAGACACCGATAAACCGCTTGTTGCGCAACCAGCGGGCGGCCCGGCTGGAGCGCGAATTGTTGGCGCTCAGGGTGCGACCGCAATGGGTGGTGATGAGGGCCGTGGCGCCGTGGACCTCGATGGCGCGAATCCCGTGAAGGATCCCGAGTCGCGACGGCCAGAGCTTGATTTTCGCGATCAGCCGGAAAAGCTCCACCCGTTTCCGGTAGTGGTGTTGGGCCGCTGGTGGTTGTTCCTTGTCCAATGCACCCCACTCCTGAACGGCCGGGTCGGCCGGCCGGAAACCGCGGAGCCTCCGCAAACGGTTTGATGGATCTCACCCCGCAGGTCGATTTTTACCCGCAGCCGCAAGCACGGGTCAATAGCTTTCGGACGTGCCCGGGTGGCCCGCAGATGGGTTGCGGAGGTCGTCCGGCTCTTGGGGACCAGATTTTACCAGCCTGTGGATAAACTGCGTACCGGGCCGCAAGGTCCCGCCGCAGGCGGGATTGCCACCCGATACTTGTTTATCCACAGGCGGTTACGCCTTGGTGGCCGCCGCCGGCCGGCCGGCCAGCCCATCATAGGCTTCCGGCCGCCGGTCGCGGAAGATGTGGTTTCGCGGGGTGATCAGCTTGTTGCGGGCCAATTCCGGATCCACGGTCGCCGTACCGATCTCGGCGCCTTCCGTGGAAGCCCGGCGGATGACCTTGCCGTCCGGGCCGGCGATGAGGGAGTTGCCCGTGAAATGCAGGTCGCCCTCCCTGCCGATGCGGTTGCAGGTGACGATGAACACCCGGTTGGTGAGGGCGTGCACGGGGACGGCCTGCTGGGCGAGCCCCACGAGCACCAGGTTGGAAGGGTGGCAGATGACCTCCGCCCCTTTCAGGGCCAACACCCGCCAGGCCTCGGGGAAGACCCAGTCGAAACACACCAGCAGGCCGATGGTCCCCAGGTCCGTCTCGAAAACCGGCAGACCGAGGTTTCCGGGCTGGAAGAAATCCTTCTCGTTCATGAAGAGATGGAGCTTGCGGTACGTGCCGATAGCCCCTCCCGGACCCACCAGGATGGCCGAATTGTAGAGCACGCCCTTGTCGCGCTCGTTGAAGCCCGAGGCGATGAACATGTTCCGCTGCCGGCACGTCTCCACCAGGAAATCGACGAAGGCGCTCCTGCCGATTTCCTCGGACGTCTCCCAGGCCATCTCCGCGGAGGAAAAGTGGTAGCCCGAGTTGCACAGCTCCGGCAGCACCAGCAGATCGAGATCCCCCGCGGTGGCCAGCAACCCTTCCAGCCGCAACAGGGTTTCCTCCCGGCGCCCCAGGGCCGGTTCGAATTGGCCGTATCCGATAATCATCGCGTCACCTCAATGGCGGGGATGGTCCAGCACGCTTCCAGCGCAATCGCCGGCGCCTGACAAGCCGCCGTGGAAGTGCGCCTTCCGCGACCATCCTTCACGGTGTGCGCGCCCTTGTCAAGACCTGACCGCCCAGAGCCGACCCGCGTCATCGGCCCTTTGGCAAGGCCTTGCGCGTTATAGTCGCGACCTCAACCGCACGGCGCTCGTCCACCTCTTCGCACCCCGCCGTGCGGCGGCCAGAGGAGGACCTTGACTGCATTCGAAACCTGGTGGCCTCAGGCGGCATTTTCACGCCCTCGCTTGGGCTTCCCAAAGCTCGTTGATCGGGCCTAACCGGTAGGAAAGCCACGCAGTGCGCGGATAAAATCCTTCTTGACAGGCGCTCGGGCTTCAGATATTGATAATCTTTATCAAATAATAAAAAAAATTAGTCGCAACACAAAGGCTCACATGGGCAGCCCTCAACAGCGCTACCAACAAATTCTGTGCAAGCTTAGGGAAAGCAACCACAAGCTGACACCGCAGCGCTTGGCGATCATCGACATCCTGGTGCACAGCCGGAGCCATCCCACTGTCGAGGCGATTTTCGAGATGCTGCAGGAGGACTTCCCTACCATGAGCCTGGCCACCGTCTACCGCAATGTCGTGTTGCTCAAATCCTTGGGCGAGGTGCTGGAAATCGGGTTCCCGGACGGCAGCAACCGCTACGACGGCAACAAGCCCTACCCTCACCCACATGCGATTTGCGTGCGCTGCAAAAAGATCGTTGATCCGGACCTGCGCGCCCTCGGCAACCTCACCGCGCAAGTCCGCCAACGGACCGGTTTCAAGATCTTGACCCATCGTCTCGATTTTTTCGGTGTGTGCCGCGATTGTTTGCAGAGCGAAAACCAAACGAAAGGAGTAGGAAGATGAAAAACGAGAAGAAAAAATTAACTACCCGCAATGGCGCTCCCGTCGTCGATAATCAGAACAGCGTGACGGCCGGCCCGCGCGGTCCGATGCTGCTGCAGGACGTATGGTTCCTGGAGAAACTGGCCCACTTCGATCGCGAGGTAATTCCCGAAAGGCGCATGCACGCCAAGGGGTCGGGGGCCTTTGGCACCTTTACGGTGACCCACGACATCACCCGCTACACCAAGGCCCGGATCTTTTCCCAGGTCGGGAAGAAAACCGATCTTTTCGCTCGTTTTTCAACGGTGGCCGGCGAGCGCGGTGCCGCCGACGCCGAGCGGGACATCCGAGGTTTTGCCGTCAAGTTCTATACCGAAGATGGGAACTGGGACCTGGTGGGGAACAACACGCCGGTCTTCTTTTTGCGCGATCCACTCAAGTTTCCCGACCTCAATCATGCGGTCAAGCGCGACCCCCGCACCAACCTGCGCAGCGCCTTGAACAATTGGGACTTCTGGACCTCACTTCCCGAGGCGCTGCACCAGGTCACCGTCGTCATGAGCGACCGCGGCATTCCCGCCTCCTACCGGCACATGCATGGATTCGGCAGCCACACCTTCAGCTTCATCAATGCCAAAAACGAACGTTGCTGGGTCAAGTTCCATTTCCGTACCCAACAGGGGATCAAGAACCTCACCGATGAAGAGGCCGCAAAGATCATCGGCAATTGCCGGGAAAGCAACCAGCGCGACCTCCTCAACAGCATCGACAAGGGAGACTTCCCCCGCTGGACCCTGTTCGTCCAGATCATGCCGGAAAAGGACGCCGCCAAATACCGCTTTCACCCCTTCGATCTCACCAAGGTGTGGTCCAAGAAAGACTACCCGCTAATTGAAGTGGGGGTGATGGAACTCAATAAAAACCCCGAAAATTATTTTGCCGACGTCGAGCAGGCGGCGTTCAACCCGGCCAATGTGGTGCCGGGCATCGGCTTCTCCCCGGACAAGATGCTGCAGGGCCGGCTCTTCTCCTATGGCGACGCCCAGCGCTACCGGCTGGGGGTCAACCATCACCAGATCCCGGTCAACGCCCCCCGCTGCCCGTACCACAGCTACCATCGCGACGGCGCCATGCGGGTCGACGGCAACTATGGCAGCACCCTGGGCTATGAACCCAACAGCTACGGCCAGTGGCAGCAACAGCCCGAGTTCGCTGAACCGCCCCTGGCGCTGGAAGGCGCCGCGGACCGTTGGGACTTCCGCAAGGATGACGATGATTACTACACCCAGCCGGGCATGCTGTTCCGCCTGATGAACCCGGCCCAGCAGCAGGCCCTCTTCGGCAATACGGCGCGCGCCATGGGCGACGCGCCCCGGGCAATCAAGATCCGTCACATCGGCAACTGCCTGAAAGCTGACCCAGCCTATGGCAAGGGCGTGGCAGAAGCCCTGGGCATTGCCCTGAGCGAAGTGGAGAAGTAAAACCCGCTCAAGCGGCACGCATCACCGGACAGCCTCGGGGCGTCCATGATGCGTGCCGCCGACCCATCCTCACCCCGGCAGTGACGGCCCCGCCCGGCAATCCGTTCCGCTCAGCTGTACGGATGGGTCCCCAGGACCACGGGGATGCCGGTCTTCTCCTCCAGGATGCGGGCCATGTCTTCCGCCGTGGCGTAGGGGCAGCCGGGCTTGGCGTTGACCAGGCAGGAGCTCAGGTAGAGGGCATCGGGCTTGATCTGGCCGAGCTTGATGGCCATGCCGGTGTTGGGGGCCAGGGTGCGTCCCGGGCATTCGCACTTGACGAAGGCCACCACCGCGGCCGCCTCCTCGAACTTGCCTTCCCCCAGAGCGGCCGCCTTGAGGCAGCGCCATTCCCCCGGGCATCCGTACCCACTGTCCATGTAAGCCCCGCACCCCACGATCGCCACCTTTTTCATCGGCCCCATCCCTTCGCTGAAGTGATCCGGTCGAAACCCTCCCGGGCCCAGGGGCCGTGCCGGGACCTTCCCGGCCGCGCCCCGTGGCTTTTCAGATCCCGAGCTCCCAGGTCAGACGGTTCCATATGGTCTTGAGCGCCCGGGCGCCGGGGGCAATGCCGTCGTATTCGAAAATCGTCTGGGCCTGCACCATGGCCTCGGTAAAAGCGGGGTCGAAGGGAATCCGCCCCATGACCGTCACGCGGCGTTCCCGGGCATAGGCCTCGATGGCGTGCGTCTGGTCGAGGTTGATGTCGAACTTGTTGACGCACACCATGGCCGGGATCTTAAAGAAATCGCTCAGTTGCACCACCCGCTCCATGTCGTGGCGCCCGGATACCGTGGGTTCGGCCACAATGAGCACCGCCGAGGCCCCCCCCATGGAAGCGATCACCGGGCAGCCGATTCCGGGGGGGCCGTCGGTGAGCAGAAGCCCCAAGCCGTTCACCTCCGCCAGTTTTTTGCCTTCCTGGCGGATGAGGGTCACGAGTTTCCCCGAGTTCTCCTCCGCAAGCCCCAGCCGGGCGTGGGCCATGGGCCCGAAGCGCGTGTCGGACAGGAACCACTCGCCGCAGGTGCTGGGGGGAAAGGCGATGGCTTTTTCCGGGCAGAAGTAATAACAGACTCCGCAGCCCTCGCAGCCGATGGCATCCACCACGAAATCCTCGTCAATGGCCTGCCATTGGCACAACTCCCGGCAGAGGCCGCAGCGGGTGCACTTGGCCGGATCGATTGCGGCGCTGTGCCCGGAGACGAAATCCTGGCGCTGACGGACCTGGGGATTCAGGATCAGGTGCAGATCCGCCGCGTCCACGTCGGCATCGCAGATCGCCGCGTTCTTCGCCAGGCAGGCGAAGGCGGCCAGCAGGCTGGTCTTGCCGGTGCCGCCCTTCCCGCTGATCACGACCAACTCTTTCATGACGCGGCCTTCCTTTCGGCCCGGACGTGCGCCAGGCGGCCCTCGATAGCCTTAAAGAGCGCCAGAAACCGCTCCTTCCACGCGGGCATGACCTCCACGAGCAGCTCACCCCGGGAGCAGGCCTCGGCGATGCGGCGGTCGAAGGGAATTTCCATCAGGATGGGCAGGTCCTCCCGGGCCGCATAGTCCCGGACGCGCGCATCCCCCATGTCCGCGCGGTTGATCACCAGACCGCAGGGAATCCCCAGGATGCGCACGGCCCCCACGGCGAGGGTGAGGTCGTGGAGCCCGAAAGGCGTCGGTTCGGTGACCAGCAGTACGAAATCCACCCCCTTCATGGCGGCGATCACGGGGCACGAGGTGCCCGGCGGGGCGTCGATGACGGTCACGGCCCCCGGCCGCGCGGCTTCCCGCACCTTGCGGATCAGCGGTGGGGACATGGCTTCCCCCACCCGCAAGCGGCCGTGCACGAATTCCAGGCCGTCGCGCCGGCCGCGCTCGATGACGCCGAGCTCCCGGGCCCCTTCGCGGATGGCCCCTTCGGGGCAGACCCGCAGGCAGCCCCCGCAACTGTGGCAGAGCTCGTGGAAGGGCAGCACCGTGGCCCCCCCCAGCACCACGATGGCCTTGAACTGGCAGATCTCGGCGCAATTGCCGCAAAACGTGCACTTGTCCAGGTCCACCAGGGGAACCGAGGCCGTGACGGTCTCCACGTGCTGGATCGCGGGGCGGAGGAACAGATGGGCGTTGGGTTCCTCCACATCGCAATCCAGCAGCTGGACGTCGCCGGACAGGCAAACCGCCAGGTTGGTGGCCACCGTGGTCTTTCCCGTTCCGCCTTTGCCGCTGGCTACACTGATGATCATGCGCCGCTCCTGGTTATGGCCGTGACCACTAAGGGGGTGAAGCGCCCGGGGCCCTTCGCATGTAATCGCCCAGCGCCGCTTGCAGCGTTGCCGCGGCCAGAAAGGCGCAATGCCGATCCTCCTGGGGAAAAACCCCCAGGCGCTCCAGGATGGTGTCCCCGGTGATCTCCACCAACTCCTCCGGGGTCCTGCCCAAGGCCGCTTCCGCCGCCAGGGACCCGCAGACCGTGCTGGCCCCGCACCCGTCGGTGAGGAAGGAAGCGGCCGTGACCCGCTCCCCGTCGAATTTCAGGAAGACCTCCATCGTGTCCCCGCACGTGCCGGTCAGGCGCCCGTGGCCATCGGCATCCGCCAGGGCGCCCCGGTAGAGCGGCCGGCGCCAGCGCTCAAACCCCAAATCGCCATAGGCCGCCCGGGTCTCTTCGAAAATCTGCCGCTGCAGCCCCTCGATGAAGGTTTCCAATGGATCGTCCATCCGCTTCGTCTCCGAAATCCGCAGCCTTTTCAGGGCTTCTTGCCCATCGTGGCGATCTGGCTTTCAATCTCCTCGAGTTGTCGCCGCAATTGGTCGGCCGTTTGCCTGAGAAGCTCCGGATTCGCCGGGGTTGTGGCCCCGGGCGGATTGGCGACGGTAGCCGCTGCGGCGGTCCCCCTGCCGCCGGCTCCCATGCCCCGGCCGCCTCCCATCCCCCG